>CAKZVF010000266.1 GCA_937921995.1 uncultured Pirellulaceae bacterium
AACGGTGGACGAAGTTTTAAACGATGGTGAACATTGAAGATCAAGGATGGAAATATGAAAAAACTATCGGTCAATCAAGCCCGGCAAGCCGAAGCAATCGGTTCGAATGTCAAGATCCAGGGCTGGGTTCGTACCCGCCGGGATTCCAAGGCCGGGTTCAGCTTTATCGAACTCAACGATGGATCCAGCCAAGGCAACATCCAAATCGTGGCTCCCGGTGAATTGGCCAACTACGAATCGGACGTTAAACGCTTGACCGCCGGTTGTAGTATTTCTGCTGTTGGCGAGATCAAAGAATCCGGCGGACGAGGCCAAACGACGGAGATGCTGGCCGATTCGATTCAAGTGCACGGTTGGGCGGACCCTGAAACGTATCCGCTGCAAAAGAAACGGCACTCGATGGAAAAACTGCGCGAGTGGGCTCATCTCCGTCCGCGCACCAACACTTTCGGCGCCGTCGCGCGGACGCGTAACTGTATCTGCAACTCCATTCATCAGTTCTTTCAAGAGCAGGCGTTCCTTTACATCAACACGCCCATCATCACCGCCAGTGACTGCGAAGGCGCCGGCGAGATGTTCCAGGTCACGACGATGAAGCTTGAGGAGATTGCCAAGCAACAGATTGAGAATCTGAATTACCGATTTGATTTCTTTGATAAGCCATCCTATCTAACGGTCAGCGGGCAGTTAGAGGCCGAAACCTACGCTTGTGCACTTGGCAAGGTCTACACCTTTGGACCCACGTTTCGCGCCGAGAATTCGAATACCTCGCGGCACCTGTCTGAGTTCTGGATGGTCGAACCGGAGATGGCTTTCTTTGAATTGACCGACGACATGGATCTGGCGGAGGCGTTTTTGAAACGGATTTTCTCCGATGCACTGAGTAAATGTGGAGAGGACATGCAGTTCTTCAACGACCGCATCGACCAATCGCATACGCTGATTGAGAGGTTGCAAGGCATCGTGGAGACCGATTTTGTGCGGTTGCCCTACACCGAAGCGGTGGACATTTTGATGAAGTCGAAGAAGAAGTTTGACTTTCCTGTTCAGTGGGGCATCGATCTGCAAAGCGAACACGAACGTTTCTTGACCGAAGAACACTTTGAGAAACCGGTGATTTTGTTCGACTATCCCAAGACGATCAAACCGTTCTACATGTACTGCAACGACGATGACAAAACGGTCCGCGCGATGGATGTGCTGGTTCCGGGCGTCGGAGAGATCATCGGCGGTTCGCAGCGCGAGCACCGGTTGGATGTGCTGGCCAGTCGGATGAAGGATCAGGATCTGGATATCGAAGCATATTGGTGGTACGCCGATCTGCGTCGGTACGGCACGGTGCCCCACGCCGGATTCGGACTTGGGCTCGAACGCGCTGTTCAATTCGTTACTTCCATGGCCAACATTCGCGACGTTATCCCGTTTCCGCGCACGCCAGGTAACGCGGAGTTCTAGAAAAAGCCATCCCATTCACGCCGCACGCTTCAACCTGAAATCGGATAAACGTTTAACGACAAGCCGGAAGGCGACCGTGTTTGGTGGGGCGAAACGCCGACGCCTTCCGGCTTATCGTTAAACGAGTCGAGCATGCTGTTTGTTAGAAGGCTTTTGTTTGAATTTCCGAGTTCGAAAGTAACCACCGTGCACGGCGCGGCTTGCGAAGTCGCCGTATTTCGGGATAATTACAGGCTTTCCAAAAGTTACTCTAAAGAGAATTGAAGACCGCGATGAAAGCAGAAATGCACACCAACAAAGGCGTCATGCACATTGATTTCTACGACGCTGAGACGCCCAACACTGTCAAAAACTTCACCGATTTGGCGAAGAAGGGTTTTTATGATGGGTTAACTTTCCATCGTGTCATTCCCGATTTCATGATTCAAGGCGGTTGTCCCAACGGAACAGGAACCGGCGGACCGGGCTACAACATCGACTGCGAAACGTCGGCTGAAAAGCAGCACCATGACCGCGGCGTACTGTCGATGGCTCACGCCGGTCCTAACACAGGCGGATCGCAGTTCTTCATCTGCCACAGCCGCACCAACACCGCGCACTTGGACGGTGTTCACACTTGCTTTGGCAAAGTCACCGAAGGCGAAGACGTCATCGATACGATCGAAGGTGGCGATAAGATCGAAAAGATCGTCATCGTTGAGTAGAAGAAGATCTGCTGTCTTTCTGCTCCAACGCAAGGGGCCAAAATGGTCGCCGTGATCATGTTTGTCATGTCGGTTCTGATCTTTATCGCAGAGCTCTGGTTGGGGTTTGCAGTGATCGGCTGGCAAGGTGAAAAGCTCTTTATTGCTCGGTCAGAACATCCCTTCCTATATTGGATGGTGATGGCATTTCACTTTATTGTTGGCTCTGGCCTGCCGCTGCTGGCCTATGCAGCAGGAATTTAGCATTCTTTCACACTCATCACACGCAGTGGATTCATCAAAAAATCCACTGCGTTTTTTATTTGGCGATCAAGTGTTGGTGCAAGTACTCCAACCTCAGTTTGGGGTAGGTACTTTCGATGCCGTGAGCGAACTTGGGGTAGATCATCAGATCGAACCGTTGATCATTCTTCTGCAGCGCCTCGATCAGTTGCCACGTGTTGGCAGGATGCACGTTGTCGTCGACCAATCCGTGCACCAACAGCAGGCTACTGTCTAGCTGTTTCGCGTACGAGAGACATGACGCCGCTTCATAACCCGACGCATTTTCGGTGGGCGTTTGCATATACCGTTCGGTATAGATCGTGTCGTAGTTCCGCCAATCGGTGACCGGAGATCCCGAAACGCCAGCGCGGAAAACGTCGGGATGCTTGAGCAAGGCCAAGGCCGTTAAATAACCGCCGTAGGAATGGCCGTAAATCCCGACGCGGTTGGCGTCGATGTAAGGCCGCTGCGTCAGGTGCCGAACCCCTGCCACTTGATCGGCCAAATCAACGCCCCCAAGGTTCTTATAGGTCGCCGATTCGAAAGCTTTGCCGCGTCCGATCGTGCCTCGATTACCGATCTTGGCGACCAGAAAACCAAGTTCGCAAATCGGATTGGTCGCCGTAAATTCGTTGGAGATACCTTTCGTCAGAGGGCCACCATAAACGTCGATCAGCAACGGATATTGCTTTTGGGGATCGAAGTCCGATGGTTTTTGCAGCGTCGCATAAATCATCGTTTGTCCATCGTCGGCTGGAAAACTCAACAGTTCGTTATTTGCGCCAGACCCCAATGGCGGCTTGGCAACGAGACTGACGCCTCGGGCATATTTTTCATTTGATTTATCGGTTGAGTATAAAACCGTCGCGCGCGGTTGATCAAATCGTTCGGCCGTCGCAACCACCCAGCGATGGTCGGGAGAAATGTGAAAGTTGGAATGGTTCAGCGAAGCCGTCGTGATGCGGATCTGTTCGGTGCCATCCAAACGGCAACGATGTAGCTGGCGGTTGTAGGCAGTGGCATCACTATACGCCGAAAAGTACATCAGTCCGGCGCTCTCATCGATCCACTCAACCTGGTCGCAAGGAAATTCAGCGAAGTGGGTCAGCTTGGCGACCGTGTTGCCTCCAAAGTCACGCAGTTCAAAATTCTTCCAGCCGGTTCTTTCGGTTTCCCAGATAAACGAATCACCTTCGTTCAACACGAACATCGTCGGGGCGTAGTGTTGCCAAGTCGGCTGAGTCTCGGACACGATGACGCGCGACTCGTTTGAATCGACATCGACTGCCACAACGTCCAAACGATCCTGACGTCGATTGGCTTGATTGAACAGCAACCGTTTTCCGTCGGGAAAAAACCGAACGTCGTAGATGTATTCGGCATTGGGATCGTTAATCGGGATGCGTTTTGTTTGCTTTGATATGAAATCGTAGATCAACAAACGTGCTCGAGGATTGGCGTCACCGGCTTTGGGGTAACGCACGGTTTTGGTGCTGGTGTAGCGCCGCGTGTTGTCGGTGGTGATCACATAGTCTTTTAAAGAACGTTCATCAATTTCGTAGAACGCCAATTTGGTACTGTCGGGTGACCACCACATCGCGGTGTCTTGATCGAGTTCTTCACCATAGACCCAGCAGCCAGTGCCATAACGCACGCTGTTTGAGCCTTCGGTGGTGATGGGGATTAGGTCGACGCTGTTTTGTTTGCGGATCCACACGTTGTAGTCCTTGTAAATAGCCGTCATCGTACCGTCAGGCGAACGTTCGGACCGCCGTTGCTGGGCGCGGGGGACGGGAGGTCGTTTTTTTTGATTCGTTTGATCGGAATGTCGCGCGTTGCTTGAAAAACTTCCTCTGCCGGTTGCCGCAAATCCGCCGACGGTCGCGACGTTGTTGCTGGGCGTGATTTTTCCAGTCGCAAAGTTCAGTTGCTGGCGTTTGCGGTTGGCGGTGAAAACGACGCAACTGCCGTCTTTGGCCCAGCGAATATCTTTGACCTTGCCAACATGTCGGCTGAGCTTGCGATTCTTTTTGGCCTGCTGATACTTGGCGTAGCCCGGCAGCTGGGGCAGCTTCGGCCGCAGCGTCTTAGAAGATGGCGTCTTGAACGACGGCGTGGTGGGTTGCTGAGCGATTATCGGCGACGGCATCGACACGATTGACTCTAGCGCCAGTGCTACCGCCAGCCACAGGACCACCTTCAGCGGAACGTCAGTAGTAAACCGAAAGGGTGTGACCATGTTTGCAGGGGGCGAATTTTGAAGGTTGGAGATGTAAACGCGCGGAAGCCCAATTTTCGAAAATTGTCAGAGGTCACGGCCCTAAAGTCGTTCAAACTGACACATATTTCTGACTTCATTGTTGTTAAATTTAGGTTTTTGTGAAAGCGATCGGATCGAATACTTGTGAAGAATTTCCTCGGCGGACAAAATGTAGTTTAAGAGATTTCACTTGAAGTCAGAGAAAGCCCCTCCGATGAATGCGATGCCTAACAAAACTAACTCAATGCTTCGTTGCGCAGGCTGCGGTGAACTGTTCGACAGGACGATCAGCAGCTCGATGCCCTTTTGTTCTGAAAAATGTCGCGGCGATGATCTCGACAATTGGCTAACGGAATCTTACGGATTGCCGCACGAAGGCGAAGGCGTTCCTGATCGTGTCCAAGAGGATGACGAAGAAGACGAGTAACGGAGAAAGACACGCGTCGTAAACCGCCGCCGCAATCTGCAATATCGCCCGCCCTACAAAACTATAGAAAGCCTTTGATGATTTACTGGCTGAGACTATTCGGATTGCTGTTTCTGTTCGTCTGTATTATTGCGGGCATCGGTTATGTTTTGCCGCGATCGTACGATTTCGAGGTAGCGCAAACGATCAATGCTGATCCCCAAACGGTGTTTGAAAATTTTGACACGTTTCCTGACTGGCAACCTTGGTCACGATGGTCCACCGAAAGCCCGGTGATCGAATTTTTAAAATACTCCGATGAAGGCAAAACCATGGAGTGGACCGACGTGCGGGGCAAGGGCGTGATGAAGATTACCGAAACCGAACCCGGCGAAATGGTGCGTGTTTCTTCGCTTTATGGTCAATTTCCGGAGATGACTTCCACGCTGCGGGTCGGCTCTGAAGGTGGTTTTACGGTGGTCGCCTGGCATAGCGTCGGCAGCCTACCCAGCGGCCCTTTTTATGGCTATTTCAGTCCCTTCTTCCCCAACAACATGCGGGCTCAGTATGCCGAAAGTTTGCGGAAGCTGAAACTACATTGCGAAAAAGAATAAGCCGCATCTGCAGCTGCAGGCGGTGAATTGACCGCGACCGAAAACATGCGGGAAAACGCGAGTCGCTATGCTCTGGAGATCGTGTGTGCTGTAGGGTTTTTGTGCTATCACCTTTGACGCCAAAGGTTTTTCTTAATATCAGGGTTGACGCCTCTTTCAAATCTCCGTAGTTACTGGCTCCACTCGTTCTCGTCTGCACGTTGGTCGCCCCTTTTCAGGTCGATTTTTTGGCGGTCGACGAGACGAACTGACCGAAACGGATTTCGGTTTAACCGTTCGATGTAGCCTTTGGTCGAACACCAGCTAGTTCTGATTAGATATTTGCAGACAAACAATTAGGCATCACAAAACAAGGAGAGTTGCGTGAAAGTCTCGGCGCGATTACAGCAGAAAATTTTGGCTTCGGCCATGATTGTGTCTTTGGCCATTTCCGGTCCCGCGATTTGCGGGTCCGCGACTGCCGCAGCACCCGTACAACAAAACCACCAAACCGCCTCGCCCGAACATTGGCTCGGTCAAGCCCGAGAGATGCTGGGAGAGGGGCGCGTCGAACTAGCTGAACAGTACGTTCAGTTGGCCGAAACGCTGCTGCAACGCCAGCCAGGTTTGAAGCTCGACTACACGCCGGAAATGGCGCGGCAGGCGATTGCCCAAATCCGCACCGGTGGTGGGCCTCAAGTGGCTCCAGTGGTTCAACAGAATTTCGCACCCGTCCAAACCACAACAGCCGCGGCACCCGTCGCAGCACCGCCAGCGGTCGCGCCTCAGGTCAACGCCGCTCCACTGCAGCAAGACCTCGAAGCCGCCACGCAATCGCTGTTGAAGGCACGTCAGGCGATCGCCGTCGGAGATGTGGCGACGGCCCAAGCCATGTCAGCGGCCGCCGCAAAATCGGCCACCGATTTTAGCTCGATCGGCGATTCCCCCGCCTTGATCAGCCAACTGGTCGACCAGCAGAACCAGCTGACCAAGATGCGTGCCGAAGCGAATCCGAACTACAACCGCAACGCAGCCGCGTTCTTGCTTTCGCAAGCCAACGCGTTGGTAAAATACAAAGACCTGAAAACTTCCCGGATGCTGATCGAACAGTCTCAGCAGTTCAACGTCACATTCACTCCCGAGATGGGCAACCCTCAGCAATTGCTGACCGTCATCGACGCCCTTGAAGGTGCTCAACCTGTCTCAACAGAAGTCGCCTCAAAGAAACAACAGACACTCAGCCTACTATCACAAGCTCAACTTGCGATCGACCAGCAGCGCTGGGAAGACGCCGGCGGCTTGGTCGCACAAGCAAAAACATTGGGCGTTGCCGACAGTGAATTCGGCGACAATGAACTTCGACCATGGCAACTGGAATTGCAGATTCAAAACGCGCTCAAGCAAGGCAACACCAACAGCTTTGTTGCCGATGGAGATGTTGGCAACGGCGGCGTCGTTCAAGCTGCTTTCAGCCCCGCGACGGACACGACCAAAAACGTCATGACCGCTGCCGCGGCTCCGATTGAAAGCAGTTTTGGAGATTCACAGCCCGAATCTTCACAACGTGGTATGAACCTGTACCAGTCAGGCGTTCAAGCACTCAATGCATCGGACTTCAACAGAGCCACTGAGTACTTCCAGTTGGCTTCTGAGTATCCCAATGAACTGACAACGACCGCCAAACTGACGATCGAAGGTCATCTTCGCAACCACGCAAAAATCAGCGACAGCATGGTTGAGCCCGCTCAGGCAAAAACGGATCTGCCGGCGCGGATGGATCTTGAGTCGATTCGCAACGAGCAACAGGCTCAGTTCCGTAAGATTCAGTCGTCGATCTACAAGGAACGGGCTGCCGCTGAAAAGCTGCTGGAAACCAATCCTAACAAAGCATTAGAGAAATTGACGATGGTTCGATCTCAAGTCGAATCGGCTAAAATTTCGCCCGACACACGTCGGCCTTTGTTGACGCTGATTGACCGCGACATCACAGAGATTCAAGCTTACATCGAAGAGAACCTCCCTGAGATTCTCAACGACGAACAAAACGAAGCCAATCGTGACCTCATCGAACGTCGTGCTCAACGTCGTCTTGATACGGAGGAACAATTGGCGGACTTGGTCAGTCAATACAACGAGTTTATTGACGAACGTCGATTCGACGAAGCGGGCTTAATTGCTCGCCAAGCGATGGATTTGGCTCCCGATTCTGAAATCGCTGCGGTGATGGACGAAAAGTATCGTGCCGAATCCAACGCAAGGGAAGCGCTTGATATCAAGGCTTTGAAAGAACAGGCCAACTGGCGTTCGATGGTGAATACCGACCGCGCTGGAATTATGCTGGACGAGTACAACATGCCGTTGGTTTTCAACGACCATGAGGAGTACTTGCGGAAGATGAAGATCCGTACGGAGAAGTTGGAGAACGGTCGTTACGAATCAGCTGCCGAACGACAAATCTGGAACGTCTTGCGAAACACCGATGTTCAGGGCGAATATCGAGGAACGTTGAACGAAGCGGTCAGCCAACTGGCGATGCAAGCCGGCGTCAACATAATCTTCGATGGTGTCGCGCTTGAAGGTGTTTCGACCGATCAACAGATCGACATCCCTTTGACTCAGCCCATCAAACTAGAGAACGCACTCAAAATCATCCTGCAAACTGCAGGTCTGGTTTACGCAGTGGAAGACGAAGTGATTAAAGTAACGACGCCAGAATCACAACGAGCGTCGCTCAAGACAGAGACCTACTACATCGGTGACCTTGTGATGCCGATGAACGCTCAGCGGAATCCGATGGAGATGATTTGGAACAATAATCCTTATCAAAACCAAGGACTCGGCTACGGCGGAGGCGTGATGAACGTCAACGGTCAGGCACCTCAAACGGTTGCCGCCGGGCAAACCAACCCGATCGCGATGGCTCAGCAATTGGGCGGCGGCGGAGGACTAAACCCCTTCAATGCTCCCGGTGGTCAGCCTGGAATGAGCACTCCAACCTACGGCGGACCGGCTTACGGGCGTCCGGCCTACGGAGCGGTCGGTGGTGCGTCTCTAGGTGGTATTTCCCTTCAGGATTTCACACCTCTGATCAACCTGATTCAATCAACGATCAGCAGTGACACTTGGGCCGACACGGGCCAAGGCGAAGGAACGATCCAAGCCTACCCTGCGAACCTTTCTTTGGTGGTCAATAACACTCAGGAAGTTCAAGACCAGATCGTCGATCTTCTTAAGAAGTTGCGAGAGTTGAACGATGTTCAGATCGTGATCGAAGTTCGATTCATTACGCTTAATGATGACTTCTTCGAACGCGTTGGAGTCGATTTTGATTTTGCGATCAACGATAACCTTCCACCGGGAGTTGATCCGACTGCTGATACCTTGAATTCAAGTGCAATCGTTGGACAAGTCCCAGGTGGTGTTGGTGCCACTGATGACTTGGCGGGAACCACTTTTGCAAACGGCAACGGTGTACCTGGTGCTCCTGGTAACTTCGACCTCCAGTTCCTACAGGATAGTTTCACCGCGGCTCAGGGCGTGGTCGGATTCGGTGGACTTGATCCCGCCAGTGCCGCCAGCTTTGGATTTGCGATCCTTTCGGATATCGAAGTTTACTTGTTGATCCAAGCCTCAAAAGGTAGCGATCGCTCGAATCTGCTTCAGTCACCTACCGTGACCATGTTCAACGGCCAGAGTGCCAGTGTCAGCGATGGTTTCTCAAGACCGTTCGTAACATCGGTTACGCCTGTAGTTGGTGACTTCGCGGTCGCCCATCAGCCTGTGATTACGATCCTGCCTGATGGAACGAACTTGAACGTCTCAGCGGTCGTTTCCAATGATCGCCGCTCGGTCCGAATGACATTGGTTCCTCAATTCACTCAGATCGGCGACGTCGAAACCTTCACTTTCAGTGGATCGCAATCAACAGAAGTTTCCACGAACTCGCTGTTGGATGACCTTTTGGATATCGCGAATCCTGACATCAGCGACGACGAAGCTCGAGTCACGACACAAGGTGTCACGGTACAGCTTCCGATCATCGCGACGACCACGGTCAGTACGGTGGTCAGCGTCCCCGACGGCGGTACCATTCTCTTGGGTGGTATCAAACGCATGACCGAACGACGGGCTGAACGCGGTGTGCCATTTTTGAGCAACATTCCGTACATCAACCGTTTGTTCAAGAACGTAAGTATCGGACGTGAGACCTCGAACTTGATGATGATGGTGACACCACGGATCATCATCCAAGCCGAAGAAGAAGCCGCTCAAATCGGCGAAACTTCGAACTAAGTCTTTCAAAAAGATTTGCGAAGTGTAATTTGAAACCTGACAACACCGGATTCTCTCCCAGAGACCGGTGTTTTTTTGTAACTTAGATGCAATACTTGAGCCATGGAATCGTACGAAGGAAAATTGCTGATCGCTGTACCTGATCTTCACGACACTAATTTTTTTAGGTCGGTCGTTTTGATTCTTCATCACGACCAGTTCGGTGCCAGCGGCGTCGTGCTCAATCGTCCCTCCAACACGGTTGTATCGGACATCTCTGGCGAATTGGATATCGCGGTTGAATCCGAGTCCGTTTTGGCGGAACGACTCCATGTCGGCGGACCGGTGGACGGGCCAGTGATTGTGCTTCATAACGATCGGGACCTTGCCGAGGAAACGATTATCCCCGGCGTCTTCATGTCGACTCGTAAGGATTTAGTCGAACAGTTACTGGCCTTAGAAGGGGTAGAGCTGCGTCTGTTCTCTGGGTATTCCGGCTGGGCCCCCGAGCAGTTGGAGAACGAGATTGAGCTCGGCGGTTGGTTGTTGCTGGACGCAAAACGTGAACATGTCTACGGCAGTACGGAGAGCCTTTGGAAGGTGGTTTGTGACCAGTTCGGCGATGACGTTTGCCAGTTGCCGCCAAGGCATACCGATGGCGGTGATTTCGATCCTGGGTTGAACTGACTCAATTTCAACAGACGTCGGATGTTCAAGGTAGTGGACGAGGCCACGAGTCCGGCAGCTGGATTGAACGATGTATCACGGCATGAACCAAAGGGGAAAGGAGAGGCCGGACTCGTTGCCTCGTCCACTACGGCAAAATACTTCCTAGATGCATTTGGAGACGATAGCATCTCATTCCGGTTTTCCCCGTGCATCACATCACCACTGGTATTATGCCGCTCCACCCAATCCTCTAATCTTCCCGCATGCCTGGGGAAAGTTCACAAATCGAAAAGGTTGTCCTGGTCATTCATGGCGTGGGTGATCCGGATGCCGGCAGTACGCTCAACCGGTTTGCGCGCTCGCTGGCATCGGAAGGGAAGCCGTTGGTTGAAAAACAGTCGACCGTTTGGCTGACCGAAAAATCGACCGTTGCCCATCGCACGAAGACCTTCCCCACCCACGTCCGTCGGCTGCAGATCAACGACACCAATGCCGAAATGGCGGAAGTGTTTTGGGGGGACCTCTCGCAGGTCCGGCGCGGAACACTTGGTTTGGTCCATGGCGTGTTTCAGATTTTGTTCGGGCTGCGATACGTGGCGTATGTGGCTGCCGATCAGCCGGGCAAGGCGGCGTTTTACCTAAAGAAGTTGGGTTTGATCAGTTCACGGATGTTGCACGGGCCTGTGCTTGCCGTCGCGTTCTTTTTGTCTTTGATTACCGCCGCGGCGATGGCGACCGACATGATGTGGGAGGGCTCCTACAAGCATTTACTCTGGACGCATGGTGTCGTCGCCGCCTGCGCGGTTTTGGCATTGGTTTTAGGGACGGTCGGACAGAGGCTGACCAACAGCCGCGTGGTGGTGCGGTTTTGGAGCTGGGTCATGACGGTCGCGTTCTATTCATTCTTTTTGATCGTGGTGAAGGCGTTTTACATTGATGTCTATCACCCGGAAATAAACTGCGAAACGTGCCTTCATCCCGGGCTGATTTGGTACTGCCGGGTGCAGATCATTTTGTTGGGTTTGCTCTGGTTCGCCGAAAGCGGCGTCGTCATTGCGATGGGATGTTGTTGGGCCGCTGCCAGTATGCACCCGCGCGTGAATCGTCCCGCGATCAACGTGGCGTTTCTGCTACCGGCACTGGCCGTTGGTATTTGGGGGCAAGCCCTACCCATGTTGTGGGTGTCGGCCAAGGAAGGCATCACCAGGCTCCAGCGCGTGCCGGAATTCGCGGCCGCATTCGACGAAGCGATCCCGCTGTTGGGCGTGCAGTTTGTCATGCTTGTTATTACCGCCGCCGCCGCCATGTTTGTCATCGTCCGATATTTCATGTGGCGAAATCGAAATAACATCAGCTCCTTTGAACGCGGCAGCCGGGCCCCGCGACTGATCGTAAACCAACTACAACAGTTAATGTTGGGTGGCTGTACCGCCGTGGGTGTTTCTTTAGTATTCACGTTGTGCGTGTTGAACACTTTGGGGATCCCCTACCGCGAGAATTTTCTGGGGGTGGCGTTGTCGGAGGCGAATAAATATGCGGTGGTCTGCCTTGCACCGATGGCCGGTTTGATCTTTTTATCCTTACGCCATTTACGTCCGGCGTTCGATATTGTTTTGGACGTCGTGAATCACTTTTACTTCCGATCTACGTTGATGGAAGATGCTTTGGAGGACGACGACGAGTTCGACATCAAAGAAACGACCTTTGAGGCGGGCAGTCTCTACTTCAGCCGGCGCGACAGCATCCACAACCGAATGAAACGTATCTTGGTCTACTATCGAGACCGACTTGAGCACCGGCCGGAACTGGTCATCGTCAGTCACAGCCAAGGCACGATGGTCGCCATTGAGGTGCTCAACGATCCCGAAATGGCGTGGCTGTCGGGAAGCTTCCAACGTACGTCTTTGCTGACGATGGGTTCACCAATGACTTATTTGTATCAAACGTATTTCGGCCACCTCTATCCGTCATTGAATTCACCTCAGTGGGATAACTTACGAACGCGCGTCGATCGCTGGGTAAATCTTTTTCGCATCGACGATTTCGTTGGGCAGCAAGTTGAATTTCCTATCAAGGGACGTTCGCTGCAGGCCACGCCGATGCTGGCCAAAGACAGCAGTGCGACCGAGCAATCGTGCACCGATCACCCGCTAGGATGTCGAGGCCATACCAACTATTGGGATGACGTGGAAGCGATCGCTGTTATCAAGAAGGAAATTTTCGCCTTTGATAAAACGCAGAATCAACGCAGAGCCGCATAGGGCTCCGCGGCGTGAGGCGGAGGCAACGGGAGGGCTTCTCTCTCCCTGTTCATTTTTCCAACTGCACAAGGAAAGCCACCAATCCCGCCAAAGCGATCATCAACCCGGTGATCGCCGTCCGGCGTAGTGGTGAATTGAGCCCCCAGATTGAAAACGGCACGGCCAACAGCACGTTGAAGAGGCTGTACCCCGAGAAAAACATCCCAATCAGTCCCAGCAACGCCAACAACAGCCCGCCGACGGCTCCGCCTTTGGCCGATAAGTGGTTCAGGTCGGTGGCGAGTTGAGATTCATCCTGAAATAGCGCGTTCGTCGCCGCGCCGTTTGGCACTTCGGTTGCTTGATCGGCGTCGCCATCAACCAAAACGGCTTGAACAATTCCAGCATCGACGACTTCCGCATCAACGATTTCAGCGTCGACAATGTCCAAAGATGGATCGTTTTTTCCCTGCGTGTCAGGCATAATACGTGATGAAATCGGTTATCAGTTGGTGAAATGCGTAATCGAAATTAGCCCAATGCCATTTTTGGGCATTTTGAATTAAATTGGAAGCCTTGAAACATCCTGCTTTGAGAGGATCCTGCTTTGAGGGGATCCTGCTTTGCGTGCTCCATCCAAGTTTACACAATCCTGGCGCAACCGGTTACCTTACTCTCCTGATTCATGACACGATTTATTACTCACTTTGAAAGCGCGATTGAACCGGGAGTAACGCTGGACGCGGATGAGATTCAGATGATGCACAACGATCGTCCGCTGTGGGCACGTTATGATCTGAAAAAAGTCGCCGCCGTGATGACCAAAGACGTGCTCGCCAGTCGCCCCTCCTCCCCTTGGCGTTATCGTGAATTGTTGCCCTTAGGGGACGAAATCACGCCGGTTTCGCTGAACGAATCAATGAGCCCGATCATCGATTGTGATCGTTTGGCGGCTGTGATGGGAGTAGGTCAGCTTCACATCAAAGACGAAGGACAACTTCCGACCTGCAGTTTCAAAAGCCGAGGCCTCGCGCTTGCGGTGACGATGGCACGGCATTTTGGCATCGAACGAATCGCCATGTCCAGCAACGGCAACGCCGGCGGAGCGATGGCGATGTACGCCGCGCGGGCGGGAATCGAATCGGTCGTGTTTATGCCCAAAGATACTCCCATCGCCAATAAGATGGAGGCGTATACTTGCGGGGCCAAATTGTTCGAGACCAACGGCTGGATTGATCAAGGCGGCAAACGCATCCGCGAAGGCCACGACCGCGGGCTGTGGTTTGATATTTCGACGCTGAAGGAACCCTATCGTTTGGAAGGCAAGAAGACGATGGGGCTGGAAATTGCCGAACAGTTCGATTGGAAGCTGCCCGATGTGGTGATCTACCCGACCGGTGGTGGCACGGCGCTGATCGCGATGTGGAAAGCGTTCCAAGAGTTACGAGAAATGGGGTTCTTGGAGAGTGATACGATGCCTCGTTTCTACGCGTCGCAATCCGATGGTTGTCAGCCGATCGTCACCGCTTTCAACGCCGGAAAACGATTCGCAACTCGGCATGAGAACCCCCAAACCGTGGCGTCGGGAATTCGCGTCCCAACAGCATTGGGCGATTTCATGGTCATCGACGCTCTGCGCGAAAGTGGCGGCGGTGCGGTGGCGGTGTGTGAAGAAAAACTAAGCCACTGGCAAGCCAAGGTGGCATCCAATGAAGGTTTGATCGTTTGCCCCGAAGCCGCAACCTGTGTGGGTGCTTTGGAAACACTGTTAGAAGACGGCACCATCGGAGCCGATGAGCGCGTGGTGATCGTGAACACGGCCGCGGGGCAAAAGTACTTCGACGGTGCGGTACCCAACGTAGAAACCATCGACCTCAACGAAGAAACCGATTGGGATTCGTTCGAACAGCAGTTTCTCGGATCGCCAAACGCTGTTTAAGAAAATCCGATCTAAGTACACGATTCGAGATCAACGGCGGGGAATGGTTCGTATTTTGAATTTCATATTCCGAATTTTGAATTTTGAATTTTTCGAAATCCTAAATTATAAATCCGAAATTCTCCGCTGTCGCGCCCGATCATAAACCGCCTGATCAAGCCCATTAATCTCCGCAATCGCCTCCAGAACTTCATCGCCAATCCTATCGGCCACCTTCGTCTTAGACGAATTAGCGACTTTCAATTTCGGCCTCAGTCCAAACCATCCAACGATCTCAGCTTCGTCCCGCTCGATCGTGTCAACGAAGCCGATAAAACTCATTTTGTCCACAAACGCAAACGCCATTTGCTTCAATTGGGCATCCGATTGAATACCCCACCGCGCCGATTCTAAATTGGGATCCATCGCGGCGGCCAGATAATTGGTCATCATATTGGTCCACTGCCCTTTCTCAGCACACCGCTGCATCGAAAGCAATTGCCCATTTTCGACGACCGCCGCATGGGCATAATCATGTATGGGCGAACTTTTATTCTGACTGCAATCCACGATATAGCGGTACTGCGAAATCCATCTTTGCACCGGATCACGCATCACCGTCGCGTACTGAACTGGGCGGCTGGCATTCTGGTGGATTCCATAGAAAACGTCGTGCCCAAAAATGAGATCCGGATCGTCGATCGACAGCCTGCGGTCGGCCAGTTGCTGATTCAGTCCCTGGGCGGCGGTACGTTTGGACTGAGGGTATTTCGATACGATGATCAGCCGACGCTTGCCCATGCGCCCGAGCGACTTCAATAGCGCAGTACCCGCACATTTGGGCAAATGAACAAAATAAATTTGGGTTTGCATGATCGCGTCTGTGGGCTTCGAAAGTCGCCATTTTTCGTTATTCTATAGGCATGCACGTGTTGCCACGCCAGCGTTTATATTAACTCAATTAATAGTTTAACCCTTGGGAAAATCCTGTGTCACTGATTTCAGGTTTTGAAGACGTCGTCAAAGAGAACCAGCCGCTTGCCCCCTTCACTCGATTGAAGCTGGGCGGGGTTGCTGCTTATTTCGCGGAACCGCAAACGCAAGAACAATTGGTCGGGTTGGTCAAACGATTCACAGAGAACGAACTGCCGATCCGTTTAATTGGTGCCGGCAGCAACACGCTGATCCGCAACCAAGGCGTCGGCGGTTTGGTCATCAGCATGGCGTCGCCAGTGTTTTGTAATATTGAGATCAACGATGACACGATCACTGCTGGTGGCGGTGTCCAATTGGTGGACTTCGTTGCCGCCGCCGTCCGTGCGGGGCTCAACGGTCCCCAGCACTTGGTTGGCATTCCCGGCACTATCGGAGCCGCGCTGCACAACAACACCAGCGCCGTTGGTTTTGACATCGGCACTTGGGTCACGTCGGTCGATGTACTGACGCGTTCGGGGGAAAAGATCACCTATCAGAAAGACGAACTTTCGTTTTCGTACCGGCAAAGCAGTTTGAAGGACCTGATCGTTCTTTCGGCCGTGTTTGCGTTTGATCGCGAGGATTCTGAAACGCTGACCAAGCAAATGCAAAAGCTGTGGATCGTCCGCCGCGCCGCGCAGCCATCGGCCGAAGTTCGTTCGGCTTACGTTTTCAAAGACCATGGCGGTGAAACGGCCAGTGCATTGATCGAACAAGCCGGACTCAAGGGGACGCGTGTGGGCGATGTTGAGATCTGCGATCGCGATCCCAACTACTTCGTCGCCAATGATGACGCGACAGCCGAAGATTTTCTGAAATTGATCGAACTGGTTAAAACACAGGTCCATGATCAATTGGAGATCAATTTGGAAACGTCGATCGGAATTTGGTAATCCCAGCGCGCCGTTAGTCGATTGCAACTGGAAACTTTAACGAATTGACTAACGATTACACCATTGATCGCGGTTATCTTAAGAAAATCGTCAAAGGGCAAGTTTTCGGCTAAACTTTTCGATGCTATCAGATGGAACCCCTTTTTGAGGAACATCGGCGATGGCGCGGAAAAGACGTAACGACATTCTTGACAGGTTGATGGCAAAGCTCTCGCTGCGTGGAGCTTTATTGCACCCGGCGACGCTGTATCTGTGCAGTTCAGCGCTGGTGTTGTTTTTGGCGATCGGTTGCTGGCAAAGGTACGGCCACCGTATCATCGATCATGAAGCCATGGCCCTGACGCCTGAAAAAATCCACTTGCCGGCACAACCGACATGGAGCCGCACCGATCTTAGGCAACTGGTGTTAGGCGACACAGCCGATCCGGCCTACGTCGCGCCGTCAATAATGGATTCGACCTTGGTTCCTCAAACGGTGTCAGCGCTTCGTTCGGTGGGCTGGATCGAGCAGATCGATCGTGTCGAAAAATCCAAAGCGGGATTGGAGATTGATCTGACCTATCGCCAACCGGTTGCTGTGGTCGAAATCACTGGTGCGGCGCAGAAGGGACGGCTCAAGCCCAAACCCCAACTTCTGCACATTGACCGTACGGCCACGCTGATGGGGGGCGGGGTCGCGAATTCGGCTGAGGATTTTTTGCGGATTTCGATTCACCAACCGATGTACATGGATCAATTGATCGCTTGGTCGCAGTGGCAGGATGTGCGGATTCAACAGGCCGCCGCAATCTGTGACGCCGTGAAGGACGATTGGAAGCCAATGGGACTGTACCGATTGATGACGTGGCGAGACCGGTCTAACGCGTCGGACCGCCGGATCCCATTCCAGTTTTGGACAAACATGGGGCAGCGTACGGGCGTCAGAATTATCTGGGGCAACGCGCCCGGATTCGAACTTCCTGGTGAAGCAGCGCCTCCACAGAAGATTGAAGCGCTGCGTGCTTACGTGGCCAAACACGGTCGGTTTGATGACGATAAAATGTCCGACCGAACGCTGGATGTGCGCTCAGGCGCCGCCGTCCTTTTGGGCGATCATCAACACGCAAAACGGTCCCTGCACCACCGATCTTTGCCGCGGTAGGATCGAATCAGGCGGAGTCACGACGTTCCGAGAAGCCCCGACGTCCCGAGGAACTTTGATTCAGCCAATCTGGAAAAAGATCTCCTAATCCAGTATCATCTGCGGCTTGAAAAGATCCGTCACCGCAACTTCTTCAGGCACTGAAACATCATGGAAGCAGGAATCGTTGGACTCCCAAACGTTGGCAAAAGCACTTTGTTTAACGCACTGACGCTGTCCAAATCCGCCGCCAGCGAAAACTACCCTTTTTGCACCATCGAACCTAACGAGGGCGTCGTCAGCGTGCCCGACGGTCGGCTCGATCGCATCACCAAGTACATTGTGCCGCAAAAGGTCATTCCGGCGGTACTGAAATTGGTGGACATCGCCGGCATCGTCAAAGGTGCCAGCGAAGGCGAAGGGCTGGGGAATAAATTCCTCAGCCACATCCGCCAGGTCGATGCGATCCTGCAAGTCGTCCGCTGTTTTGAGGACGAAGACGTGATCCACGTCAGCGGCAACGTCGACCCCATCGCCGACATCGAAACGATCGAAACTGAGTTGACCTTCGCAGACATGGAAGCCGTCAGTTCGGGGATGGAGAAAGCCGTCCGATCGGCACGTTCGGGCGACAAGGAAGCAAAACTGCGTGTCGAGACGTTGGAGAAGTGTAACGCTCATCTGGAACAAGGCCATCCTCTGCGGACGCTGGAACTGAATGAACTGCAAAGGAAGTCGATCAACAGCTTCGGCTTCCTCACCGCCAAACCAATCATGTACGTCGCCAATGTTTCCGAAGACGACTTGGAAGGCAAATCACCCTTGGTCGTCAAGGTCCGTGAACATGCTGAGAAGGCCGGCGCGGGAATGGTGGTTGTTTGTGCGAAGATTGAATCGGAGATTGCCGAACTTGAACCTGAAGAACGCGCCGAAATGTTAGAAGCGGTCGGTTTGCCCGAACCTGCGTTGGCTGTGTTAGCGCGTGAAGCCTATCGGACGCTGGGGCTGGAGAGTTATTTCACCGCGGGCGAAAAGGAAGTGCGAGCGTGGACGATTCCCTCGGGGGCAACCGGGCCTGAAGCGGCGGGTGTCATTCACACCGATTTCGAAAAAGGCTTCATTCGCGCCGAGGTATTTACGCTGGAGGATTTAGAAGAGCACGGCAGCGAAGTTGAAATCAAAAAAGCGGGAAAGATGCGTGTTGAAGGGAAAACGTATGTCGTCAAAGACGGCGACATCTGTCATTTCCGTATCGGTTGATCCTTCGTTTTGGTTCAGTAGCGACAGCAGCTTGTCTCTCAATACAAGCCCGAAGCGCCAGCGAGTGAATATTCGTGCGCTGTCAGGTTCACTCGCTGGCGCTTCGGGCTCGTATCTTAAACGCCTTGGCTTACCTTCTGATCTCCGCAAGTTCACGGGCGTCATCAGCGGACATGTTTTTGAAAAGCAGAAAACGATCGACCTGAAGCAATTCGGACCGGCCTGAGATCTGCATTTCGTAAACGCCCGGCTTGGGAAACTTGACGCTCAACCAAGAGTGCTCGTGCCCCATCTCAATCGAGCCATTGAATCCGAAAGTCTGCTTGCTCCGGCCATAATACTTGTGAAAGCCGGTAATCTCTTTACCTTTGCCTTTCTGGATCGCATCAGCAAAGCAAATCCAAATATCGTTTGACTTGTCGCCCTCGGCATCCGATGGTTGCCGCATGCACCATTTTACCGTGTAGGAACCGGCCTGAGGGATGGTAATCTCCTGCGTGATCGTGTGTTTTTCGTCAACGGACTTGTAGTGGTTCTTCCCGTTGAACTGCAGATAAGCACCACCCGAGGAATCCGTTGATTGCATCTTGGCCCAATCACCCCGCAGCGGAAAATCCTCTGCCTCGACGAAAATCAAGTCACCGGACTCAACGGCTTTCTGAAGTTTCAAACCCAAGTCCTTCTACGGTTTGGCTGCGTTTTTAATAACCGCGACCGATCGCCAACGTCCTCTTGAGAACGCAAATGCATCGCCTTCGGGAATCTTGCCGTTGGAAGCGGAATTGAACTCAACGCGCAGCGTGTCACCTGGATTGAGCGCTATGTTTTCGAAACGATGGTCCACCGGAGTATAATCCTTTTCCGTTTCTGGATTCTTGGCGTCCCCCACTTTGGTCCCCGCAACAAGCAACCGATACGAAGATTCGCCATCGGTTTCGCAGAGAGTGGTGAGTACGAGGTCGTACGACCCCGCCTCTCCCTGAAACGTTGCTTCGGCCGCCGCAAATTTGTCTTGGTGCTTTGCCGCGTTGATCGCCATCGCGCGGCGCTGTTTATCCTTATACCCCGGCACAAACTCCCCACCGACGACAAATTCAAAATTCTTCATCGCATCGAGGATCTTGAGGTTGTCGCTATTACTGTGTGAAAGAATTGCCAACCAATCCTGACCCAAATCTGATGGCGGTTGCCCGAGATTCACTGGGCCACCACCGACGGCCGTTTGGATCGATCCCAGCTGCAAATCCCCTCCGGTACGTGGGTTGAACCAGCGAATCTCAAAAATCCGATCCGCACCAAAGAGGTCCAAAGTCGTTGTGTCGGCGCGTTTAAGATAGACGAGATACTGTTTGCCGGCCTCCGCAAGACAATACCCGTTCTTGGTATCCAGCAAATCGTTGGCATTGGTCATCTTCTGGAACGGGATCTTGTTCTTGCTGAAGAAGTCTAATGCGACGCGGCACTGCTGCCACATTTTTTCACGGACGCGATAGTCTTGGCATGAGAGATCGCTATGGTCGTGCTTGTAACCGAAATACCATTCAACGCCCGCACCACCGGCCATGATATTTCCCCACAGCGCATTTTTCCGTGCGTTGTCGCGCGTCGGATCCTCGTCGTCGGGAACGAGCGCGTGAGACGCGTCGCCCGGTTCATCACAGGCAACCACCCACGGCTTACCCGCCTTGACCGAACGGCGGAGGTAGTCCAGCGTCTGTCCATGGACGTTTCGAAAGTCGGGTTTATTGGTTTGCAATGAGAAACCGGTCAGGTGCGAAGCGCTGCCCAAAAGATCGTAGTGACGGTTGCCGTTGTGAATGACGATGTGATGCTGATATGGATCATGGTCCCAAAAATATTTGGCCCAAGCGACCTTTTTCTCAGTGCTGACCTTATGCCCGAGTCCAACCTCTTCGCCTAAGTTCCAGTTGAGCGCCAAATGGTGACTGAACCGCGCGATCAATTCGCGATAATACAGCTTGCGTTGCGGTCCCATTTCTCCGCCGTCGAGTAAATTCACGTTTTCGGCTTCTTGCGTTTTGAAGTGCAAGTACATGCCCATCTTGTCGCCATGAGAGAACACGATTTCCCACTGGTCCATCCGCGAGCAGTCGATCCGTGACCGTTGTTCGTAAGTTTTATAAGGAAAAACATTCCGATCATCGCCGTCGATGTTCAGCGTCAGAAACGAAAACGCATTTAGGCCTTGGGAAGCCAGATAGTTGATGGCACCGATGATGCCTTTGCCTTTTTCGCCGCCCCAAGTCGGATCGCCGGGCCGCCAATCTTGGACGTGAGGCTGCCAATCCTTGATCAAGTTGTCTTTGTTGCCGTCCGTTTTGAAGTCACCATCGAAATCACGGTAAGCCAAAAAGTTCTCAGGCGCGTCGGTGCCCGCTTTGAGGAAGAAGTCTCCGGTGCCGGCAAACTGCAAGTGATGTTTACCCACGTAGTTCAGTCGCCCCTTGCCGCGCAAGTCGATGCCAGTTTTATCTGTTGCCGCAATGGTGATCGTGCCCTCAAAACCATCGACAGATTCAACAGGTGTCCCTTCGTCGGCATCGTCGGAGATTGCGATGTTGGTTCCCTGTCGAAAGGAAATTTTGTAAGTCCATTCGCCTTCGTGATCGGGACAGAGATGGGCTCGCCACTTATTCCCCGAAGTCGCCGATGT
>CAKZVF010000267.1 GCA_937921995.1 uncultured Pirellulaceae bacterium
CTTGATGACCGGCGAAATCCGTTCGGCCGTTAATACGATCTCGCTGGATCCGCAGACGTTGAAGGCGTTGCGTTCCTACGCCGATGTGGCCCATCGTTTGGGATTGTTGCTGGGTCAGTGGCACAACGGAGCGATCCAGAAATGTGAATTACAATTCAATGGCGAAATCGCTGAAAAGGACACACGCCTGTTGATGTCGGCGTTCTGTGCGGGTTTGATCGAAAACCACACTGAAGACGCAAACATCGTCAATGCGGAACTGCTGTGCCGCGAACGAGGCATCGAAATGGTGCGGACGTCCAACGCGGGCAACGGCACTTTCAGCAGCATCATTTCGGCCAAGGTGATCGGCGACGGCGTCGAACACAGCGCCGCGGGTACGGTCTTTGGCAAAGATATGCCGCGTCTGGTGAAGCTGGGCGAATATCGCACCGAGGCCTACATGGATGGCAACCTGATGATCTTCACGCACCGAGACGTGCCGGGCATCATTGGTTTCGTCGGAGGTGTGTTGGCCGATGAAAAAGTCAACATCGCTCAGATGGCCGTCGGTCGAGAATCGGATCAGGGCGGCCCTGCAATCGGCGTGTTGAACCTTGATTCGGCCGCTTCGCCGGAGGCGCTCAAGCGTGTCACCGAAAACGACGGCATCGAATCGGCTCAGTCAATCGCTATGCCACCGGTAGGCGAACTGCCGGATTGGTTAGCCTAGGTTGGGGTAGTGGATGAGGCGACGAATCCAGCATCTGCATTAAACGATGCGTTAAACGATGCGTCAAACGAGTCATCAAACAACGCATCAAAAGATTTATCAAAGTGCAATGGAGGGGCCGAACTCGTGGCCTCGTTCACTAAGCTTTGGGCAAGTTCTTAACGCCAGTTGCCGCTGCTTTTGGGAAGATCGCTGATGCGGTCAATTACTGGGACCATCGACGTCGGCGTCCGAGTTGGATTCATTTCCCTTTAAACGCCAGAAGCCGGCCAACATGCTTCCAATCAGGCAATGAAAAAATGCGGAGATCGCCGAGGGGACCGGAGCCATCGGGTCGCTTAGGGCGGTCGCCAGTTCGGCGCCCAGTCCCGAATTCTGCATGCCGACCTCGATGCTGACGGTGCGGCGATAGTCTTCTGCAAACCCGCCCAGATAAGCAAAAGCATATCCCAAACTGAATCCGGCCGTATGCAGCAAAAGAATCGCAACCAACAACGGCAAACCGGCCTCAATGATCTCGGTTTTCTTCAGGCCGATAATGCAACCGACGATCAGCACAATGACAACGACCGAAACCAGCGGTGATATATGCGTGATCGGTCGCACCCAGCGCGATGCGAACTGGTTCAGCATCAATCCGCCCAGCACCGGCAACAGGACGACCGTCAGCGTTTTGAAAAATAATTGAGCAACATCGACCTGAACAAATTCGCCCGCCAGCCATCCCGCCAGCGTCGGCGTAAGCACGACCGCCAATATCGTGGAGCACATCGTCATCAGAACGCTCAAGGCCACATTCGCCTTGGCAAGATAAGCGATGACGTTGCTGGCGGTGCCTCCGGGGCAGCAACTGACCAGCACCAAACCCGCCGATAATCCGGGCGAAAGTCCCGCGCCCTTGGCAATCAAAAAACCGAGAGTTGGCATGATCAGAAACTGCGCCACCACGCCAATCCCGATGGCTTTGGGTTGTTTGAGCACGTTTTGAAAGTCATCAAAAGACAACGTCAAACCCATGCCCAGCATGATCACGCCCAGCCCCGGTCCGATGTAAGGGGCGAACCAAATGAAGTGTTCCGGGATCAGCCACGCCCACGCGACCCCTATCAGCGTCCACAGCCAGAATAAGTTGGTGGCTCTTGCGATCAAAATGTCCCGCTGTCCTTTCAAGCCGTAGTGGAATGTGTAGCGCCGGTTCCTACCAGCCACGCCCAACCTTTACCCCCCAAGGCCGGTGGGAGCCAGCCCTAAGATCTAAAATTTCTATTCGTTAGCCGTGGATGAAAGTTCCTCAACGATCAGGCTGAGTTGTCGTTGGATGATTTGCGGTGCGTTAGCGACCAAGCATTTGCATTCGGCAAAATAGATGACCGTGGCGTTAGGCGGCGTAAGTTGGTCGACACCCATCGTTTCAGTAATCAATTGGTCCAGTTGGCTGGGCTTCATTTTTTCGTCGACGATTGATCCGACGGAGAAAACTTCGATGTCGCGCTGTTTCGCCGCGTTCTCAAAGGTGGTCAGCATAACGGTGCCGGGGCCAATCACGACGGTGGTCGTTTCCATGGCGTGGCCCAATTGGTTCAGCAATTCCCGGTTGGTCGGTTCGTCGATGCGACCGGGCAGACGCGTGTTGGGAAACCAGCCCATCTTTGTCAGGTTATCCCAATCCATGATCGTTTTGAGCCCTGTTACGTTGCGGACGCTGCGCAACAGGCTGCCGATCCTCATCGAACGTCGGTAAGGATTCGTCTTGTTCAAATTGGGGGCGGCCGCAAGTGCAACCTCCGCTTGTAGGGCCATCGGACGCAGCTTTTGCTTCATCGCCGCAGGATCGCGCTGATAGTCTGCCGCCGCATTCAATTTGTCCAACAGGTCGGCGATCAATTTTTGTTGTTTTGGAAAATGGCTGACAGTGACCGAGTCATTATCAACGTCCAATTGATACTGCGCGTCGTCATCCCAATCGTTGATCCCTGTGACGGCAACAATCAGATCCTTCAATCGTTCGGTTGATTTTTCGTTGGTGCAAAAGGATTGAGGGTAGGACATCGTGACGACGTCCGCAGCCGCCGCTGACGTTATACGCAGCCCAGATGTCGTCGGTTGCACGACCAGCCCATCGTTTTTGAGCAGCATCTCGAAGGCGTCTTTGAATGATACTTCTTCGATCTGCAGCGACACCGGCCGCAAGATGTCGACGCGGCCATTTCGAAACAGCTGGGGATCAATCGAAACGGGAATACCGGAGAGCATCTCAAGGTCTCCGATCGCGTCGATCAGCGCAACTTCATCTAACTTCCACCCCGAAAGCTCCGCCGCCAATTGACGATCGACGCGGACCGGTTTGTTGTCTGGACGCTCGATCAGATAAGTCGGCGTACCAATCAAAGCGCGTTCTTTTTGGATCTGAGCGATGTCCTCAATTTGTTTCAGCGAAGTCCCCTGCCCTTGAAGGATTTTCGAAAGGGCGCCCAACGAATTTTCTGTGGATGCGATCAGACGAGAATCAGGCGATGCTGAATCCTCGGTTGATGGCGTATCTACCGGCGGCAGCAACTGCGTCGGCAGCGGATCTTTTGGCGCTGCCGGAGGCTCCGTTCCGGTGGCCAACGGCAAAGGTGGCGGCGCCGATTTTCCAGCTGAATTGTCGACCAAAGACGGAGGCGGAAGCGTGGAAGGAGAGGCGGGCGGCTGCTGAGTGTCGATCGCAGGTTCTTCAACAGATTCCGGATGGGTGATCGGTGTTGGAGATGCCGACGTCGGCACGTCATTGGTTTTTCCGTCCTCTTGTTCCTTAAGTTCCGGATCAAATTTTGGTAGGGAACCTGAATCGTCTTGGACCATTCCTTGCTTGGGTTCATCTTTTATGGCGACCGTTGGATCAGTGGACTCGCCTCCCCCGTTTCCGATCAGTGCCCAAATCCCAATGCCTAAAC
The DNA here is from genome assembly GCA_937921995.1 of uncultured Pirellulaceae bacterium. GTDB lineage: Bacteria > Planctomycetota > Planctomycetia > Pirellulales > Pirellulaceae > Mariniblastus. The sequence continues at coordinate 3,649 of CAKZVF010000267.1, forward strand.
CGATCAGCGCCATCAAAGCCAACATGACGACTTGCAGCATCTGCTTCTTCCGCTTCGTCGATTCGGTATCCCAGTCTGCCCCAGGCATCATCGGCGTTGAAGGCTCTGACGTGACCGCGCTGCCGGAAAGCTTGGCGGGCTGCGGCGGGGGTATTATGGGCTTCGCGTTGGCCTTTGGGCTTTCATTGGCTGCTTGTGAAGCCGCAGAGGCACGCGCTGTTGGCTGCTTGCCGGTGGTCCTCTCCGGCTGCTGCGCGGCGGCCAATAAGGATTCAATGTCTTCAAAATTACCCGAAAGTGAATCTTCGGCGGCAGCTTCGGATTCCTGGGCGGCGCTGCTTGGTTTGAAACCCTTGGGCGCGACGACTTTGATCATCGTTTGGCATTTAGGGCATGCCAAACGCTGGCCAATCAAGGCTTCGTTGGTCACCTTCAGCCGTGATGCGCAGCTGTCGCAAATGATGAGATAAGGTTCCAACGAAAATCTCTCTTTGAAGATGATTTAAATTCAGTTGCGGCAGGTGTTCGACTCGGAGAACGATTTGCGTAACAAAAATACACTAAGGCAAAAAGAAGGCTGCTGGCAATGCGTCACCGCGTGCTTCGGCGGCCGCGCGGGTTGTCACGGCCAAGCTTTTGTTTCCCGTTGCTTCATCGGTCACAACAATCCAAACCAGTTTGCAGTTCGGGTCAGCCGGCCCGGAAATGTTCTTGTCCGGATTCGCACTGGTCATGATCTTGGTCAGGATATCCTGCAACGCCATATTTTCAAACGCTAATGGGCCCGGACGCTGGTTCTGCGTGATGCCTTCTTTTTGTAGATCGTTCCCCAGTAAGTTTATCTTGAATTGAAATGGCATGCCGGGAAAATCGTCATTCACATCGCTGGCTAATTCGTTCAATAAAATGTTCAAATCAGGTGGGTTGGCAATATTGAGACTTCGTTTGACCGCTAAAAGTTCCTCAATTGTTTTCGGCGTTTGTTTGGTCGCGGCGATTTCCGCTGGCGCGCCGCTGTTTGCGAATGCCAGCGTCAATTCGGAGGCAGCGATCAGATTTTGAGTCGCGTCTGGAGGCAGCCACGTGTTCGCGATGACATTTTCGAATTCAACGCCCCAACGAAGGTCGCGCGACAACAGCGCTGTCATCGGCGCGATCCGCCGCCGGACGTTATCCCAGTAGTCCACTTTGGGCAACGCCGATGCAAAAGCGCCAACGCCGTTGATCGCCATCGGTACCTTGGATTCAAGCTGCGCCTTGAGGTCCTTGGCCGAGGTGTCAACCGAATGTTCGAACTGGAACTCAAGATATTCTCCGTCGTCGACGTGCAATTGAATCGCCACGCCACGAATGCTGTCGGGGAAGAACACACGCAAACGCGGGACGATGGTGTTGGCCAGTTCTCCCCATAGCTTTCGCCCGTAGCTGTCGGTCAAGGATTTTGGCGATGCCAGAAGACTCAAGTGGCGTTGCCGATCGGTCCGCAGAGCCAATTGCTGCAGCGGTCTGGCGAGCACGCTGAGGCCATCCTGCATCGCCAGTTCTTGCACAAGCTTCGGCGCACCGGCGACGAATGAAAGGTTCTCATCTGATTCTGCGGAGGTGATGAGATATGCGGTGTCGTCGGTCGCAAAAATTTTCTTGCCATCTTTTGTTCGGATTTCAACGACATCGCCCCAAGCCGATTTCAGATCCTCGATGGAAACCGCATCGGTCACCGATACGCCGTAGAGCGCTTGATAGGTTCCACTATCCCCTGGATAAAGCGCCGCGGTCAAAGTTGTCATTTGCCGCAGGTCGACGCCTGCGGTGCTGCGAAGTGTTTTTATTGGGCCGGCGAAGGTGTTTGCGATTCCCGCCAACAACCGAGCCCCCGATTCAACTTGAGCGATTTTCTCGGGGCGAGCATGTAAAAGAATTTCCGTTGTCGGCGGCACGTAGCGTAATTCGATCGCTGTGCCCGTTGTAGGCGATTCCCACAAATACGAATTGTCATCCTCTACGATGTCTTGCACGTAGCCGACGTTTGAGTAATCGGGAACATTCTCGATGGTTGTTGGCGGAGACGGCGTCGGTGGAAGATCGAGCGACTGTTCGGTGGCGTCTTCTTCAATGACGCGGCTGATGACTTTTTGATTCGCGGTCAGCGCCCAAAACGTACCGGCGGTTACCAGCGCGAGCAACGTCGCTGCGATCGCTGCGGGCATCTTCCAACGCGTGCTTTTGCGCATCTGAGCCGCCTGCTGGGCCGCCATCACGCGCGGGTCGTTGCTTGTTTGAGCAGACGCCGTGCCGATCTGAGCCGAAATTTCTGGCACCTGTTTTACCGGTTGGGCCATCGGCAGCGCCATCATCTGTGATTCGGAAAGGACCTGGCGGAAGGCGGCCACTGTTTTCACAGGCACGGGTTTGGGAATCTTGGGGCTGACTTGCTTCAAGGCCGCACAAAACTCCTTGGTCAACACCAGGCGGTCTTCGTCTTTTGTCGCGCGGGTTGCTTCGGCCTGAAGAGATTTCTGCACCAAGGCTTTCAGGTCGCCGGTGATGCCGGATTTCTCAATCAGCGCCGTCGCGTTAGATGGATCGGCATGCGCTCCGCCAGTGATTCTAAGCAACAATCCTGCCAATGCCTTGGAAGGATTTTGATCTTCGGTCTGACCGTCGTCCATCCACTTCGGTTGAAGTTTGACAACGGCTTTGGGCTCCAACCAAATGTAATCAAGCATCTGCTGAGCTGTGGGGATCAAAGCATCGGATTCGGAGGCAAGCTGAGCCTTGATCGCGGTGGCAACTTGCAGCACCAACGGAGCGGCTTGTTCCAGCTTCAGACGCCCTTTGGGTGGCAACTTCTTTGACAGTCGAGTACCCGCCGGAAGTTCCGAAACCGCGAAACGGTAATCGGGTAGGCTGATCGATTGAAACGTCTCCAACAGAAAATCGTTGCGACATTTTGCGGTTTTGCGAACCCGCGATTGAATCCGCTTCCAATCATCAACGGCGGTGGGTGACTTGCCGGTAAAAAAATCTAATTTCACCGGATGCTGGCTAAGAAGGTGTCGCCCTGCGAACGATTGCCAGAGATCGTCGCCAGCGATAGGATCAATCTTTTCAGTGATCAAATAACGTCCGAAAAAGAATGGCCCAGAGTGCCCTGCCAGCAGCACGGCGCTATGCAGATCAGAGATGACTCTGTCCGCCACCAGATTTTGGGCGACCTGCGCGGCGTCTTGGTCGGGCCACCGAGATTTGACCGCATCGATCTGATCACCGTTGAGCAATTGGCTGGCGGAGATCAGTTTCCAGAATTGGTCGATATCCAGCGTCACAGAACTCTCATGCACAGAAAACTCTTGTAAAGAGGGTGATTTTCACAGGCAAACTTTGTCATGGACCAGCGCTTTGGCGTCGATGATAATTCTTCATTATCGCCCTTTGGTGTTCGAAAAGCAACGCATGCTTGCCGCGTTCGGGTTGATAGCGCGATCGCACGTCGGTAGATGGCCAGTGCTACGCGACTTCCTTGTAATAAACGGGATAAGTCTTCGAGGTTACGTTGTCATAAACGTCGATTAAACCTATCGTAATGAGCTCAAACACCGGTGCTTCGATGGGGTAACAATCTGAGCAAACCGCAGCGGTGATTTGAAGATTGAGCAAAGACGAATTACGGAGTTTCTGCTCTGGGGTTCTTTTTTGGGAAATTCATACGCAACACTTAAATCTCGGAAAATTAAATTTCGGAATAAATTATGAGTCGACCCCCGAGCCACCAAGGTGCATCTGAAACAGTACAGCATTATTTTGATCGCGCGGCAAAATTGCTGAACCTTGATGAAAGTGTGACGCAGCTACTGCTGAAGCCCAAACGCGAAATTACGGTGGAAGTTCCGATCGAGATGGATGATGGCCGTTTAGAGGTTTTTAGCGGCTACCGCGTCCAACACAATAATGCACGTGGACCAATGAAGGGCGGTCTGCGCTACCACCACGAAGTCGATCTTGATGAGGTCCGTGCGTTGGCGTCGTTGATGACTTGGAAAACGGCCGTCGTTGACATTCCTTACGGCGGTGCCAAGGGCGGCATCAACGTGAAGCCCCGCGATCTGTCGAAAAAAGAAAAAGAGAGGCTGACGCGTAAGTTCATCGATCAGATCCATGACGTCATCGGCCCCGATATCGACATCCCGGCGCCAGATATGGGCACCAACAGCGAAACGATGGCTTGGATTCGCAATCAATGGGAGAAATATCACGGCTTCAGCCCGGCCTGCATCACGGGCAAACCCGTCGAGGACTATGGGGCCAAGGGACGTGAAGAGGCCACTGGTCGAGGCGTCGGGATTCTTGCGTTTAAGATGCTGCATCGCTTAGGACAAACGCCTAAGGAAACCGACGTGGTGATTCAAGGATTTGGCAACGTGGGATCGCACGCCGCTAAATTTATGCACGAATCCGAATTCCGCATCATTGCCATCAGTGATGTGACTGGGGGGTATTTTAATCCTGAAGGGATCGACATCCCCGCGGCGCTGCGACACTCGATTAAGCACAAAACGCTTGAGGGACTGGATAACGTCCGCAAGATTACCAACGAAGAATTGCTGGGGCTGGGCTGCGATCTGCTGATTCCCGCGGCTTTGGGCGGCGTGATTACGATGGACAACGTGGAGAACATAAAGGCGCGTTACATCATCGAAGGAGCCAATGGCCCAATAGACGCCGAAGCAGACGCGCAATTAGAATCTTTGG
>CAKZVF010000268.1 GCA_937921995.1 uncultured Pirellulaceae bacterium
TACCAAGTTCGTGATCGACGAACAGTTGGTGAAATCGAAGTTTGATATCACCTCGTTCGTCATGCCCGAAGCGAAAAGTGCTTAGAGCTTGAAGAGAGTAGAGTAACTCTGATTTGACGAAATCAGAGTTGATGTAAGAAGTAAACCCTCCGCTGAATCAAAGTGATTCGGCGGAGGGTTTTTCGTTTGAACTCTTTTTCGGGTCCCTTGATCCGCGGGGTGCGAAACCTTAGCCTGATACAGCGTGCAAGCGTAACTCTACCAACGGACTGGAAAACAAAGTAGCCTGACCCGAACATTTCTTGAACCGGACATTTCGCAGGTTGGCTGCTGAGACGGTTTTCTTACAGCGATAAAGTCAACAAGAATTTCGCAACACCGCATGCGATCCCTGTCAGAACGATCGCGCCTTCAATCAGGGACGGCTTGCGAAGGAAGCCACGTCGCCAAGATTTGGGAGATCGAATTTTGGGCATCGGGTTCGCTTCTGGATTTTCAAGATGGACTCGCATCGCTTCTAGTACTCCTGCCAGTTCTTCGGCCGACGCGAAGCGATCCGCGGGATCAATTTCTAATAAACGATGAATGACTGCGGCCAAAGTCGTGTCGATCTTGCGGTCAACACGGCGAATGTCCTCGACCGGATGATTACAAATTTGATTCATCACCGCCAGCGAATGCCGACCTGAAAACGGTGTTTGGCCCGTGGCGAGGAAGTACATTACGCAACCCAAGCTAAACAAGTCTGATTTGCAGCTGAATGACTTCCCTTTACATTGCTCGGGTGACATGTAATGCGGAGTCCCCGCCTGCAAACCGGTGCGAGTCAGGCTGGCTTCATCGACCGTTTTCGCCAAACCAAAATCGGTGACGAATACTTTTTGTTGATCAATATCAATTAAGATGTTGGCCGGTTTGATGTCTCGATGGACAATTCCTAAACGATGGGCCGCAGAAAGGGCCGATGCAATTTGCGAAGCGTAGCGAATCACTTGCAATTGCGAAAAAGCGCCTTCCCGCGCGACGACAGCCTCCAGCGTCTCTCCCGGCACCCAAGACATCACCAGAAAGGGATGCCGCGCATTGGATTCAACTTCGAATATTCTGATCACATGTTCATGTGAAATCGAAGCGGCAGATCTCGCCTCTCGCAAAAACTGTTTTCGCACGCCCGGTTGGTTTGCCAGATGCGGCAGCAACATCTTGATCGCCACCGTGCGATTTAGCTTTGTATCACGAGCCTTATAAACGACTCCCATACCACCACTGCCAATCAACGATTCAATTTCGTAGTGTTTAAGCTGCCTAATCTCGGGCGCGGAGACATCGCCGGGACCAAAATCGTCTTCATCACCTCTAACGGTCGGCACGTCCGACTCAAGTCCGTTTACCGCAGTATAGGTTTGGTCAGAATTAGCTTCACCGATCGCTGATCGGCAAGCGCTCCACCACCAGTCGTCGGCGGCCAATATTTCCATTCTGTTCTGGCAATCGGCACACGTTTCAAAATGAAGACGTTGATGTTTCGGCAGTGAGTCCAGATCCAGCCCACTGATCAGATTGCGTAGGGTCGCATCTGGAATGTGTGTCTTCTGATTTAATTGCAGCATCGGCTTCATCGTTGCCTCCCTCGGAATGAAGATCCACAACAAAAGGATCAGGGGCAGTAGGATCAAAACGAAATTTAAAATCGTGTCGAGTTGTTTTACAGTCGTTCTAAATCCACTTGTTTAGTTGAAATCACTTCGTTCTTCATTTATCGCGTCCGCCAACAATTCCCAATCATCGTCCATCAGTCTTTCGACCATTTCCCGTAACCGGTTCATGACGCGCGAACGCGCGATGTACACCGCACCCACTGACAGCGAAAGTTGTCCGGCAACTTCAGCGATGGGTTGCTGCTGCACGTAAGTCAACCAAAACGCCTGCCAAGTTTTTACTTTGAATTCGCCTTGTATCCGGTCGGCAACAAAGCGAAACACCTGTTTGCGGAAGGCGAGATCGAAAGTGACCTTTGATTGATCGGGGGCGGCCAGTTGGGCCAAAAAGAACGAGCGGTCTTGCTCTGCCATACCCTTAAATCGAAGTGCATCTTTACGTTGCAGCATTCGGATCATTCGGTGCCTGGCCACCTTCGCGATCCAACGCCGAAAACTGGCACTTTGTCCATCGGGTCTCCACTTTGAGATCACCGATATGAGATGAACCAAAACTTCCTGCACTGCATCGGAAGCATCGTGGGAACTAAGCCCCAACCGACGCGCGGTTTGGTTTAACAGCGGTGTGTAAATGTTGATGAACTCGTCCCACGCTTGCTGATCTTCGGTGTTGGCCAGCCGAAAAATCATGTGTGCGTTGGTGGTCGGTAAGGAGGACATACTTTTAACCTACGGGCTTGCTGCTTTTTCAGTTCTTATAAATTGCGAATTTTAAGACGGATTGTCTTCATCCTCAAAATTTTGCCAGAAAGTTAGCGATTCGTTGAAAAACAGTGAAAGACTCCGTAAGAGACCGGATTAGACAATTTGAAGTAACCGTCGTGCTGTATCGATCACGTTCAAGACTAACTCAAAACCAACAAGTTCATCAAAGCGCTTGACTGCAAAGGCGCAAAGTCCGCTTCGTCGGTGATGTCTTTTTAAAACAACCGTTTAATTTCTTTCATCTTAGGTACTCGACCATGCGATTCTTATTTTCTTTTTTATTGGCTGCAACCATTTCGCTCAGTTCCATCAATTTATCAAATGCACAGCAGCAGGTTGTCGTGGGTGGGCAAACGAATGTTCTCCTGGATACCGCTACGCTTTCGTCGGTTGGTTTGGATCTAAGCAGCGTCTCAACGGATGTGATCGCTCCCGGCGACCTTGGTGAAGGTTCTGTTGCCTTCGGCATTAATTCACGTTTTGATTCGCCAGCGACGACGTTTGCTTATCAGACTACCAATCTTTCGCCATTCAGCGGATCGATTGAACATCGTGGATCTGTGTTCTTCAACGATGACACCGTTGAAGTCGGCGACTTTTCGATCGGATTTGACCCCGGACGCGTTGCCGGAGCCAACAGTGGATTCTTCGTTGAAAGCACGACCGGGTTGGCGGCAATCCTGTTCGATGTCGAAACCCCAACGACGCTCAACGCAGGACCGGGTGTCTTGGAAATTGGCGCTAATTTGCTTGTTTCCTCTGAATTCGCGACGGTGCTAGGAAACTCCGCGCTCTCCGGTGCTGACGTAGGAGACGCTTTCGTCGCGGGGGCTTCTGCCGTTCCCGAACCGTCCAGCCTTGCCGTTGTTTCGGTTTTGGGGCTTGGTTTTCTCCTCCGTCGACGGTCGTAGTTGGCGATGAATAACGTCGTCACTTCATCAACGACGACCTCCGACGAGACGATTTCCGGAAGGGGGGCGGGTTCTCCCTGCTCCCTTTCCGGTTCGACTTGGTACCCCGACACGAGGCCCGATGCTCCTGCAAGTAATGAGTTCTTCTCCAGTCCTTCTTGGAGATGTGAACTTAGATGGATCAGCCACCTTTGCTGATATTCCCGCATTCATCGCTCGTTTGAGTGCCGGCCCTTTTCAGCCGCGAGGCGGATTGTAACCGAGACCGAAGCGTTGGGTTTTCTGACATCGCGTGGTTTATCGAAGCCATTTCTTCTCAGCAGTGATCCGCATAAGCACGAAACGGTACGAAGCACGAAATGGTACGCGACAGCTTTCCGGGCAAACCGGGTGAACGCGCAGGCACGATCACAAAAGCGGGGAGACAGGGGCTACCCTCACCTGAAGTAACGCAAGTCGTCTAAGATAGATGCAGGGATTTTGCATCGTTGCCATCGCCGGTGCCAAGTGTGAACCTGTGGCTCCACCACCAAAACAGTTTGCCCGCAAGTGCTATGCGAATTGACGCTTCCAACCGAAAAGTAAGTCTGGACATCCGTGATCCAGATTTTTACAACGATCCGTATCCGTACTATCAACGGCTTCGAAATTCGTGCCCGGTGTTTCTCTGGGAGGAGCATGAACTATGGACGTTCGCTCGCCACGAAGATGTTGTTGCACTGTTTCGTGATCGTCGACTTGGCAGAAAGATTGATCCTCAAGATATTCCCGCGTGCCGCCGTCCAAGCAACGCATCTTCGGCCACGAAACCGTTTTTTGATATCGATCAGCTTTCCATGCTGGCTCAAGAACCGCCCACGCATACTCGGCTGCGTGGTTTGGTTCAGAAAGCATTCGTGGCGCGTTCGGTGGAGCAGTTGCGACCGCGCATCGAACAGATCTGCCATGGTCTGGTCGATCGAATGATCGACGCTGGCCAATGTGATTTGCTTGAAGCCTTCGCGACGCCGCTGCCGGTGACGGTGATCGCGGAAATGTTGGGCGTACCAGTTGAGATGACCGACAAACTGCTCGCATGGTCACATGCGATGGTGAAGATGTACGAAATGCAGCGCACCGAGCAGATGGAATTGAATGCCGTCGCGGCGTCGCGCGAGTTTGTTGCGTATCTGCGCCAGCTGGTGATGGACCGCCGCAGGAATCCATCTAATGATTTGATTTCGCGTTTGGTTGAAGTCGAAGAGGCAGGCGAGAAGCTGACCGAAGACGAGTTAATCGCAAACTGTATTCTGCTGCTCAACGCAGGCCACGAGGCAACTGTCAATCTGATAGGAAACGGGATGTGCGCATTGTTGAAACACGAAGATCAATTGCGGCGATGGCGATCCGATCGTGATTTGACAGAAACAGCTGTGGAAGAGTTACTAAGATACGACACGCCACTGCATCAATTCAACCGTTGGGTGTTGAAGCCTTTTGAGTTTCGTGGACAGCAATTCGAAGTCGGTCAGGAAATTGCATTGTTGCTTGGGTCAGCGAATCGGGACGAGGACGTTTTTGATTCACCAGACGAGTTAGAGCTTGGTCGGAAGAAGAATCCGCATGTGAGCCTTGGCGGCGGAATTCACTATTGCCTTGGGGCACCGCTGGCCAGGTTGGAACTTTCGATCGCGTTCAATGTGCTGATCGAACGCCTGCCCAATTTGGAATTGGTAGATGAACCCAAGTACTGCAACACTTTCCATTTCCACGGGCTGGAGTCTTTAATCGTCCGATGCTGATATTTGTGGCTATTTTCATGGTAGGAGGTTCTTGGTAACCTCAGGTCACAAACGTGTCTCTATCCCGGTCATCACCCAAGACGTAGTAACCTGATGAAAAAGCTTGTAATCACATTTATCTCTGACGACCGACCGGGCTTGGTCGAGAAGCTTTCACAAATGATCCAGCAGCGTGACGGTAATTGGCTCGAGAGCAAGATGGCCCAGCTATCTGGGAAGTTTACCGGCATTGTTGAAATAAGTTTGCCAGAGGATCAGGTCTCTGCTCTCACGCAAGAACTCAAAGCATTGAGTTCCCAAGGAATCTCACTGTTGGCCGAACCGGTCGTTATTACGCCACCGCAAAGCAACTTAGGCTCCGGTGAAATTAGCATCCTGGGGCTGGATCGCCCTGGCATCGTCAAGGAAATCTCGACCGCGTTGGCGGCCCTCGATATCAACGTTGAAGAGTTTCATAGCTTGGTCGAAGCGGCACCGATGACGGGCCAACCACTGTTCAAAGCGGACCTGGCTATCGGCATCCCAGGGGAGGTCAATCCGCAGATGCTGCATGAAAAGCTCGACGCGATCTCCCAAAACTTGGACATCGAATGCATGCTGAAAGTGGACGAGTAATTTCGGACGATGCTTTGCGGTCTGCTACTGCTGCGAAAGCAAAGTGATAAACGGGTTGATGTCCAGAAAGTTCATAACGCCGCTTCTCTCCTTGCGGCTCACCTGTTCAGGGAAGTGGCATTGGGCTGGGATGGGTTGAGTTGGGTTGAGTTACTTGTCGTTTTTTTAACGCATCGCCAACGTCCACACTTCGCCAGCCCGCACGCTTTAACATTCATGCTGGCACTGGGTAACGATTCCAACGATTCTGACAAACATTCTCACAAGTCCGATTCCTCCGCATGTCGATGGAACCAAGGTTAATGACTCAGTACGGGCCAACGGCCCACAAAGGGAGAACCTCCATGTTTCGTCGAGTATTTTTTGCTGGCATGATGCTGGCAGCTTTCGCGATTGT
>CAKZVF010000269.1 GCA_937921995.1 uncultured Pirellulaceae bacterium
CATGTTAGTTCTTCTCCCCATGGGAATTGGCAGTTGGGTCGGGCTGTTTCAGCATAGAAATTGGGGAAGGTGGCTTTACTTGATTGGTTCAATTGCCAGCCAGTTGTTTATTGTGTTCGCTGGCTGCTTCACTTGGACCTATAGTTGGGATCTAGTTTCGGCCTTGGGCTCCATCGGCTACCTCACCAACGGGATTATCCTTTCGATCTGCTTCCTATCCCCATTAGCCAGCGAATTTGAAACACCGCGCCCAAACGTTTCTTCATAAATTTTTATATGCACTTACATGATGCGCATAGTCCGTAGTCTTATGTGCCTCCAGACATCAGTATGTCTGGATGGCAAAAAGACGCGACATTCTGAAACGCTTCGGGGCGCGAGTCCGTGAGCTTCGCCTAGAGATGGGGCTTTCACAGGAGAAATTCGCCGCTAAGTGCGGACTAGATCGCACCTATCTCGGGTCGGTCGAGCGTGGAGAGCGCAATATCGCGATTCGTAATATTGAGCGTATCGCAACAGCGTTGGGAATTTCTATTTCGGTGTTAACGAGTGACCTTTAAAACGGCTTTTTAGATTTTTTTAGTTGAAATCTCCCCTTTGCTAGTCGCGAAAGCACGTATTTCCTAGTGTGGAAAAAAGTTGCGTTGGGCGTCGGTCGGGGGTGCTCGTTTTTTCGAGGTTTCTCAGGATTGGGCCCTTTCGCCCAGTCCATAGGTTACAGATTTATGGCTCGGCAACGAGCAGGCGACTTCCGACTATTGGGATGACGTAGCACGGACTTGCTTGATAAAAGCTTGAGACGCTGCACAAGTCGAGTCAGGTGCTTGAACAATCGCCGGGGCCGCGACCTATGATTTGACCGCTCAAATGAAACAGGACATTCGCTTTGGATCATCGCTTGAAGAAGCCGACGTGTACACGGATTTACTTAACGCGGCTTTTATTTCTGTAGGCTGGGACAAAATCGCTTGCCACCTCGTGACTGAAAATGCAGACGATGAATGAACGAAAGGGAAAAGAAGGCGGGGCCAATGCAACGCGACTCCTATCTATCGAACTTCATATAAAGATGGCTTTGATTTGACCCGGGAACTCGGTCGCGGCGGTGGAGTAAAGCCTCGCATCTTCTGGGCCCGACTCGCCAAACAGAATGAACGGCAGCTTCCCATCCGCACCGGTGCTTGATTGACCGCCATCGAGCGTCCACGAAGTCATCAATCGAGTCGATCGAAGTTCGCAGTAGTTGCTGTGCGTTTTCGTGCCACGGTTTTGGACTGGTCGACATCAGGCTCTCGATTTGGGGTGATCGAACGATAGAGATTCTGCGGTTGGGGCCGATTCGAGCGCGGTGGTAGCAAACCAAACGGCGGGATCGACGCGCGGCGGATACTTACGTTAAGGCAACTTCTTCGCATCTTCTGTCTGTTCCGCCATCGAACGAGTCGGTATCGCAATTGTTTCGTGGTTAGCGCTATCTTCGAATGCTATCTGCGATCGGTGACTCTCTAGCAAACGCTCGCTCTCGGTCACCGCTTCGTCAAGTTCGGCTTCGGTCGTCGGGGCTGTTTTGATTAGCTCTTTCAGCTTTGTTTCTGATTGACCACACAGAGACACACCGTTCTCCGAAAGGCGTTTAAGGTTGTCTCGCACATCACCGCAACATTCTTCCCACTGTTTTTTAACGTTCGTAGACATCGCATCCTCAATAAAGTTAGACTGAAATTTTGGAATTCGGATTGGCATTGGTGGCACTACAACCAACCCGGTCGCCTGCCGCTCACTGAGAAGCAGTCGCGGTACAGGTCATGGCCAAAGCATTGCGTTACTGGGGCCGTTAAATAGCCGATCTGAAAAGCAAGCAAACATTGAGCCAATCAAGCAAGCTTTAATGTCAATCGTCACAAAGAGGCTGTGGTCTTATTGGTAATCCGACACGTGAGTGGGCTATAGCGGGGCTCATCAAGGCTCCACGCTAAGGCGTCGGTTCTCCACCTGCACGCAATGTCCCAAGCGTTAATTAAAATCGCAGCTCAAGAGAAACCCGTTCTCACTCAAACGCTTTCATCGCCAAGCACGTCACGAACCCAAAGTTCCCTAACTCCGACCAACGCCGCAGCCAAGAGCGGCGTCGCCACCAGCAAACCAAGAAATCCAGTGAGCGCGCCAAGGACAATTTGGAATCCAAGCAACAATGCCGGAGGGATCGACGTTTTCTGCTGCTGGATGATCGGCGTGATGATATTGCTTTCGATCAGCTGCAAAACTCCATAGACAATCACGACCCATAGAACAGTCATCGGCCCCTGCGTTAATGCCATTGTCATGGCAAGCGACAACGCAATCAACCCGCCAATGTTCGGAACGAAGGTCAATAACGCAGTCACGATCCCGATGGTGATTGGCATCGGCACACCCAACAGATACAAGCCCAACCCCGTCCCAGCGCCTGTAATTGCCATCGAAATAAATCGACCGTTGAGCCAAGCGAACATTGCTTCACCCACTTCGTTCATCACCTCGACCACGCGTTCTCTGCGATCTTTCGGGAAAAGTTTTGCGAATCCGTCGCGGTACAAGGGTGGATTGACGGCGAAGAAGAGTCCCATGAAGAAGATCACACCCAGATTAGCGACCAAGCCCAGTGTGGTTCCCATCATGCGTCCAAGCACTCGGAAAACGCGGCCCGCAACGGATTTCGCGACTTTGGCAGAAACACCTTGATCTTCGCTTTTGTCAGAAGATTTTTTATCTGGATTGTTGTCTGATTGACCGCTTGGATCGTTCCCCGATCCGTTGGAGCTTTGATTTGAAGAATTTGTTTCATCGCCAGGTTGTTCAGACTCGACCTGGTTTTGCAAAACTTCTTTCGCGAATGGAATCTTGTTAAACGCAGCTTTTGCCATCGAATGCTCGTCAAGCCACGCGTCCAGTTTGTCTGCTGATTCGTCGAGATTCTCCGACAAGTTCTCAAGCCGGTTCTCAATTTTTACTCCAAATAGAACCGTGCCGCCAACGGTCAGCGTAAGCAAAGTTATTACGACGATTGCCAGATTCCAGCCGTATCCAAATGAAATACCTTTGCCGATCAGTTGGCTAGTTTTAGTGAGAAAAACCCCGAACAGGATTGCCAGAAAGATCAACAAAATGAAATCAGTTGCCAGCACAAGCACGGTCGTCAATGCGACAACCAAAAACGTGCTGAGTAATAGAACGCCGATAGGCCGCGAAGTCTGCTGAATGGATTCCATTTTGGTTAGTCGTTCTTCAAGGTTTAGATTGGCAGATGTATTTGTGATGAACGCACATTTTTTTCGCGAACTAACAGGAGACAAATATGCATCGCATTGACGTGAAAGCAATCGGTGTACCAAAACAGCAGTCGCCCGCGGGTAATCGCCCGAGTTGTCGCCGGACTCCATGAAATCGTTTGCTGCGAGAAAAAGCCTTACGCAAAAACGCTAAGTCACGAAGACCACCGTTCTGAACTTTGCAAGCTTCTCGCCTTTACGCGGAAATCGTTGGGTTCCGTTCACTGGGCTGACCGCGTCCATATTGGTCAACGTGACGCCAGTGAATTGAGGCAAGTCAGCAAATTATATACGCTCTAAAACAAACTACGTGCTTATTCACACGGCGATCACTCTTTCCGCCACAGCTATCTCGAGTTTGGCACGAGGCATGCTCAAATGGACGACTGAAGTTACGCCAAGTTGGCCCAATCGGATTTCATTTAAGAGAGGCAGACAATGTCCAACGCTCAGACGCTCAAAGGAAACTGGAACGAAGTTAAAGGCAAAATTCAAGAGAGATGGGGCGAAGTCACAGGTGACGAGTTAGACAAAGTCGAAGGCAAGGCTGACCAACTCATCGGCTTGATACAGAAAAAGACGGGCGTCGCCGAAGAGGAAATCAACAATTTCGTGTCATCCATCTCGGAATCAGGGGCGACGCTGGTCGAGCAAGCTTCCGAGAGAGTGCGTAACTATGCCGGCGGTGCCGCCGAATGTGTTCAGGATGTCGCAGGTGCTGCAAAGGAATCTGCTGCAGAAATGGCGAATCAAATCGGCGATCAAGCCGCTGCGGGATACGAACAAGCTCAGGAAATTGTACGACGTCGACCTGCTGAATCGCTGGCTGTTTGCTTTGGCGTTGGTGTTCTGGTCGGTGTAGTCGGCGGTCTGATCCTTCGCTCTCGCTAAACATTCAAACTGCCGGTTCTCCGCTTTTTTAGCCGCCCTTTGCTGAGCGAAAGTAGACTTTTCCCAAAGCAAAGGACGATTTTGACGACACTCGACAAACCCAACTAACAAAGGACAATCACAATGGCTTCAAATCTGAAAAACCATAAATACGCTGCTAGTCCAGACGCGGACCCACACGTCGCTGACTGCACAGGCTCGATGCCCGAATGCGTGACGTCACAGGTCAACGAAAAACCTATCGGCTCAATCGCTGTGGCGGTCGGTGCCGGGATCGGTGTTGGCCTGTTCCTGACGGCGATGTTCAGTTCGGAGCGCACCGGTCGCGAAAGACTCGCTGACCAAGTCAGCAGATATTTGCAATCGGGCTTGGGCAGCGTGGGCAACGCGATTCCCAATACAATCGCGGATCGTTTTCGTTAGACCGTCGCAGACGACGTTCGTCATCAATCGGCAATCACGGTCACGTCTCAAGTATGAATGAACAATCACAAACCGAAACGCTAACTGTCGACCAGATCCGCAGCCAGATGCGTCAGTATCGACGCGAATTCGACTCGGACGTGGATCAACTGGTCGCCAGCACACAATCGCTGACTGACTGGAAGCAATACGTGACCTCGAAGCCACTATTGTCATTTGCGATTTGCGCAATGGCAGGATATGCGTTGATCCCAAAGAAGAAAAATTACAGTTCGCCTGATCCGAAAGAAATTGCAGACCTTGTCAAGCGAGACAAACTGGTGGTCGCTCCTCCGCGGCGTGTTCGGCAGCCTGGCGGTCTGACTACCGGAGTTCTGGGTGCTGTCGCGCGAATAGGATTGCAGACAGCTTCGGGTATCGCATTGCAAAAGCTGGGAGCTCTCATGGAATCCGCCTCGCAGGAGAACCCACCATCATGATCGCATCGGGAGATAAAATGAAAAACAGAATCAATGGCTACGATAATGGCACGATATCCGACGACCACTATCGTTCTCCGTCCATTGAACATAACCAACAAGCGTTAGCCCAAGCCGGGGGTCTGGTTGGCAAAACGACAGACTCGATAGTGGCACTGGCGAAAGAAAAGCCAGTTGTGGTGGTATTTGCGGGAGTTGCTGCCGGTTTGTTAATTGGCTGGCTAACAAAGAGAAATCGCTAACTATGAATACGCGAACACAATATCAGCGCGTCAATCGTCGAAATGAAGCAGGCAATCGCAATGGCCATTCAAAAAATGGCCACGCAGATCCCGTCAACCATCATGTGGGTGCCGAAGACGAATTACCTCCGGTTGGCGTTGCACGAAGCATCGGCAGCATGGTCAGTGACGTCTTGTCTTTGACTGAGCTTCAATATCAGCTATTCAAAAGTGACACCACAGAGGCAGTTCAACGAACCTACTTGGCGATAAGCGTATTGCTAGTTGGCAGCCTAATTATTCTTTCATGCCTGCCCGTTGGGTTGATGGCGCTGGTTCATCTAGTCCATCAGACAACAGAACTGTCACTCGGCATATCGTACGCGATCGTAATGGCAATTGGGTTGCTGTTTGGAAGTTTAATTGGGTATGTCGGTTTCCGGCGACTCCAAAACGTTGGGAACGTTTATCGGCGGTCCCAAGAGGAATTGACGCAGAACGTTCGCTGGCTCAAGTCATCGTTGAAACGATAACATAACTTAATTTGATCGAAACTAGGGGAGTAAATATGAACACGCCTTCGGAGACTCAAACTCAACATCCGCCTTCGCAAAATCGTAATTTAGCTGGCCAGAATCGCGGAAATCGCCGTGACGCTCCCAGCCTGAATGACGCAGCACAAGATGTGCTGGCCGTATTCCAGGAATACGCGCGGGAGCGACCGGACGTCGTGGCCTTCACTTGCTTGGGCGTCGGCTTCATTCTCGGATGGAAGTTGAAGCCTTGGTAATGGTTTCGTAGCGATCAGTAGAAAGTCGCCTTTCGCTCCGACATAAGTTGACCCCTACCGCATTTCGCGCATTTAGGTTCGCGTAAATTTCGATAACGCAAACTGGCTGCTGGTCGATCGGATTGGTTGCCATTAGATCGACGCCTGCGCGATGGCAATGAATCAACCATCCTATGAACGCAATTGAATCAAGTGTTACGATAGTGTTAATGACTTCTCGTCCCACAGCAGTATTCCCCTGAATGAAGCGGCAATAAGATTGCCAACGATGACGATCGCACGCTTTCGAAGTAGTTGCGTTGCGGTCGCTTTGCGATCCAGAACCGGGTGCGACGCGCTGGCGGTATGTTCGGTAAATATTTGAGCACCGCTGAAAATGTATATGATGAACCCTAGTGGGTAAACAAATGCGGTTGCAGTCCGGGTGACCATTGCGGAGGATTACAACTCATGTACAGCCATGCAGTTCTTGGTAACCAAGCGAAGGAGATCCCGCAGCTGCGCGGTATGGCTGCAACGCTGACGATGGCCTTTTTCGTGTGGTCGAACATGTATGTGATCCATGTTGGCGACACACGCTGTCACCTTGTTCGCGACAACCAGATCAAGCAAATCACGACTGATCATACCATCGGGAATTTGGTCAAGGAAGCGGAAGCAAATCCGCAAAACGATACCGTCGTCGACAATGACGACACCATGCCACACAATCCGATGTCATATTCTTTGTGTAACGTAATAGGCGGGCATGACAAGTTTTTGGAGCCACAGGTTGAGAAACTGGTGCTTGAAGTCGACGATCGGTTGCTTCTTTGTTTGGACGGCTTGAGGGGTTATATTAACAACCCTGATCTGAAGACGTTTTTGCTTTCAGATGATTCTCCACAGCAGATTTGTGAAAATTTCGTTGCACGTGCGAATTCCATGGGAGGGAAAGACAACATCAGGGCAATCGTTGTCATGATTGAACCATCCTACGATGAAGACGAAGATAAGAATTCTGATTCGGATGATTTCGCGACCGACTTCGTTCTGTCACAACGATAGTAGCGGCGAGCGTTGGCGAGGTTGCAAACGTTCAAGCTACAATAATAATTCCTAACCACGCGTTGCATTGAGGGCCTCCAGTTGTACACTCGACTACTAAATATCTGGGAAAACTTCCGCGACAGCTTTTGGTTCGTTCCGGCAATTTTGATGATCACAGCCACTGTCGGCGCTTACTCAATGGTGAGCCTCGACTCGAAAGTCGATAGCGCAATCGTCAACGCGTTCCCAATTATCAAAATGTCGCCACCAGCGGCACGCTCGATTCTCAGTTCGATCGTTGGAGCGATGATTAGTGCCACCGGCGTGGTTTTCTCGATGACAATTGTGGCCCTTTCGCTGGCATCATCCCAGTTCGGCTCTCGCTTAATTCGAACGTATCGAGGTCGTAAGTCGACACACTTTACACTCGGAATTTTCGTGTCGACCAGTCTTTACTGCATTCTCGTGTTGGCCTGCATCAGAGAAGTCAATGATTTCTTTTTCGTGCCGGCGTTGGCGGTTGGAGTTGGAATCGTGTTAACGGTAATTTGCCTTGCGACATTGATCTACTACATCCACGACATGTCCTACGCCATTCAAGCGTCCAGCGTGATTGACAAGTCAGCAGACGATCTCAACGCATCCATCAAGCGACTTTTCCCGACCAAAATCGGCGGACAAGTCAAACAGTCATCTGAAGAAGCCGAAGCTGTTGCGAACTCGGCGATGCAACCTGCAGAAGAAACGCTGGGCGAAGAATTGTGGAAGTCGGAATGTGATCGAGTCGGCTACATTCAAGCGATCGAAGATGAATCAGTCATGAGTCTTGCCGCGGAACATGACATCGTCGTTCGCTTGCTGATTCAGCCGGGAGATTTCGTATACGAGGGCTTGCCACTTTCCGTTGTTTATGCGGGACAAAAACAAATCGAACTTGATGACGAAGCTAAAACACAATTTTCGAAGGAACTTTGCAACTGCTTGATTATTGGAAACAATCGCACACCAACTCAGGATATCCGCTATGCATTTAACGAGTTGGTGGAGGTTGCGGTGCGAGCGCTATCTCCAGGAATCAACGATCCATTCACTGCGATCAATTGCGTCGATCAAATTCATGCGGCACTGCACGAAATGAAGAGATGTGTGACGCCGAGTCCTTATCGCGTCGATGAAGATGGCATTATGCGGGTGATCGCCCAGCCGGTCGCGTTTGAAATCTGTTTGGAAAGTTCACTTGGCGTCATCGCACATTATGCCCAGGAAAGTCCAATGGTAAAAGCCAGAGTCGAGATGGCTATGGCTTCCTTCAAGTAAGTCGCTGACTGCTCCGTCGGTCAATTACTTGACACAAAAACAAAAGTCATCCGCAGGATTTCGAACCGCTTGAAGAGCAGGAAAGTGCTGGAAAACCACTTCCCTTCTAAGTTCGTTCATTTTGTTTCCGCAGTAATCAGAACAGCCTCGTGTCCCTTAACCACGATGATAGATTTGCCTTCCGCAAGTTTCCGCTGGTAGCCCTCCAAGTCCGGCAAACGATTCCCGCGATTGGCGTCGTCGACACCCGCAACGCCGCCAATGAATTCACCTGTGAATTCCGCTTGGATGTTTATCATCGCATCAACGCTTTTGAAATTCATTTGCCGCCGTTGCGAGAACGCCGCGACGATGTGCTACCTGCCCTCTTCTACGTTGACCGATTATATGAAGAGAACGACTGGCTCGGACGGAGTCTCCTAACCGCCGAGGGTGACGACAACGACGGAAAGGATGGTCGTTGATAGCTCAGTCATACTCGATGTTACTCCTCACCAACAAGAATCTCTTCGCCCTCACCCGGCAGCCAAGATTGCTCCGCCTGTTTTTGCAGATCATCGGTTTCACTGGCCATGTTTCCTTCGGCTTCGGTGTTGTCTTGTTCTTTGGCTTGCGGCTTCTTCGCAACCTGCGACTTTTGAGGGTCTTGGGCAGCGTCCCCTTTTTGACTTGTTTGTCGTTCGCCCGATTGAGGTTGATTCTTGGACTCGTTTCCACTGATCAACACTGGCACACCGTTAGGGAAGATAACTTCACGGGCTTCGTCAGGCATTGAAATCCCTTCGTCCAGCAATGCCTGCTTTGAAATTCGCATTACTGAAGATCTGACACTGCGAAAATCATTTTTGGTTCCGTCAATCCAAAACAACGCCGTCAGGTTAACGGTTGAAGCGCCAAGGCCTTCGATCAAGACCTTGGGAGCTGGTCCGTTAAGCGTTGCTGAATGCTCTTTAATCTTACTGAGAATGACATGTTGTGCATCGCTGGCTGAATCGTCGTAGCCAATCCCCAATTCGAAACTAATTCGACGCATTGGGTTGGCGGTGTAGTTCTCGATTGTGTTCTTATAGATCTTCGAATTTGGAATCTGAACATGGTTTCCGTTGGCTGTCAGCAGAGCTGTCCCGCGAGTGGTCACCCGTTGGACGATTCCTTCATGATTGTCGACGCGTATCAGATCTCCGATACGGAATGGCTTTTGAATACTGATTAAGATGCTGGCCAGGAAGTTTTCTGCGATGTCCTGAAACGCGATACCGATCACCAAACCGATTAAGCCTGTACCACCAAGAACCGTCAAAGCAAGCTGGGTTAAACCGGCGACTCTTAAGACTAGATAGCAACCGAGGATCAGTATCGGAAGAGTCACGGCGCGCGTCGCAACCCAGCGAAGCAACGAGTTGGGGATGCGTTTTTCAAAAACCCGGTTGGCCACCGCGCTGGCCAGTTTGGCCAGAATCCAAGTCACGAACAGGATCAGGATTCCAAAAAGGATCAGCGGGATTGCCTGAACGGTGTTGTTTCGAAACGACCGCAATTCAGAGAAGGCTCCGCTAAAATCCCAGATGGACTTTTCGGTGACCTTCATTCGGTTGACGACGGCCGCGACATCTTGAGTATTGCCCGCGAGATCGCCAGCCCACGTTTTGTACTCGTCTTTCTTGGCTTCACCGGCAAGGAAGACAACGCCTTCATCTACATCCACCTCAGGTTCTATAAACCACTTGGTCGCTTCCAGAATATCACTAAGCCTTTGCGAAATTTCGCTGTCACGCGCGACTGGCGACACGTCAACTTTTTCAGGAGCCTCCAAATTGGTTTCGCCAGTGGACGTGTCTTCGGCTTGCTCCGTTTCACCGGCTTCCTGAACTTGCGCAATAACGACCTGGGGAGATTGTGCGATGAACAAAGTCATACATAAGGCAAGGGCAAGAAGCGTTTTCATCGTTTGTCTATCTTTGAGTGTTGCTTGGATAATTGAGAAACTTGTCGAGGGTTAAAACAATCAGCTGCTCATGTTGTCGCTGACCACCGCTCGCCACACCAGAATGCTTCCAGCGAATGCAGCGGCGAGGAAGAAGCAAAAAGCCACCGTTTCATAGGCGGATCCGCTTCGCATCATCAACGACGCTCCGATAATCATGGCAGCGATGATTAAGCCAGCGGTGATTCGGTTGGCAATCTTGTTCATTCCGTTGATCAGTTTGTTTTCGTCGAGCGCGTGGACTTTGAATTCAAGCTGGTTGTTCGTTACCAGTTCCGCAAGCTTGTTCGCGCGCGATGGCAACTGTTGAGCAAAGTCAGTCGTCTCCATGAAACTCTGGTAGAGCGAGGCCAAAGAAAACTTTTTCGACGAATGTTGCCGCATGATCTCCATCGCGTGTTGACGGATCGCTTGGTTCGGATCGAATTCCGGATCAAGCGCTGACACGACGCGTTCAAGATGCATCAACGCTCGGCCAAGCAAGATCACTTCTTGTGGAAGCGTGAGATCGTGCATTCCGGCAGCTAACTGGATTTGCATCAGAGCCGCGCCAGCATCCATTTGCTCAACGCTTTGATTCACGTTTTCGACGACGACTTTGGCGATGTCGTGACGGAACTGTTGACTGTCAAAGTTATCACCAACAACCCCGACTGATTCGGCAATGTCCGCGGCTTGCTGGCCATTGGCGTCACAGATCGCCAACAAAAGCTTGATAAGATCGCCTTGCAACACCGGAGTGACTTTCACGACCAAGCCATGATCCATCAACACGATCTTTCCATCCTTCATCAAAGCTACGTTTCCGGGATGGGGATCGGCATGAAACGCACCGTGAACCAGCACTTGATGTAGGAACGATGCGAACAGTTCGTTGGCCAACCGTCTCGCGTCTTCTTGCTTTAGTCGGCCGGTTTCCAATTCTGTAATTTTTTCGCAATCGACGAACTCTGTCGTAATGACCTTGTCGGTAGAGAGTGATTCGATAACGTTTGGTACGACGATGTTGGGAAAGTCGCACAGATTCGTGTCGATCATCTGAGAATTTCGAGCTTCGTTGAGGTAGCTGACTTCCTGAGCCAAGGATTGCTTTAACGATTCAACCATGTGTTTCAGCTGATACTGCCGCCCGAATCGAAGAGTCTCGCAGATCGCGGCAAGTTCTTCCATCGCTTCGATATCGCTGTTGAGCAACTCGCGTACACCCGGTCGCTGGATTTTGACGACGACGTGGCGTCCATCAAGCATCGTCGCTCGATGGACTTGTCCGAGTGACGCCGTTGCCAACGGTTCGACGTCGAAGGATGAGAATAGGGTTTCCGGTTGTTTCCCAAGCTCCTGTTCGACAACGCGGAAAACTTCACGAGCTTCGATTGGATCTGCATCATCCTGGAGTCGTGCCAAAGCCTGAAGGTACGCCTCGGGCAAAAAGTCTGGTCGAGTCGATAGCAGCTGGCCCAGTTTGATAAACGTTGGCCCCATTTTTTCGAGGTCGCGGGCTAACTCCTCGGGCGTAGGGTCGCTGTTGCTCTCTGCGTTTCTGTTGTCCGCTGATTCGTCACCGACACTCCAATCGTGAGATGTCGTTCTAATCGCATCACCATCTGACGCAGATTCAACCCCTCCCAATTGCTCGGCCAGTCCCGAGTTTTGAACGATGTCGGTTCGGCCGTACTTGTACAGCAACGCAGCCATCTGACGGTGGCGCTCGAGATTCTTGATCGGGTTGCGGAGCATAACGTGCCAAGTCGGAGCGTGGGTGTGAAATCATTTCAACGTTGTTCGCTTAACGCATGTGTCGTGCCAATGCCAGTCGGGCGATCTCGATATACCGCGTTGCCCGAAACACGACGGTTCCCGACGTTAGCATCACTGAAAATGGCTGCCACACTGCCACTGTGGTCGTCGTGAGGTCAGTCATTTCTGCAATCGTGCTTTCGACGCGCAAAACCTCGTCGTGGGTGCCAGCTAATTGGATGACTGTGCTGACCAGACGTCTGTTCTGGCAAGTGTCACACATCATTCGCCTCTCGGATAAATAGCTGAAACTTTGGACGACCCAAAAGTGCGGGCAAGCATAGCGGTGATTTTGCAATGGCTGGATGCGGAACATCAACGAACAACAAGAGGTTGGGATTGTTTGAGGTTGCGAAGCAAAGTGAGCGTGATGCCCAAACCATACGTAGTTGCGATC
>CAKZVF010000270.1 GCA_937921995.1 uncultured Pirellulaceae bacterium
ATCTGAATACACCACGATTAAGATTGACGAAGCCTCCAACACCAAGATGCAGATTCGCACCACCTCGATCGTTCGCGTGCTGACCGATGAAGACCAAAAATCGGGTACAGCTTCTGGCAAGAAGTGATCTTTGATCGCCCATCCAACCTTGGCTTGGCTGGGTCTGACTTCCGCGAAATTGATGCCTCCGTCGTTTGATGGATGGCCCCGTTTCTACGTTTGAGGAAGTTTAAGAAGATCAACAAAGGTCGGAACATGATATCCAACTGAACACAATTAAACTCAATTCAGCCGGCAATATTGCTCGCAACTGTGCGAATCCAATGATTGTCGACACCCCAACACACACTTAACCCTTTCAGGAATCAACCGAATGTTTGATTCAATGCTCTCCGGATCTCAAATTCTTGCCGCAAGCGCCTACACAGGCTACGTATTGGTGGCCATGTTGGTCGTCGCGGTACTACTGGGATTGGCCTTGGCTCATTTCCTTGGCGGAAGCCTCAATCTGACGGACTATCGTAAACGTATGGCGTGGGTCTTTGTCCCGTTCCTGGTCGCGCTGCTGATGATCGCGACCGGATGGCCGCCCGAATTCGGTGTGGATCTGCGGGGTGGTATCAACATGGTCGGTTCGCTGAACTTGGACAATGAAGACGTTGATGAATTCGATCCCGATTACGTCCGTCCCAAAGCAAAAGACATCATCCCGATCCTGATCGGACGTGTGAATCCGTCGGGTACCAAAGAGATCATGATCCGGGCCCTCGGTGACGAACAAATCGAAGTCACTATCCCGTCGGTTTCGCTGGAAGAGGCCGAAGGCGTTTGGGATTCGATCGTGAAAACGGGGAAACTTGAGTTCCGTATCGTCGCCAACCAACGTTTCAATGAACACAAACCAGTGCTGGAGCTTGCCCAAAAAGCGGCTCAGAGCGATGACTTCCGAAAGAAGCGATCACGATATGTCGTCGACAGTAACGGCAAACGCGTTGGCGTCTGGGTGGGATTTGCGAAAGTTCTGCTCAACGCAGAAGAGGAGAAAAAAGGCCGCCCAAAAACGATGCCTTATAAATTCGCTCCCGATGGCGCTCACTTGGTTCGCAATAAAGCGACCGGCGACCTCCTATCGCTGAACACACTTCAGTATTCCAACGACGCAGACCTCCGAGGAATTGATTTCGCGTACTGGTGTCGTGACCAAGGTATTTCTACGCCAGAGATCCTGATGATGTACCCCGATGAAAATCAGGACGTCCAAGGTAAGCACCTGTCATCGGTTACCGCAACGGTCGACGAAAAAGGATTACCAGCGGTTGCCTTCCGCACCACCGCCGAAGGCATGGGGCGGTTGGGTCTGCTGACGAAGTTGAACGGGCCTGATCCCAACAGCGGCAAAAAGGAATTGGGCATCGTCATCGACGGACAATTACACTCCGCACCGACGATCAACGGGACGATCCGTGATAACGGTGAAATCTCCGGTAACTTCACACGCCGCGAAGTCAACGAACTCAAAACAAACCTCAACAGCGGTAAATTGAGCGTCGCGCTGAACAAAAACCCCATCAGCCGTAACTTCGTCGAATCAACGCTCGGACAGGAACTGCGCGACAAAGGTATCTGGGCGATCGGTGCGTCACTGATTTTGGTGCTCGTGTTCATGATCATCTATTACGGCTTCGCTGGAATCGTTGCGACGATCAGTTTGATTCTCAACCTATTGCTGATTTTGGCTTTGGTGATGATGATCAAACAACCGCTGACGCTGACAGGATTGGCCGGCTTGGTTTTGACCGTCGGTATGTCGGTCGATGCGAACGTGCTGATTTTTGAACGTATCCGAGAAGAACTTGATCGCGGCTCTGCACTACGGATGGCCATTCGAAACGGTTTTGACAAAGCGACCGTTACCATTGTCGATGCGAACTTGACGACGCTGATCACGGCGTTGATTCTCTATGTGTTCGGTACCGAGCAGGTCAAAGGTTTCTCGGTAACCCTGATTTTGGGTATCCTGATGAGTATGTACACGGCAATCTATTGCTCGCGATTGATGTTTGACGTCGCCGAGCGTAAGGGTTGGTTGACGAAGCTGAGCATGCGTCGAATTTTGGACAAAGTGAACATCGACTTCCTGAGCAAGATCTCATTCACCAGTGTTCTTTCGATCGCCCTGATCGGTATCGGTTTGGCCAGTGCGTTTTTCTTGGGTGCGAAGATCCTTGATCACGATCTGCGTGGCGGTTCGACCGTCCGCATGGTCTTCAAAGACAAACAGGACATCGACGCCATTAAGGCGAAACTCAACAGCGAAGAAGTGATCGCCAAAGGTGAGAAAGCCGAATTTACCGTTTCTGGATTCTCCGGTGTCGGCACCGATCCCGAGATGGTCGATCGCGTCTTCAAAGTCGACAGTAACCTCCCGGCTTGGGAAGGCGAAAGCGAAGGAGAACGATGGGAGCAATTGGACGAAGTGATGACCCGGGTCTTCAAAGATCAATTGGAAATGCACGGCGCAACCGTCTCCGGCGGTAACAGCCAAAGCAGCAACTCCCAAGACGCCGGTAGTGATCAGTCAAGCTATATCGCGCCTTCGTTCAACGGCATCCAATCAACGGTGTTGTCTATGATGCTGCCAACGATGTACTTGCAGGACGAAGGAGCCGATGAAACTGCTGATGCGGAAACTCCTGATGCGGAAACTGCTGCGAACGATAGTCCTGCCGATACGGCAACAACAGAAGAAAAATCGACTGAATCTGATGACGATTCTGCCGAAGGTGAAATGACGGACGAACTTCCCGACCCGGCTGAGATCGACCCAAGCGCATTCAACGCTGGCGACGATTCTGGATCCGAAGTTACTGCGGAAGCTGGTCTTTCTTCATCGGTTGTTCGTAACATCAACTTTGAGCAAGAGATCAGCGGGAAGACGCTGAAGGAATTGCTGATCCAAGCTTCCACATCATTGGAACGCGGCATCGAAGAAGAAAATCTGAAAGTCGATTCACCGGACACCGAAGCGGGAGAATCTTCTGCCGGAACGATGTCCAAAACCTGGAAGGTTGAATTCAGTAACATTTCGCCCATCGACGTAGATGACATCGTTGAGAAATGGTCCAGTGACTTCAACAGCCGACCTTACTTTCCCACCTCCAGTAAAGTCGGTGGTCAGATCGCGAAAAAGATGCAAACACAAGCTCTTTTTGCGATCATCTTGAGCCTGATGGCGATCATTTTCTACGTCTGGTTCCGATTCCAAAACCTGGCCTTTGGACTGGCGGCGGTGATCGCGTTGATCCACGATGTCTTGATCGTGATTGGCGTCATTGCCATCACGCACTATGTCTCGGGTGGTCTATGGTTCATGGGAATCGACAGCTTCAAAATCAGCCTCGAAGTCGTCGCGGCCCTGCTGACAGTGATCGGTTATTCGCTCAACGATACGATCGTGGTGTTTGACCGAATCCGCGAAGTGCGTGGCAAGCGGAAAGATATTACCGCCGAGATCATCAACACGAGTATCTCGCAGACGCTCAGCCGTACCATTTTGACATCGGTGACAACGTTTATCGTTGTGATCATCTTGTTCTGCTTTGGTGGCGACGCGATTCACGGATTCGCATTCACACTGACCGTCGGCGTGATCGTGGGTACCTACAGTTCGATCTTCATTGCGTCACCGGCGCTGCTGTGGTTGATGAACACCGTGGGTCTCAACCCCATGGAAGTCGAACCAGAAACCGCTAATCAATAATGGAATTCACAATGCGTAGTGGAGCTTGTTAAAGCTCCCTGCACAGCGGAAGAATTCAGAGTTCAAAAAAAAGACGCTCATCATGAGCGTCTTTTTCTTTTGCTATTTCATGGGCCGATGTAGGCGGGATCTTTAACAAGATCCACTACGCCAATTCCAATTCAGCGGCAGCCGCATTGGAACGAACCTGATCCGCGTTTTTCACTCCGGGGATGACGCAGGAAACTGCCGGATGCTTCAGACACCAAGCGATCGCCCACTGCGCCATGTCGACGCCGTCGGGAACTTCCTCGGCTTTGATCTTTTCAACCTCTGCCAGCCACCGGTCGCGATCGGCATCGTCGTGATTTTTGTTCCGCACTTCGTTCTCAGGAAACCGATGCCCCGGTTTGTACTTGCCTGACAGGTAACCCGACGCCAGCGGCACCCGCGCCATGACGCCCAGATTATCGCGCTGGCAAATGGGAAGCGATTTTTCCTCGGGCTCTCGCGCCAGCCGGTTGTAAACGATTTGAATCGTGTCAATTTGATGATCTACGCTTTGCGCAACCTGAATCGAAGTATCGCCCTTGGTTCTCACCGAATTCCCCAGGAATCGAATTTTGCCATCGTCCTTTGCCTTTAGCAGCACCGCCTGTACATCGTCCGAGAAAACCTCATCGTCGCCCCACGAATGATATTGGTAGCAGTCGATTCGATCGGTTCGAAGCGCCGTTAAAGAATCTTCCAATTGCTTGAGCACCGAATCAGCTGATCGTGGTTCGGTGCGATTAAATTTTGCATGAAAATGATGGCCGAACTTGGTCGCCAAAAACCAATTATTGCGATCGGATTCAATCGCGCCTCCAATCAAGGACTCCGAAAGGTGATCGCCGTAGCATTCGGCGGTGTCAATCAAATTGATTCCACAATCTCTGGCGGCATTGAAGATGGGGTCCACCATCTCCGGCGTAAAATCAACGCCCCACTCACCGCCAAACTGCCACGTGCCCAGCCCGACCACTGAGACTTGCTCTTTCGTTTTTCCAAGCGCTGTAAACTTCATCGTTTTCCTTGTCTGAAAACTGCTAAACTAAAATTTCGACGATTCGCTGGTTGGCGACGCGTGTGAAAGCCAGCTACAATAGTGGCATGGATCAAACTTCGAAAAAACTTGATCGCGACGCCCTAATTAGTCTGGTGCAACACATTATGACCACCAGCGGGTGCGTCGTCGATGTCGACGGATTGATTTCTACGCTAGAGGCCAATACGCCGCATCCCGATCCCAGCAGCCTTATCTTCAACCCGCCTTCGGGTAAAGCAATGACCGCCACGGAAATTGTGGACATGGCTTTGGCGGGCAAAAGTCATTAAATCCCAAACAACTCAACCATCAAATTCGCTCAGGAGCAACTTATGAAACGTCGAACATTTATTCAAACGACTGCCGGGCTGAGCGTCACCGCATTGGCTGCTCAGTTGGCTCGACCACTTCTGGCCATGCCCCAGCAATCGGGATACCTTGACAGTATCGGTCTTCAGCTATGGACCGTCCGCAACCAGATGGATCAGGACAGCAAAAAGACACTGCAGGCCGTAGCCGATGCGGGCTACAAACAAGTCGAACTGATGGACGTTTCCAAAGGCGTCGAAATTACCAAACAAGCCAAAGAGATCGGGCTGAAGGTCAACTCGGGTTTCATCAATTGGCAATCGGTTTGTAAACCCGACACAAGCGGCGTGCCTTCGACAGACGATATCATTGCCACAGCCAAAGAGATTGGGCTGGAGCATTTAGTGTTTGGTTATATCGGGAAGGGATCGCGCGAGACGGTGGAACTGATGAAAGCCAACGCTAAAGGTGCCAACGAATTGGGAAAGAAAGCGGCCGATGCCGGTTTGCAAGTTTGCTACCACAACCACTCGTTCGAATTCGAAAAGATCGACGGGGACACGACGGGATTCGACGTGCTGATGCAGGAATTTGATAATGATCTGGTCAAGTTCGAGCTTGATGTTTTTTGGACGAAGGTAGGTGGTTGGGATCCGCTGGAGACGATGAAGAAATTGAATGGCCGCATCTCGCAGGTCCATCTCAAGGATCCCAAGGAGGGCACGGCGGTAATCTACGACGAAGGCCAAGTCCCCGCCGAGGCGTTCCAAGAGTGCGGCGATGGTTCGATTGATATGGGAGAAGTGATGAAGCTGGCCGCCGAAATTGGTGCCATCTACTGTCACGTCGAACAAGACCAATCCCCCGATCCGATCGCCAGTATTGGGCAGAGCATTGAGCACCTTAAGAGTTTGTCGTAGTTTAAGAATCGTTAAGCGATCGAAATACAAGCCCGAAGCGCGAGCGAGTGAATCGGGAAGCCTGTGAATATCCACTCGCTAGCGCGTCGGGCTCGTACTAGCGCGACTTCAAAAAGCAACTGACTTTGCCAGATCAAACGCCAAATCAGCCTTTGCCTAAATCGGAAACTGCTGCTGCAATCTTTGATCGGCGTGCCGACCGTTTTACCGCTGTTTGGACGCTGGGCGTCTTGGTGCTGATCGCGGTGACATTTCGACTTTGGTTGGGCGTTTCAGATTTCCCGCAGATTCCGCTGCTAGTGTCATTCGTCGGCGTTCCATTGATCGCCGACTGGGTCGCATTAGCGATTCTCTGCGCGGCCGTGGCGTTTCTGATGGTTGGTTCGTTTGGTCAAATCCTTGGGCTGCAAAAAAATCGCAATCGTGATACGACCAGAATCGCGGCGGCGATTTGCGCGGTGGCGCTGTTGTCTTTGTTCTTGCTGAACCAGCATCGGCTTCAACCTTGGGCCTGGCAATTCTTCCTCTACGCCGTTTTGCTGACCTTGGCCACGCGATCGGACGAACTTATCGCGTCAGCGCGTTGGGTAACCGCGTCCATCTACTTTTTTTCCGCGGTCAGCAAATTTGACTACCAGTTCATCTATGGACTTGGTGGCACCATGGCTCAAACGCTGGCGGAGGTCGTGGGGTTTGAGGCGTCTGAATGGATGAACCTCATCGCCGTTTTGATGCCGGTGTTCGAATTGCTGGTGGCGGTTCTTTTGATCGTTGGGCGCACCCGGAAGACGGGTGTCGTTCTCGCGGCGGTCTTTCACACCGCGCTGATCGCCACATTGGGGCCTTGGGGACTGGACCACCACTTGGGTGTGCTGGTTTGGAACCTTTTCTTTTTCATGATCGCAGCGGTTCTTTTCTGGCCAGCGACCGCGGAGCACGATGCCCCCGCGCAATGCCGATCAAATGGGCCACTATTGGCAATGACGATCGCTTTGCTGCTGTACCCAATATTGCCCAATTGCGACCACTGGATCGCTTGGGGGCTCTACTCTCCCAACAACAGCCGCTGCGCACTGGAGGCCGTCCAGCAGGATGATGAAAGTGAAGCCGTTTTCCAGCGGATAGATTTGGGCAAACGATCGCTGGAACAGTTGAACGTTCCCATCTACCCCGCGGCTCGGTTTCAATTCGGCGTCGCTCAAGCCGTTCAGAAGAAAGAAAATTTAGTCAATCGCAGCCGAATCGTCATCAAAAGCAGGTCCGACCGACTAACCGGAGAGCGCGAATCGACCCTCTATAACGCAGACCGGCAGTGGAGTAAGAATAACCGCGTGTTCTTCTTCAATTGGAAACCAAGAAAGCGATAGTCCGCCTGCAGTCTTACTTTTGGCGAACCTGCTGGCCATTTGTTGGTCAGATACAGTGACGAAGATTTAAAAACTCTCCCCCGATCCGCAAAAACAATCCCTTACCGGCAGCACCGCGTTTGAATCAATCGCCTCAACTTACGTTCCCACAGCGATTGATTGCCAGCGCGATCGTGCTGTTGGGTGCGATCATGTTCTCAACAAAGGCCATCATGGTGAAGCTGGCGCTTCCCTACGGTGTCGATCCTGTATCGCTGCTGGCACTGCGGATGATATTCGCTTTGCCCATCTACTTAACGATGTTGCTGGTGATCTTTCGGCAAGAAACTACGGCCAAGCCCGGACGCCGCGAAATGGGTAAGATCATCTTTCTTGGGATCATTGGGTATTACTTGGCCAGCTATTTCGATTTCGCCGGGCTTGCGTTCATCGGAGCGAGCCTAGAACGTGTGATTCTATATTTGTATCCCACCATGGTCTTACTGATTTCCGCCATCGTGTTGAGAGAACGAATCCACGTTCAGCAATGGGTTGCGATCGCGCTTTGCTACTTGGGTGTTGCGGTCGCAGTTTCCATGGGAGAAACGGAGCTTCACGGGCCCAATCATATCCGAGGCGTTGTCCTAGTTTTCCTTTCGGCGTTTACCTATGCAATCTATTTGGTAGGAAGCGGACGGTTGATCCCCGTCGTCGGTGTGTGGCGGTTCACCTGTTACGCCATGATCGTTTCTTCGTTGTGCGTGATCGCTCACTTCTTAGTCGCAAATCCCGTAAGCGATTGGAAGAATTTGCTGGAACATCCGTGGCAAGTCTACGCGTACGGCGCAGCGATGGCCGTCTGCGCGACGGTGATTCCATCTATATTAATTTCCGAAGGCATCAAAAGGATCGGGGCTTCCAACGCTGCGATTCTGGGTGGTATCGGGCCAATTTCCACAATCATCCTCGCCTCGTTTTTCTTAGGCGAATCGCTGACCACAGCACAAACCATCGGCACGCTGTTGGTCGTCAGTGGAGTGATTTATATTTCGCTGAACATGAAACGCAACAGCCGGCCATAACAATAGCCGGCACCAAAACAGCCGACCCTAAAAACAGCCGACCCTAAAAACAGTCGACGTTAAAAATAGTCGACCCTAACGGCGGTAATCAAATAGCGTATCGAAACCTTGATTCGCGGTCCG
Source organism: uncultured Pirellulaceae bacterium (assembly GCA_937921995.1). Lineage (GTDB taxonomy): Bacteria > Planctomycetota > Planctomycetia > Pirellulales > Pirellulaceae > Mariniblastus. The sequence continues at coordinate 8,607 of CAKZVF010000270.1, forward strand.
TGAAACGGCATCGCGATCCAATAGCGGCGATCGAGGTTGTGCCGGTTGGAACAATTGCCGAATCGAATCGTTCAATTGCGGCAAAATCTGTCGACTTAGTTTCGGATCGTCGATCGAACCGTCAACGCTGAGCCACATGATGCGTTGACTGCCGGCATGATAAAGTTCACTTAGAACAGGAATATGAAATCTGTTGCGGCCGACAATCGAGTAGAAGTTTAGGGCAAGCTCCTGATCTAAATTCATGCGACCGTTGCCGATCAAGGAGATCGCATCTCCCACCAATTCAATCCGCTCAAAATCAATCTCGTCGCCGTTAATCAAAAAGTTAACGTTGCTTGAATCGAATGCGGTGGGATCGGTACGTCCAACGCTGATCAGTTTCAACAGCGTCAGCATTTTGGGCAGTTCATAAATCTTCGCCTCGCGCAGTTGTACCGTTCCGTCACCTTTGTACGATTCTAAATCTGCGTAGTCGCCGCCCATCCGCATCGCAACAAAACCGCGGCCCTGCAGCTTTTCGACGCCCGTTGCGAAGTCTGCGGCGGCTTCTTGGATGTCGCCATCGGCGATGGTGCTTTGAATGTAGAAACGGCCCCTTTCGTCGTTTGCCATCTGAGCGTCAAAGCGTGCGATGCCGCCATAAATCTCACCGCTTAGGGAACGTTTATTGGTGGTGTTGGTGGTATTGGTTAACGGCGAAGTATTCTGAGCCGCAGATGCCGCGTCTGCGGGATCTGCCAAAACCCCCGCCGAGACACGATCATTATCCATCCAAATCGGGCCCCGCACGTTGGTGATTTGAGCTTCGTAGATGGTCATCGAATCGAGATTGACTTCGCCTCGACATTCGGCGCGTTTGCCATCGTAGGTGCCGATCAAGTTCACTTCACCGAAGACATTTTCAATCGGCAACCCGACCAGCATCTGCGCGTTGTTCATCGCGAAATTCAGATCCCAAGCCATCGTTGGATCCGATGTCATATAACCCGGCGTTGTTGCTTGCCCTTCACCTGGGAGTCCTCGATAGCCCAATTGCTGTTGGGCATTGTTAATCAGAGGTCCCGTCGTGCTTTCCAAGAAACCTGCGATGGTGATTTCACCATGGACGTTCATCAGGCCTTTGTATTTCATCTGGCGAACCGGAGGAGCCAGTTGCGTTGGCAATGCGGTCAGTAAATCATCGTCGACCTTCACGGACGTCGCCAGCAAATCCTGCAGCTTCACCATCCACGATTGGTCCGAATAATTGCCTTCGCCCTTGCAGGAGAGATTGGTGCGGCCGTGTTTCCCGGAGACACCCGAAACTTGAATTTGTCCGTTGCCGATCTTGATATTGCCCACCATTTGTCTGATCTCATAGGGAAACCAGGTAGGGAAGATGGAAACGTTGCTGGCCAGTCGTTGCTGGCGATGCTTGAGATCGGCTTCGACGACCACGTTGGTGCTGGTGTGGCCGATGGGCATCGTCATGCCAACTTTGATTAATCCGACCGTACCTTGAGGTCGGAAACCAGCCCAAATTTCCTGCAGGTCGTGCGATAATGCCATCTGTAATTGGTCGTCCATCGCCACGTTTTCGCAGATGAACCGACTGTTCAATCCGACGCGCGGATTCCATTTACCGTTACAAATCACGGTCGCGTTGCCATTGTCTCCGGTCAAGTTCTCAAAATCGAAATCGTGGTTTCGTGCCTTAATCATTCCTTTGATATCACCGATAGGATAGGCAAAACTATCATGGCGAATCGCAACGCCTTTGAGCTCGATGTCGAAGAACTTGTCGACATCGCCGCGCGGAACGTGTTTGATAATCTTGCCCACACCGCCGACCCGGCCGATGGGATTGAACGGCCGCACGGCGCGGGAAAAAGATGGGGTCGCGTCAATCGCCACCAACATTTTTTCGTCGATGGGCAAACTGCCATCGACTCGCAAATTGATGTCGTAGGTCGCGTCGGGGCCCGGATTGATGATCGTGCCATCCATCGTCATTGGTTCGGGAGTCGCATCGGATCTGACATTCAACTTCATCGTGTCACCAAACCAATCAACGGTGCCCCAACAGCGGTCAACGCGATAGGGGAACCGGATGAATTTAAACGCCATGTCACGCAGATCACCGTGAATCTCGCGCTTCAACTGAGCCCCGTCATGCTGCAGGTTGAAGGTCACATCACATTCGCCCTCGGGGGAGAAATCGCGGCAAAACCGATTACAGCCTTGGGGAAGGAGTTTGGACATCTTTTCGGCATAGCGGAAATCGAGATGCGTGACTTTTCCAAACGCTCTCCAATTCGCGCGGTTGAACAGCCCCGTTTGCTGATAGTTGACCTCGAAGTCGCCTTCGCCCATCCGACCACGAAACTGCTTTAGATTTACTTGGTCATTGGAGATCATAAATTCGGCACTGGCGCGCGTTATCGGCACCGGTGAACGAAGATCATCGACCGCTAATTTGTCGACTGATCCGACCAACATAAATTTCGGCATCGTTCCGTTGAGACTTCCTTGGATGCGCGCGTCGAGGTCGACTTCTCCGGCGAGTGCGTTGACGGTTTTAAGTTGCCCGGCGATGACTTCTGGCAATAAAGCGAACAGGGCAGGGGACAGCTGAATGTTTTCAGCCGAAGTGTCGACGTCGAAGGATCTTGATTGAGCGTCATAGAAAATGGCAATGTTGACCAATCCCATTTCTGCACCGACGCATCGCAGGGTGACTTTGGTCAACCGGCGGCCTTGGTCTTGCAGCGGCTGGAGCTGAATCTGAACGTCCGTCAGCCGATGGCTGAGCGGTGGGTTCTTTGTTTTGTCGACGATTCGAATTTCGGAATCGTGGATGCGAACCGGTAGCGGCGGTGAATTAGGGTCGGGGCGGAAAGCATCCAGAAACTGTTCTAACTGCCACCGGCCGTCGGGGCCGCGGACGACGTTCAACTTCGCGCGGCGGATGTCCAACGCCAACGGCTGGCAGTCACCCATCACGATGTCAGTCATTCCAACCGGCACGTGAATAAACGCGTCGTAAAGTTCGGCGATCGGTTCGCCGACGATCCCGCCGTTGGTCAAGGACTCGAAACGCTGGTTGATATGATCCAGCAGGCCCGGTGGAGCGTTGGGATCGGGCGCGGGTCTGCGATTGGATGAGACGCCCAATTTCATGTTGTTCAGCAGAATGCCTTCGCCCTCGATCAACCGCGCTTGGCCAACGGTGGCATGCAACCCGTGCATTGTTAAATGCTGATTGGCTTTCTCCTGAATTCTGCTGGTGAGTTGACCAGAAAATTCAGTTTGAAAATAGAACCAAGCCGCTGCGGCGATCAGCGCCAAGAACAGCACCAATTTGATCATCCCACCGAAAAAGCGCATCAGACCGCTCGGTCGAGCCGTGCGAGTCATTGGTCTGCTTTGGCGGAATTGCATTCTTAGAAACGTCAGAAGGGGGAGCTCGAGAAAAGGCTCCTGTGCGACTCGCGAGGAGCCGCCCGTGAACAGGGCATTTATTCACGCGAATACTAGAGATTTGTCGATTTTGTCTAAAGATTGATTTACTTGTTCAGCCGGCTTTTGCAGTACGAAAATTTGAGCGAGGAAACGAGATGTAATACCTATTTACCGACCACGTTCTTATTTCATTGCCGCGGTATCAACTTGGGCGGTTTCCGTAAAAGGTGACGCGGGGCAAATCTTCTCTTTACAGCTCAGCAATGGCGACTCTGTTTACATCGAAAGCCCCAATGCTATACTGAGCTTCAATAACAAATGCATCGCTAGCTAGCTAGCGGTGCGTTTACGTGCCATACCATTTCGTCTCTGCTGTGAAAAATAATGAATACAACCGACCCAAATAGCGTAGGAGCCGATGGCGGTTTCCTCGCAAATCGCAAGCAACTGTTAATCGTTGGTTTTTTAGCTTTAATCGCGGCCGGCATTGGTTTTGCGGTACGCGGTGGACTGCTGGATGTGTGGTCTGCAAAGTATGGGTTCACGATGACTGAGCTAGGTCAAATCACCGGTGGTGGCTTGCTAGGTTTCGGAATCGTAATTTTGATCGCAGGCATGTTGGTCGATACGATTGGTTACAAAAAACTGATGCTGATCGCGTTAGCCTGTCATCTGATTTCTGCAGTAATGCTCTTCGCAGCTACGCCGGTGTTCAACGCATCGGGAAAAGATGCGTGTTATTTGTTACTGTTTTGGTCTGCATTCATCTTTGCTGTCGCCAACGGAATCTGCGAGGGCGTCATTAATCCGCTCACCGCAGCGGTATACCCAGAACAAAAAACGCATTATCTGAACATTCTTCATGCTGGCTGGCCCGCCGGTTTGGTGATCGGTGGTTTGATTGTGTTTGCCAAAGGAAGCGTTGGCTGGGAGCTCCTTCTTGCAACCTACCTGATCCCAACAGCCCTTTATGGGATCATCACGATGAAGGAGGCCTTCCCCAAAACTGACGCCCAGGTCGGAGAAATTTCGTACAGCGGGATGTTTGCTCGGTTGATTGGACCTTTCTTTTTGATCCTTCTGCTGGCGCAAGCTTTAGTAGGTTACGTCGAGCTAGGAACCGACAGCTGGATCAATAAGATTACTGGCAGCATTCTAAAAAGTGCAGCATTGGGAACTGCCTTATTCATCTACACTTCCCTGTTGATGACGATGCTTAGGTTTTTCGCAGGTCCGATTGTTCACAAGATATCTTCTTTGGGATTGTTGTTGGCGAGTGCCTGTTTAGGTGCTTTGGGGCTTTATCTTGTAAGCATCGGCACCAACGTTTACTTCATGTTCTTTGCAGCAACGGTTTACGCGCTGGGGAAAACTTTCCTTTGGCCCACGATGCTGGGGGTTGTTGGCGAGCGGTTCCCCAAAAGTGCGACCGTTGCGATGGCGTTGATGGGTTTTGCGGGTATGGTTTCGGCGGGCGCACTTGGCGGTCCGGGGATCGGATACAAACAGGATTACTTCGCATCGCAGTACATTCAAGCCAATGCACCAGAAACGTTTGAGCGCGTCAAAGCGCCCGGCACCAACAGCTTCCTGATGTTCCCCCAGATTGTCGGAATCGATGGAGCGAAGGCTGCGATGATTGGTGATATGGGTGCTGCAATCAACAGCGATGTCGAAATCGCAGGCGAACGTATCGCGGACGAAGCCTTTGCCGGTCTACGCGGACAAAAGCAGTGGTGGGATGAGAATAAGCAGTTTGCCGAAACTGATGGAGCTCCGGTGGGCGAGGCAACTTTGTTCGGCAGTCGAATGGCAATTCGATATACGGCCTTGGTTCCACTGACCATGGCAGTGCTCTATCTGATCTTGCTCTTTGCTTTCCGAAGTCCGCCGAATCAGCAAGCGGCTCATTAAGGGACGACGTTAAACTTTTTCTCTTCTGGCAGGAAATTACGTTTCGAACTTCCGCTGGACGAGACAGAAAAAAATGAGCAATGGAAAGCCGCGATTGGTCAACCGTTGCTCATTTTTTTGTTTGACAGCTAGACGATATTTTCACCCTCTTTGCGTTAGCTTCGAACCGTAAATCGCCTGGCAGATTTTCAACGTATGTTTCTGCAGACGCGTTGCAAATCCTGTCGGCAAGGAAATCCCAACGATCAAACGTCATTTGATCCTGAGGCCACATTTGAAGCTGCCAAAGTCTAATCAAAACAGCCCGAACAAGAACGGCGGGTTGTTCGCGCAGCTTTCGTGGCTCAAAAGAAACAGTTTCTTCTGTCCGTGTTGGCGAAAGTGAGGACAAAAGTTGCTCAACTGACTTAGCCTCCAGCTCCAACGCGCTTTTTGCGTGATCCGCTAACCGCGCGATCGCCTCGTCAACGTGCGAGCCAAAATAGTCTCTTGTTTTTGTCAGAATTTCGTTGCGGATGAAGTTCCGACTGTAGTCGTTGGTTTCATTGGTCGCGTCGCTGCAATAAGCCTGATCTAGTGCAGCCAGCGCCTTCAAAATTTCTTCTTTCGAAACTTTGAGCAACGGCCGCACGATCGTCAGCCAATCGTCACTGCGGATCGACGGGATGCCTTTCAATCCGGCCAGCCCCGTCCCCCGAAAGATCCGAAAAAGAATCGTCTCCGCCTGATCCCCCCGATGGTGACCGGTAAACAGATACCGCGCGTTATTTTCTTCGGCGATTTTCTTCAGGCAACCATACCGCGCATCCCGCAGCAGTTCCTCCGAGGCGTTTTCTCGGCCTTCTAGCAGCTCAGTTAAATCCAACCGCTTCTCAGCGAAAACAACATTGAATTCGTCTGCCAGCCGTTTCACAAAATCTTTATCTGCGGTCGAATCTGCACCGCGCAGAGCGTGGTCAACATGCCCCACGATAATCTTGGAGCCATCAAAGGCTTGATTCGCGCGAGCGATTTGCACCAAAGTGCGAAGCAATGCCACACTGTCACAACCGCCAGAAACGGCCACCACGGCTGGGTGTTGAAACCAGAGCGATACAGGAACGACGGCTTCACAGGCGTCGACCAACGGTTTTAAGATTTGATGTTGGGGATTCATTGAGTAAAACGCCGGGCCCAATTTTGCTGACCGCGAGCCGTTAAATTAGCGACGTCAATTAGCGACATCAACTGTTGCGAGCCCCAGGACGGCAGCACAGCATAATTCTCAGGCGGAGGTCGTTTGAATTCTTGGCGATATTTTGGTAGCCTTAGGACCAAGGCATCTCTGGTGCCGAAATTTGTAAAACAATTGACATGGTGACACAAAACAGTGGCAACCACAGTCCGTTTGCATTAAGACCAAATCGTTTTCAGCTTTTAGATTCTATTGGAATTCGCTGCCGCTTACATCATGTTGTTCCTTCTAACCTTATTAATCGTCGCTTGTCTGCTGCAGTTTTCTGTGTTGGGCTTACGGGGAGAGATTCGCACGTATTTTCGCACCGAAGTTGCCGAACTTGCGCGCGGGTTAGAGTTTGCACGCTTGATTGAGCCTGTGATTCCTTGGCTCCGCTGCATTTTGCGGCTCTTTCGGGCACGGCAGCAATTGCTGTGCTCGTATCGGGAGGGATATTGCCCGCCCATGATTGTCTTCGATTCCCCGCTGCGATGGGTGCGGGAAATGCGAAGTGTTGAGCCAGCAAAATTGAAAATTGATTGGTCAGATACCAAACATGATGACTGGGTCCTGCTGAACAAGTAGAACGCGCGCGTTAGCGAAATTTTGAAAATTATGGCCTGTAACATTGAGAGAACACGGCTGCCGTTTTTTTCGCTGGCGAGTTGAAGCTTGTAAATTGTCGTCACTCCAACGATAGGGAGCGACCCAATCATGACAACAGAATCTATCATCGGATTCGTCGTGGGTATTATATTGGCCGGTGGGAGTAGTATTTTCTACAGCCTCATCTCCGGCGGCGGGGCGAAAACGAAGGCGCAGGCGATTCTCGACAACGCCCAGCGCGACGCCGAAAACAAAATCAAAGACGCCGACGTTGCGATCAAGGAACTTGAACTCTCACGCCAATCCAAATTCGACAAAAAGCAAAACAAGGCGTTAGAGGAAGTTCACCAGCGCGAACGAGCGTTAGATAAACGCGAGAATCAGCTCAACCAGCAGAGCGAAGATCTCAAAAAACAAGAGACCTTCATCGAAACGTCTCAGAATCGCTTGCGCGTCAAATTGGAGCAGGTGGCTCAGACCGAACAGGACATCGCGGAGGTGCTCGAGACCAAACGCCGTAGACTGCACGAAGTTACCGGGCTGTCCAAGGAAGAAGCGACTTCCCGATTGCTGAAATTGCTCGAAGATGACCTCGCCCATGAAGTGGGTGGACGCATTCTCGAACATGAAAAGAACCTAAAAGAGATCTGCGATGAAAAAGCACGCGAAATGCTGATGATGACGACGCAACGTTTCGCCGCCAGCCACACATCGGATTCCACAACATCGACCGTCGACATTCCCAACGACGACATGAAAGGCCGCATCATCGGCCGTGAAGGTCGTAACGTCCGGGCCTTTGAAAAAGCGGCAGGTGTTGACGTTATTATCGACGACACGCCCGGCGTGGTGATCGTCAGCGGATTCGATCCTGTCCGCCGTGAGGTCGCGCGGATGGCGCTGGATCGGTTGATCACTGACGGACGAATTCACCCTTCGCGCATCGAAGAGGTCGTCGAGGAATGCCAAAAAGAGATCGACGCGGTGATCATCAAAAAGGGCAACGAAGCCGTTCAAGAGGTCAACGTACAGGGCTTAAATAAGCGCGTCATCGCGATGCTGGGCCGTCTGCATTTCCGCACCAGCTACAGCCAGAACGTGCTTCGCCACAGCGTCGAAGTGGCGTTTTTGTCGGGGATGTTGGCCGAGATGATGGGCTTCGATGGAGATCTGGCGCGGCGAGCGGGACTGCTGCACGATATTGGAAAGGCAGCCGATCACGATCAAGAAGGCGGGCACCCAAAGATTGGTGCTGAGTTCCTAAAACGCAATGGAGAAAGCAAAGAAGTCGTCCATGCCGCTCGCGGGCACCACGATGAGATCTTCGTGGAACATCCTTACACGGTCATCGTCGCAACCGGAGATGCCTGCAGCGCATCGCGTCCCGGAGCGCGAAGGGAATCTCTGGATCGTTACATCAAACGCATGGAAGAATTGGAAACGATCGCCAAAGAATTCCAAGGCGTGCGCCAAGCGTTCGCGGTTCAGGCGGGTCGCGAGGTCCGGGTGATTGCCAGTTCGAAGGATGCCGATGATAAGACGGCCGCCAAGATCTGTCGCGACATCGCGGAAGCTTATCAAGAGCGACTTTCCTATCCCGGCGAAATCAAAGTCGTCGTGATTCGCGAAACACGCTTTACCGAACTTGCGAAATAAATTTCGAATTTCATCGTGGGGCCGGTTCCTACCGACCGCGCCCTAACTTTTACCCAAATTTACCCAAAACAGCCGGTTGGAACCGGCTCTACCAACTTTACTTTTTCGAACTGCTTTCAACGCGAAATTAAAAACATCCCCTAGGAAAACAACGTGCGCATCTTATTCATCGGAGACATTGTCGGCAAACCGGGCGTTGAAATCGTCACACGCGCGATTCCCGCCTATCGCCGTCAAGAGACGATTGACTTGGTGATCGTTAACGGGGAGAACGCCGAAAGCGGATCCGGAATCACACCTTCAATTCACAAACGGTTGATCCAAGCGGGCGTGGATTGCATTACGCTTGGCGATCATATCTATCGCAAAAAAGACATCATCCCGACGCTTGAGAATAAATCCAACATCCTCAAACCGGCGAACTTTCCGGCAGACGCCCCTGGTAAGACTTGGACGGTTGTGAAATCGGAAACGGGTAAGAAGGTTGCCGTATTTTCTGCGATGGGACGTGTCTACATGCGGCCGGTGGATTGCCCGTTCACGGCGGTGGACAAAGTTTTGGAGGAAATTCCCGATGACGTCGTGATTCGGTTCTGCGATTTCCACGCCGAAGCCACCAGCGATAAACAGCTGATGGGCCGGCATTTGGACGGTCGCGTTTCTGCGGTTTGCGGCACTCACACGCATGTACCCACCGCCGACGAACAGATTTTGCCCGGCGGCACAGCCTATATCACCGATGTTGGCATGACGGGACCGCATGAGAGCATCCTTGGCCGGAAGATTGATCGCGTCTTGCCGGCAACGATTTCATTTCGCCCGCTGCCCTTTGACGTGGCCAAGAAAGATGTGCAGATCTCTGGCGTTGTCATCGAAGTGGATCCCAAGACGGGCAAATCTTCAAAAATTCAGCGGATCAAGATCAATGAAAAGCAAGCCGACATCCTTGAGATGGATGATGAGTAGGCGAAGCGCGAGAATTCGATTTTGGATTTCAAATCTCTAGTTTTTAAAATATAGCATGTCGCATTCCATATTGAAAAATCCGCTCTTGCCGCCAACGGTGAATCTCTCTACGGTGCTCAAGAATATTGTTTTCCTCCCCGGCCAGAGAACCGTCTTATGCGTTCATTTACCGCAAATCGTCTCTTCTTTACGCTGCTAATTACCCTCGGGTTGCTGACATCGTCCGGGTGTGCAGGTGCTTTGTCGCAATTGCTGTATGTCATCAAAGGCCATACGGTTCCGGCCACCTACGGTGGTTTGGAGGAGAAAAAAATTGCTGTCGTATGCATTTCTGATGCGTCGGCTTACGGACCCGACACGCTGACCTACACCATTTCGAACGCGCTCAGCATCAAGTTGGCTCAGGGCCTAAAGGAAGAGAGCGTCGTTGTTCCGGTATCGCTGGTCGAACAGTGGATCGACACACACGGATGGGATGGACGCGATTTTCTGGCGTTGGGCGAAGGCCTGGGCGTGGATGCGGTTGTTGCCGTGGACGTAAAGTCTTACACGATCCACGAAGGCTCGACGATGTTCAAAGGAAAATCGGACGTCACCGCCACGGTCTATAACATTGCCAAAGGAGGCCAAGTCGACTTCAACTACGGGCCTAGGATTTTTGAGTATCCCACTCATGGCCGTCCGGCGATTCAAACGACCGAACGCGAATTCGAAACCAGGTATCTTGGGCAACTGGTGATCGATCTAGCGAACCAATTCACGCCGCATGATCACTTGGAGTCGTTTGCCAACGACGCGATCCTAAATTACTAATTAGGATTAGGTGGGGATGAAGGAATCCCAACCAGCATTGCGTTTCCCAACCGGCATCGCATTTCCCAACCCGCATGCGTCAGCAAGGGATTGCGGGACGCGGCGACTGAGTCCCTCGCTCACGCGTTCGGGTTAAGATGTTTGTATATTCCCAACCCGGATACGATATGCTTACAATCGCGGTGGCGGTCTTTTCTTGGGCGGCTGGGCATTCATGGGCGGCTTGGGATTGTTATTATTCGCGCCCGGCATCCGCCGCCTTTCTCCCGGAGGAGGCGTGTAGGTCTGCTGCCAGCTCCAACCAATCGGCGTCGCCAACTCGCGTTCGGCGATCATCGCCCATGGCGTATCTGGATGGTCGGCGACCACACGTTCTAAATAAGCCCGCGCCTTTTCGGCCAACTTCTCGCCTCGGCTGCCGGTTTCGATCGTATTGGCGGGCCGCAACATCCAAGTGTTGTTGGGCTTCTGGTCGCCTTGGGGAGGGTCGAATTTCAATTTCGTTTTCGCCAACGCCAGCATCATGTTATAGGTCTCAGCCCGGATCTTGGCCGCCAAAGCGCGTCCCATCGCCAAGTCATAACCTGCTTGCCAGCGCGGCGAAATTTCGGTGGGCCGATCTTTTTCGCCGGCTTTGAGCATGTCGTACAACTGATTTAGCTTGGGTTCGACAATCGCCGCGCTGCGTTGAGCGCGAGTGACAAGGTTCACAAATTGAGCTTCATCGAATTTCGGAAAACGTAGCTGCGGCCGCGCCAATGCACCGGTCGACGTGAAGGCTGCTGATTTCACCAGCGCGTTCCGCATCGCGCTGCTGGATAACAGCTTTTGGTACTCGGCCTGCGTGACATAGTCCGGTCGATAGGGCTTCATCGCATCGGCGTCGAAGAAGTGACGAAGGTAAGCCGAGTAGTTGGCGACCTCGTCCCAGTTCACCGACCGTTTGCTGCTGTTGGGATGCACGGCGAAATACGTTCCACCGGTGAGATAGCAGAGCTTGGTCAAATCGAAAGGCCCAAAGCCGGACGCAATCATCTCAAGATCATCAAAATTGCCAGTGAAATCCAAACGCAACCGCTCCGGCATCATCGACTCGGGGCCTTGATTCACCAACGCCACTTGCGGCGTTTGATCGTATTCCGGATCAGGGTCAACCCATTTGACTTCGGTTTGCTTGCGGCCAAACGGAGCGGGCACTCCGATGACCGAAACAGGGATCTGATTCGCGCGACAAACTTGAACGGCCTGATCGGTCAATCTACCATCATCGCCGGCTTCGTCGGACACCACGATCAAAAGAACATCGCGTTTCCGTTTCCCGGTGTTCGAATCCACCTTGTGTAAGCCTTTGTAACGGTTAGCGGCCATCATCACCGCCGCCATCACATTTTCAGTCCCCGAATCATCTCTTTCAATCTTCCCGATCGCTTCACGAACCTGGTCGAAATTGGACGCCGGCCGTTTTAGCATCGGATTGATAGATTGCCCAAACGCGATGACATCGGTTTGCAAGCGGAATTGCTGAAGCTGGTTGACGGATTCATCGCCTAACACGCCCGCGTCACGTAGATCACTGTAAACTTGGTCCAACCGGTTTTCGATGTTTGTGCGTTGCTCCAACAGACTGATGGACTGGTCAAAGATCCAAACGACCAAGGTCTTATTGTTTTCCAGCGAACGCATGATCTCGGCGCTGATGCGATCGACGGCACCAGAGGCCTGCGCAACGGAGGTGCCGACAACTCCCTTGGTCGCGATTTCTGCGAATGCTTCGGCCCCCATTCCTCCGTCTTCGGCCCCGAGCGCCAACATGCCATCGTCGGTAACAATCGAATCAAAATCGTCCAGCGTTTCGTTGTCCAGGCTGAGCACAGGCGAGGCGAGATCGACTTCCTCGAATTCAAGATCGTTGTCACCAACGTCAACCGGTTCGGCTTCTGCGTCCTCAAACACGACGTCGGGAATGACTTCTTCTAAATCGGCCAGTTCGATGACCTCGCCTTGATCAATGCCACTGACAAGATTCAGATCTTCTTTATCGGCTGCAGGCATCAACATTTTTGCGATCACCAAAATCACAACCAAATGCAGAATGAGGCTGAGCATCCAAAACGGAACGCCTCCATCAAACGGCGTTTCGTAGCGGCCGGTGCGAATCTGCCAAGTGCGTTTTAGATACTTAATCATGATCGTAAGTTGAAAAGCCAAGTGTCGCGATCGAAGCCATTAACCGCTGGGATTTGCCGGAGCCGAAAGAGCAGGCTTGTTTTGGAGTCAGGTTTCCCATCACAGTATAGCTTACCCTATTATGATCGGGGTCCACAAACGAGGCACGTCGTTTGTGCGAAACAGTCCGCAACAGTGGCCGAGAGTCAGTTGACGGGTTAAAATTGTGGAGACTTTATTGATGAAACAAAATCTGGAATCGCTCATGTCGCAAAAAATCTTTTTCTTGGCCATCGCCATCGTTGCATTTTCGGTTTTGGATTGCCAAACCAGCGATGCTCAGCGTAAGAAACGTGGCTTGCTCAGCACGCCAGAGGCTGCCGAAGCAACCGCAGACACACCCGCCGCCAAAACACCTCCCGCGGCTGCAACTGCCGGCGGAGCAAGCAAGAGTCCGGCGGGAACAACTGCGGCGCCCGCACCCAGCGGACCGATGGATCTCTTTAAGATGGCATCCGAGAACACCGCGAAACAGAAAGCAGCGGCCGAAGAGGGCGCAGCGAAAAAAGACAAAGGCAAAGACGGAGAGATTGAAATTCCCCCTCCGGAACTGCTGACGCTGCAGTCTGATGGCATCAACATCATGGCCGCGCTGTTCAAGTCACCCAATGCCGAAGATCCTGAATTGGCGAAGGTGATCGTTCCAATTATTTTGATCCACGATTGGGGCGGGTCGATGAATGACATGGGTCCGCTGGCTCAATACCTTCAGTCGGTCGGGCATACCGTGATCGTTCCTGATCTGCGTGGGCATGGCCAAAGTATAACCATGGAGAATAATCCGCAAAAACTCGATTATCGCGATTTCAATCGAGCCCAAATTGCGACCGTCACCAAAGACATCGAACAATGTAAACGGAAACTGATCACTTTCAATAATGAGGGCAAGCTGAACATCAGCATGCTTTCGGTGTTGGCCGTTGGAGACATGTGCCCAATGGCCACCGCGTGGACACTGAAAGACTGGTCCTATCAAAACGTCGGCAGCATCAAACAAGGCAAAGACGTTCAATCATTGATTCTGGTTTCACCGCCAAGAAAATTTCAACAGGCTTCGATGTCAAATTTGGTCAAGCATCCGTTGCTCTCCGGCGGTGCGGCTGTCGAGATTCCAACGCTGGTTATCTACGGACAGAATGGAAGTTCGGCCAAGGACTCAAGCTCGATTTACAATTTGATGGCAAGGAAACGTCCGCCCTCAGACGCCTCTAACAAGGACGTCAGATGGGCTCAACAGAGCCTTTATGAATTGGCAGTTCCGGGCAATGGAGACGGTGCGGAGTTGCTGAAACCCAATCCGGGAGTGTTCCGCTTCATCGGCATGTTCAACTTTTACAAAATCTCCAAGAACGCGGACAATATTCCTTGGGCGTCACGCGAATCAAAAAAGTAGTTGCCTCTGACCGACGATTTCGCAAGCAGATCGTCTTCGGCGATTGAAACGGTGTTTAAGATTCTCGGCGCGAAACGCGCGACATAAAAAAAGCCCCGCCGGCATAAAACCGACGGGGCTTAATTTAAACAAAGCGGACAGAGAGGGATTCGAACCCCCGGTACGCGTTAACGTACGTCGGTTTTCAAAACCGGTGCCTTCGACCAGACTCAGCCATCTGTCCTTTGTTTTTTAACTTTGTTTTCGTCCCAGAGATCAATTTTTATATTATTCGCAGAACGGAACAAGTCAAATGAAGTTACGCTAGACCTTTGTGTTGGGATGCATATCCTCACCGCCGTAGGTTACTTCGAAACGGAAGATTATCAAATTATCGAATCTCAAGGAAGAGGCTTTTAGAGGGTTTGCCCGACTAAAAACCGAAAATCCGTTCCAGAGGAAACCGCCAACTTCAATCGCCATGAAAAAGATGGTCGGTGGGACTGCGAAAAACCGCCCGGAAGTGACTTATCGGTTGTGTTGAGCCGATGCTTACTACCGAAAATTGATCCGGCGTCATTTTTTTCGTAAATTTCCTTTTCTCAGGTGAGCGTACCATCTAATGCTTTGTCACAGCTTTATTTTAGGATCAGCCGTCTTGGCGAAAGCCTCGGTTGAAGCAGCGAAAACCTTGGCTATCGCCAAACCGGTTTAAATTGCTAACCCTAATTTTTTGATGTGGTACACCACCTGGTTACATTTGCCGCGATTTTTTGGTCATCATTAAGACTTTGATTATTCAGCGGCAACCGTTAGAGCACCGGCCTTTCTTGGGGAAGATTAGGTTTCAGTATCGTCGGCTGTCTAATCCACGTTTTTCGAAGCTATCTCGTCCGACGTGAGTTTTCTCCAATGACGTCATGGTAGCCGATGTCTTGTCTAGCAAATTCAATTTGCTTCAACAGCCTGGCTACGATCTCGGGGTGTTCCTTGGCGACGTTGGTCTTCTCTCGGATGTCATTTTTCAAATTATACAGCGTCAACTCTTCGATGTAGGGTCGGTCTGCTTGGGGAACATGGCGCTGCCAACTCTCTCCTTCTTTGGTGCGGTCAAGTTTCGAATGCACCAAATGAAGTTTCCAATCACCTTGTCGTACCGCGCGCAGCGATTGGTGTTGGTAAAAAAAGTAGGGTCGGTCGAGCCGTTTTTGTGTGCCATGAAAGATCTCCGATATGTCGATGCCATCGAGCACACGATCATCGGGAAGTTTGGCTCCCGCCAGTTTCGCGATCGTCGGCATTAGGTCGATGCCCGCGGTGACTAAATCGCAAGTCGTACCTGCAGGAACTTTTCCGGGAGCTTTGATAATGAACGGCACTCGCAAACCGCCATCGTAAGTGCTGGTCTTTGCGCTGCGCAGCGGATGACAATGACCGCCGTTATCGCCTTTAATCCACCAAGGCCCGTTGTCGCTGGTGAAGATGATGTAGGTGTTATCGCCGATCCCAAGTTCTTCAACCGCATCAAGCAGCCGTCCGGTGTGGTAATCCAGTTCTTCGATCACGTCACCGTAGAGCCCGGCGGCGGATTTGCCTTTGAATTCTTTCGACGCATCCAGTGGTGTATGAGGCATCGGTTGAGGCAAATACACGAAGAACGGACGTTTCTTGTTGTATTCGATGAGGTGAGTTTCAATGAATCCTAGCACTTGGTTGGTGAAGAGTTGAGTGACCGAAGCTCTCGGAACCTTATCCATCACGATTTCTGGACCAGCATAAACCGTGCTCGATTCACTCCAAGGCAACCAAAACGTACCGTCGAATCCCTGAAGGAATGGATTGAGATGACGGTCAAACGTTTTCTTTCGTTTGGCGTTCCCTTTTCGTCCAGCCAAATCCCATTTGCCCGCCATATACGTTTTGTAACCAAGCGGCTTGAGAACCTCAGCGATCGTTATCTCGTTCAGGGACAAGGCGGGGTGCGGCATCAGACCGTCGTCGTGTTTGGCACGTTGCGTACGCATTGGGTAACAACCGGTCATGATGGACGTACGCGCCGGACCGCAAACCGTTTGAGCGTAGAAGCTGGTAAACCTCATGCCCTCCTTGGCCATTTGGTCGATGCGCGGTGTCTTGATGTCCGGCGAACCATAACATCCGAGATCCTGATAGCCCTGATCGTCCGTCAAAATGACGATGAAGTTGGGTTTATCCTCAGCCCGCAAGGCTGAACTTCCGGCGACGATGACTAAGAGGGCAACGATCAGCACGCGTAAGATCAGCACGCGCGAGATTTGAGGCATTCGCATTTGGATACCAACTTCGAAAAAACTCAGGGGAAGAAAAGAGAAAAAGGAAGTCCACTTCCCTCAATCAAACATGACACAGATTGGCCCGGGAACGAACTTACTACTGTGCTGTTGGTATTGCAAATCGCC
Organism: uncultured Pirellulaceae bacterium; assembly: GCA_937921995.1. Lineage (GTDB taxonomy): Bacteria > Planctomycetota > Planctomycetia > Pirellulales > Pirellulaceae > Mariniblastus. Next base: position 25,258 of record CAKZVF010000270.1, read on the forward strand.
TGTTTGCGGATCGACTTTAAAAACAGACACGCTGTTGGTGTCTTTTCCGGCTGCCAACAAAAAATGGCCGTTGGGACTGAGATTGAAATTGCGTGGCCAAGCCCCGCGCATGTGAATGACGTTCTGGCGTTTTAAGTCTCCCGACGCCGAATCGAATTGGAAGATCGAAATTGAATCGTGGCCTCGATTCCCGGTGTAGACAAATTTGCCACTGGGGTGAATTCGAATTTCTGACGCGCTGTTGAAGGTATTCAGGGCCTTCTCCGCGCTGGTTAGGGTTTCGGTTGTTCCGACCATGGTCAGAGCTCCAGAATCTGCATCGAATCGAAACACCGAAACCGACAGGGTCAGTTCGTTCAGCACCAACGCAAATTTGCCATCGGGGTGAAACTTCATGTGCCGCGGCCCGCCACCGGCAATCGCAGAGACCTGCGATACTTCTTTTAACTGTGCCGCATCATGATCAATTTCGTAAACGACAATCTTGTCCATGCCCAAATCACAAACGTACGCAAAGCGATTGTCGGGGCTGATGGCGACGTAGTGGGGATGCGCCGCCTTTTGATTCTTGTGAACGCGCGATGGTTCGCCATGCTTAATCAATTGGCAGCGCGGGTCCAGCGATCCATCACCGTGGATCGAAAACACAGAGACTGAACTGCCACCGTACTGGGCGCTGATCAAGATCTTTCCCGTTTGATCGGTGGTAATAAAACACGATCTAGCACCGCCGGTTCCTTGGCTGTTTAAAAGCTTGCCCGCGCTGCCAGAGACATCGATGGCCAAGACGGACGCATCACCGTTGACGTTACCCGTTGAATAGAGAACGTCAAAAACGGGATGCTTCGTCACCCACCCCGCGCCTTCGAGTTCCATCGCAAGTTCGGCATTGCCCAGCTTTCCTGATTCTTCGTTCAAATCTGCATGGTAGATTCCCGCAGGCTGGCCTGCGTTATTTCCGCCGGTGCCAAAGTAAACTTTTTGGGCGATCGTAGGGGAGGTCAACGCCAACAGGGTCACCAGCGCGATCGGCAAAACAACCGGCCAAGGATAGAGTTTCATGTTCGGGGCTTTCGTAATTTGTTACCGATAGAGGTTGATCCGACAGAATTAATTCGAAGCGAATTAGTGACGACATTCCGACCTAGCATATCCGGTATGAGAATAACATTCCCTAAGAGCTTACTCTGAATGCCCGGGAGAGACAATTTAGTCAGCAACTGCGGCACTTCGTTGCTTGTTTTTCAGCCCAGAATGACTAACATTTTGGAAGTAGAAATCACGCAAACCGAGATATAGCCAGCCCCCACAAGTCCGCGATTCGGCGTTGACTTGTTGCCAGCCAGACTCGTTCGCCTTACTCGCGTTTTGTCGCGTGAGTGAGTTGCTTCTTTCGTTCTGTCCTGGAAATTCTCATGCGTCATCTGTCTTACGTTTTCGTTTTCCTCGCGCTGGCATCGCTGACCGTCTCGACCGGTTGCGGCAAATCAAAACGCCATGCCGGAAAAATAACGCGCCCTTTGAATTTGATTGCGACGACCGGCCAAATTAATTCGGCGCTTTCGGCGATCACCTCAGGCACCGGTGCAACGGTCAAGCTATTTTGCGGACCGGGAGTTGACCCACACTCATTCTCCGCCAGCACCAATGACATTCAAGCGATGAAGGACGCCGACGCGATTTTTTATAACGGCTTCCACTTGGAGGCTCGACTGCACGAGCACCTACACGACTTATTCTCAAGCAAAGCATGGGCAATGTCATCGGCGTTCCCCGAAGATGCAAGACTTGATTGGATCGAAGACGGCCAACAGGATCCTGACGCTCCCTTTGATCCCCACATCTGGAACCATCTTCCCGGGTGGTCAGTTTGCGTGCAGGGCCTGACCGAAAAATTGATTGAACTGCAACCCAAGAATGAGGAGATGTTTCGCGCCAACAGCGAACGCTATATCCAAACTATCGAAGTGACACATCAGTGGGCTACTGAAGCGTTAAACATCATTCCTGAAGAACGCCGGTTCATCGTCAGCGCTCATGACGCGTTTAACTATTTTGCAAAAGTCTACAATATGCAAACGATGGCCGTGTTGGGAATTGGCAACGAAACCGAAGCCGATATCAAAACGATGCAAGAGGTTGCGGATATGATTGTTGAAAAAAAAGTCCCCGTCATTTTCTTGGAAGCCATTACCAACCCCAAAATCAGTGTGGCACTAAAAGAAGCGTGTGAAGCCAAAGACTGGAAGGTAGAGATTGTCCAGCAACAGCTCTATTCGGACGACCTTGGCGAAAAAGCTCCGCAGAACGATTTCTTGGGAGCATTCCGATCCAACGTTGAAATCATTGTGGAGAATCTTAAGTAGGGCCGTTTTTCCAAATTCCAAATTCCAAATTCCAAATTCCAAATTCCAAATTCCAAATTCCAAATTCTGATTTCTGATTTCTGATTTCTGATTTCTGATTTCTGATTCCCCAACTTCGTCCTCGACGCACATACAAACCAATCCATGTCCGATCCGAATCCTGCCATCGCGATTAAAGGGCTGACCGTCGCTTACGATTCGGTTCCCGTCCTTTGGAACGTCGATCTCACCATTGAACAGGGTGTGATGATGGGCGTGGTGGGTCCCAACGGTGCAGGCAAAAGCACACTGCTCAAAGCGGTCTTGGGCGTGGTACCGAAACTGGCGGGCGAAGTCGAAGTCTTGGGCAAACGTTTTCACTCCGATCGGCAGCAAATTGGCTACGTTCCTCAGCGGACCAGTGTCGATTGGGATTTTCCAACAACCGTGCTGGATCTGGTGAAGATGGGAACCTACGGACGACTCGGCTGGTTTCGCCGCCCCGGCGCGAAAGAAAAGTACGATGCCTTGGCGGCGCTGGATCGCTTCGAGATGCGGGAATTCGCCGATCGTCAGATTGGTGAATTATCTGGCGGTCAACAACAACGCGCTTTTTTGGCCCGCGCCTACGTTCAGGACGCGCCGATCTATTTCCTGGACGAACCCTTCGCCGCGGTCGACGCCACCACCGAAAAAGCCATCATCCGATTGCTCAAATCCTTGCGAGACGAAGGCAAGACGATTGTCGTCGTTCACCATGACCTGACGACAATCATGGATTACTTTGACGCGATCACTTTGGTCAATAAGAAGATCATTTCATCGGGACCGGTCGCAACGGCTTTCACCAGTGACCTGTTAAATAAAACTTACGGTGGCCCGATTAAGAACTGTGGCATCGACTGCGGGTTTGCCCAACCGCCGGTCCAACTTCGTCATTCCTCAACCCCGACAATTCCGACACCTCCCGCAACATCGTCCACATCAAACGCTCCGGCTCCCTCTGTCGAGGCCGAAGATGCTTGAGTTCTTTAGCGACCACACGCTGCGGACGGTTTGTCTTGGCACCGCCGGCATCGGAGCGGTCAGCGGTGCGATCGGATGTTTTGCTTACCTGCGGAAGCAGAGCCTGATCGGTGATGTGGTGGCCCATTCGTCGTTGCTGGGAATCATGGTCTTTTTTCTGGCAAGCTACCTAATCACGGGCGAAGGCAGCAAATCATTAATCGTGTTGATTCCCGGAGCCTTATTGGCGGGGGTGGCCTCTCTGATGTTGACGCGCTGGATTCTGGCTCAGACGCGGCTCAAACCAGACAGCGCTTTGGGGGTCATGCTGGCGATCTTTTTTGGAACAGGGATCCTCCTGTTGCGGTGGACTCAGCGCGCCACCCCGAACATCCCCGGCAAACGCGGGCTTGAAGACTATCTGTTCGGGATGGCCGCCGCGATGACGCAATCGGATCTCTGGATGATTGGCGTTTTAGGGGTGTCTTCGATTTTGGTGATGCTGCTGATGTGGAAGGAGTTCAAACTATTTACCTTCGACCCTGTTTTTGCCCAAAGCACAGGTTTAAAAGTACAGTGGATCGACACGCTGATGTTGTTGATCCTGGTGGTGGGAATTGTGATCGGCATCCAATCGGTCGGTGTCGTTTTGATGATTGCTTTGTTGGTCACACCCGCCAGCAGCGCTCGTCAATGGACGGGGCACTTGGGCACGATGGTTTTGCTGGCCGCAATCTTTGGGGCGATTTGTGGGGGCGCTGGATCCGTATTGAGCGCTAGTTTCTCCAAGGTCCCTACCGGTCCGGTGATCGTGTTGGTGGCCACGGTGCTGTTTATGGTTTCGCTGACCGCGGCGCCTCGACGAGGACTCATCGCGCGACTGATCAAACGACGCAAGCTGGAGAAATCGGCGCAAGTGGTCGCCGAAGGAGGTGAACCATGTCCTTAGTCCTTTGGACGCTAGTGATCGCGGTGCTAACGGCGGTGGTTTGTTCGCTGTGCGGTGTGTTCCTGGTGGTCAAACACGAATCCATGATCGCCGAAGCGCTCAGCCACGCAGTGCTGCCGGGAATTTTGGTTGCGTTTTTGGTCTTTCAAGACCGCACGTCACCTTGGTTGATCATCAGCGCCGGTCTATCGGGCCTGCTGATGGTTTGGGTCGTGCAAACCATTCGCAAAACGGGATTGGTTGATGGAGACGCGGCGCTGGGGATCGCGTTCTCGGCGCTATTCAGTATAGGTATCATCTGCGCCAACCTCGGACTTCAAAAAGTTCATTTTGATTCGCACTGCATCATTGACGGGAATTTGGCGATGGCCGCTTTACGTCCGTTGAAGATCGGCGGAACGGAAATCGCGCCTTATGCGTTCGTCTCGATGGCGACCGTTCTGGCTTTGTTGGTTGGGTTCATCGCGCTCTTTTATAAAGAGCTGAAGCTGATGATGTTCGATTCGGCGCTGGCTCAAACATTTGGCTTCAGGCCCGCGCTGCTGCATCTGATTTGGTTAGCCTTGGTTTCCATCACAACTGTCAGCGCCTTCGAAATTGCCGGTTCAATTCTGGTGGTGGCGCTGATGATCGCTCCACCGGCAACCGCGTTTTTACTGACCCGCAGGCTAGGTGTGATGCTTACCATTTCCAGCGTCATCGGTGTCATCAGCAGCGTGCTGGGGCTGTATCTTGGGCTGTGGCTGGATATCGCGCCCACGGGGCCGATTGCATCAGTCGCCGGAATGATTTTCTTGCTGACCGTTCTTCTGGCACCTAAACAAGGAGTCGTTGCCAAGTGGCGTCGGCGAGGCATTCAGCGCGCGAATCTATTTCAACAGTTGTTGCTGACGAAACTCGATAGCGCTGATAAAAACTGGGTCGACAATGAAACCTTGTCTGGCGCTGTCGCGTGGACGGACAAGCAGTTCAGCAAAGCACTGGCGGTATGCCGAAACCAAGACTGGATCGACGAATCTTCACTCGGTATCAGCATTACCGACAAAGGCCGCGACTATCTTGTCGAATCCATGGAGGCGATTTAGCCAATGCAGCGCCAACGGTACTTGATGATCGCCGTCACCGGTTTGGTCGCGATGATCGCTCAGCTGGTTTGGTACCGCTATGCGTCGCAAATTCTTGGCCAATCGGCACTGACCGTTGCGGCGGTGGTCGCATCGGCGCTTTTTGGATTAGCCGCCGGCAGCTGGTGGGGTGGGAAACATGCCCGGTTGGCCGCGCCTTGGTACGTTGCGGCCATGGGCCTTGCAGTCTTGCTGGGCCAAGCCTTTTCCTATTGCCTGCCATCGGTACAGCCATATTTAGCATCGACGCATGCGGGTTGGACCATCGTTGTGGTAGCTCCGTTGTGGGTCATCAACTTCTTTGCCGGAGCCGTGTTTCCGCGTTTGCTTTCTCAGGAAAATAATTCGCCAGTCGTAGGCGGCCTCAGTGCCGCCGAAACTTTGGGCGGATGTGTCGGAGCCATCTTCACCGGATGCTTTGCGGTGCAAAACTTTGGCTTAATGCCAACGCTGATCGGTGGCGGGCTATTGGCGCTCGCGACCGGCGTCTTGGGAAGAAAAGAAAAGCGCGATGAAGCGGTCAGTTCAACGGATCCTCAGATTCAGCAATCCCCTATTGAACTAAGTATCTTGGTCGCCGTCTGCGTGTCGGGAGTTGCGTCTTTAGGCATGGAGGTCGTTTGGCAGCGGTTACTGATCCTCATCGTTGGAACCGATACGTTCAGTTATGCCATTGTCGTGAACAGTTACCTTTTGGGGATCGCTGTCGGAGCGGCCATCAGTGGCATTTGGCTTCGCATGCGGCCCGATGTCCTTTCAAAACTGCGGCTGCAATCGGTGGCAATACTACAAGTCTTATCCGCCATCAGCGGCTTAGGTGTTCTGGTCGTGGTGATCTATTCAGCATCGGGGCCAGGGCAAGCTTGGATCAGCGGGAGTCTTTTCGGATACGATGTTCCGCTGGTGAAGCGGTTGCTGCTATGTGGCGGTCTGCTGATTGTGCCGACCGCGCTGCAAGGGGCGCTGTTCCCGTTAATTGTTGACGCAGTGGCAGACAGCCGTTGTGATTTAGCTTCACCCGGGGGCAAAATTTATGCGACGGTGGCAGTCGGTAATGTTATTGGCGTTTTGATTTGCGGATTCTTTTTGATTCCGCAGTTCGGCCTTCAGGTTTCCGCGGCGATCCTCGCTGTCGTCGCGACGATCGCTGCTTGGTTGTTGACTCCCAAGAAAATCAGCAACGCATTGTTTGGATTGACGATTCTCGTGTGCGCGTTGTGTGGTCAGCGTCTACTGTTCAAAGACGCCATCGGCTTGGCGATCAATCCCGAGCAAACGTCCAAATTTTTCTACCGCGAAGGTCCCGCTCACACGGTTTCAGTTCTGGCCGATAGAACAAACCTCCACCACCGCCGGATGACGGTCGACGGGATCGTGATCGGCCAAAGCGGTAAGAATGCCGAAGAAAAACAATTGATGCTGGCTCATCTTCCGGCGCTTTTGAACTATCAATCTCATCCGGTTGAAAACGTTGTGGTGATCGGTTTGGGGTCTGGCCTTTTATCGGGAGAGGTGGCTGCTATTGCGGGTGTGGAATCGGTCAACACGATCGAGCTCTCACCGGCGGTTATCGAGGCCAGCCAATACTTCGCTGATCTGTGGCCCGCGAATCCTGTTGCTCAAACGAAAATCACGCAAGCCGATGGAATTCACTGGTTAAGCCGCAGCCACGCCGACGCTCAACCGCTGGACGCCATCATCAGCGACGGTAAATCGCGACCGGGTCACGTTGGCAACGCGGCTTTCTTTTCCAGCGACTACTATCGCCGGGCCGTGGGTCGGCTGAGCCCCCACGGCAAATTCGTGCAGTGGTTTTCGCTGGACGCGGCGGTAACAGAGACCCAAACGGTAATGAAAACATTTGCTGAATCATTTCCGCACGCGGCAATTGCCATCGCGGCGCCCGATTCGATCTATCTGGTAGGCGGTCGGCAGCCGATTGAAATGAAATCAACCAACGCCCAATCCTACCTGAATCTGGCAACGTCAAAGTCACTGAACAAATACCATTGGCGTTCGGCGGATGACCTGCGTTCGATGGTTTGGCTGAGAATAGACGTTGACGAAGTTTTACTGGGGAGCAGGGGTCCTAATTCACTGAACCGCCCCATCCTTGAGCAGTTTTCATTTGATACGCGCCCGGAGACATTAACCAACAACAAGATTGAAAATCTCGAGTTGCTCAAGTTATTAGTCAACAATTCCGAAACGGATTCCGGCCTGTTCACGGATGACTTGCAATCCAATTTAGCATTCACTTCGGCCGCAACTGATTTGATTGAATCCTCCATTTCGGTTTTGAAGCGCGAACAAGGCTGGCTAGACAAAGCGTCAGCTCAACTGGAACCAGCGCTCAAGACGCTACCGCAACTTCATCGCGGCGTGGTGCTGGCCAATAGCTACCTCGTCGCGGCAGAAATGGCATCTGCTAAAAATGACAAACCCGGTGAAATCGCGATGATCAAACGCGCCGCGCAGCTATGTCCCGCCGACGATGAACTTCAATTGAAAATTGGGCAGCGTCTACTTGTCCTGGGCGACGCTGATTCAGCGCTGCCGCACTTTTTGAACGTCATCGCGTCTCAGCCCAAAAGCCGGTCTGCCAACAAAGGTGCTGCAAAGGCGCTGGTCAAAATGCAAAAAACCGAATCAGCGCTTCCCTATTTTCAAAAAGCGCTGGCCGCCCCGGAAGCCGCTTTAGATGCCGATTTGATCAGGCTGAAAAAGGTTTTTGAACTCTCTGAACCAATCGAGCAACCGGTCCCAGGGCAGGATTTGATCGACAGTATGAAGAGGCTGCTCCAAGAGGAAGAATCGTCGAACGAAAAATAGAATCGTTATGGACGAAGCAACGAGTCCTGCCATCGGCTCCAACGAATGAAACGAATGAAACGAACGCCAAATCAGGATCCGTTTGCTCACCCATTTCCCAAATCGTCAAACGCTCTTCTTTCTTGAGCCGATTTAGGCTGATGCAGTCCAACGATTGCCAGACCGATCAAACAGGTGACTACCGAGAACAAAAGAAAATTGTTCGTCATCGCGATGCCGCATAAAACAATGATCGCAACCACCGAAGCCATCTTGGCGGGCATCAACCACAAAAAGGCACACGCAAGCTCACTAATAATGACCATCCGTGAATGCCACGTCGCCGCCTCACGCAGTTGCTCCGGCGACAACGAAGCGCGTATCAAATTGTAGAACCAGAAATCGCGGCTCTCAAAATAGATATCAAACAACACTTGCCCCGACCAATAACCCTGCGTCACTTTGCCCACCGCGCCGCCAAGAAAGATCAGCGACAGAATCACGTGAGACAACCAAACAGCGCGCGGGAACAATGATTCAAACGGCTCGTTCAAACGCGTCGCCAGCCACACGCACCACAAAGCGGCCCAGCAGCAACACATAAACGTGACATCGTTGAAAGCGGATTGATGAATCGCCAAGATCGCCAGATTCACCAACATCAGCAACGCCGCTAAGACTAAATGCTTTTGTTCTTTGGCAAAAATTGCCAACAGGCAACCGCTGCATGAGAGTACGTAGGCGACACGTGCTACGGTTTGGCTGCGCAAGAAAGGAGGGAAGAACGAGTCGACGATAGGCAGTGCTTCGTTCAGGCGGTCAAAGAGAACAAACGCCGAAATCTTCAACGTCAACGAAATCAGAATTCCAACCAGAACCACCTTCAACAGAGACAACGTGTCGCGCCGTCCCCCCACCTCTGGCAGCAGCTCATTCAAAGCGGCATCAACTTTGGATTCGGGTCGCGTTTTTTCCGAACTGGTTTTGCCGGAATCCGTTTTTCTTAAATCCGTTTTGCTGCGATCATTCATCGCTGCCTCGCCGTTGTGTGCTTGTTTGCTCAACGTCAACTTTCCCCTGACGATCATCTCCCCGATCGCGATACTCAAATTGTTGATGGACGCGATTGACCGTCAACTGATCTGGCTGATCGCGGGTGATTTCCCACCGACTGATTAGCGCAGTATCGCCAAAAACAGATTCCATTTCAAACATGCCAGCGCGGCCTTTTGTAAAAACATAGCGGTAGTCACCGAAGGTTATGAACCGCGCCGGAAAATGGTTCACCGCGAATGAGATGTAGGATGCTTCGTCGGAATCAAAACGACCCGATTCGTCGATAACATTTGAAAACTTGATTCGATTTTCGAAGTTGTACATCGCCGGAACCGCCTGATGAACGGCCCATTGCGGGAAAGTGTCCGACGCTAAATGGAATCGTTTTAATGCCGCCTCTTTCATTATCTGAGAAAACAAAATAGAAATCGCCGCGACAGCCACAACGATCAAAAGTGCGAAAACAGCCACCCCCAACACGTCGCGTTGCCTGACGCTCTGCACCAGAAAACTCCATCCTCTATTCATCAGATTCAACCTCCGTAGCATTCCATCGGCCGCGGGCTTAGAAAATCGCCCCAGCACCGATCACCTATTACGTTCCATCGGGATTTTGCCCTTACGATCCGACCTACTTTTTCAGTCGCACTAATTTATCACCAAGCAATGCTTGCAGTTTCTTGCCTAGGCTGCGAAAATAGTTCAAATTACCCTCTCAGGCCCAAATATTGCCCAACGGCTCATCTCCATGTCAGTCGCCACTCGAAAAGAATTCATCGCCTGCGTAACCAAAAGCAAGGCGATCCCAGAGAAGAAGCTAACCGCTTGGCTAGAAGTCGTCGACGAAGAAGATCCCAAAAAACTCGCGACCAAACTGGTGCGCGACAAACTGCTGACGGCTTGGCAAGCCAAATTTTTAATCTCTGGCCGGTCCCGGTTAAGCGTCGGCAATTACATTCTGCAATCACGGATTTCACGGGACGAACTGGGCGACAAGTTCGAAGCGATTCATTCTCAACTCAATCGCAAAGTCGTCATTCAGGTTTTTCCCTCGAGCATCGCCAAGAACGAAGCGTTGCTCAAAAAGCTGATGAAGAAACTACGTCAAATCACCGAACTTGATCACCCCAATCTTGTCCACATCTACGACGTCGATCAAGAAGGCGATCGCTATTTTTTGGTCGCCGAATACGTTCAAGGACAAACCTTGGATTCCGTTTCGCCAAGTGATCTCACCGAAAGCGAAATCGCGGGCATTATTGAAGGCGTTGCGTCCGGGTTGTCGTACGCTCATCAAAGCAAGATCCTGCATGGCAACATTACTGCAGAAAATATTTTCGTGACGCCCGAGGGTAAAGCCGAACTTCAAGGTTTTCCGTCGGCGATCTTAATCAATGAAACTGACGGGCAAGAGAAAAAAGTAAGCACGTCAAAAGATTTTTATCGTTTGGCAAAAATTGGATCGACATTATTAAAAGAGATGCCCAAGGCTTCTCGTTCTGAAAACTTCGCCGACATTGCAGCGCTGGTGGTCGATCTCAAGGACGACGAAAAACGTGATGCGAGTATGGCTTCACTGAAAGATTGGGTCACTTCGAATCTTGGGCGCGAGGCGGAATCTTCGGACATCCAACTCCAACCCGAAGAAGACTCGTTCGTATCGGATACTTCTGTCGCAGGTGCCGGTGACTTCGATGCACCGATGACGACGGTGCCGCAAACGACGTTGAAAAAGAAAAAGAAGAAGGTAGAAGAAGCGGACCTCAAATCCGACGATCGCGGTTTCTTCAAAAAGATGTGGGAGGACAAACGAGCCGCCTTCATTGCATGTTCGGCAGCGCTTTTCTTATCGGTCGCTGGCGGACTGGGAGCGATCGGATACGCACTAACCTCCGGAACCAACAACGGTATAAACGCTCAGGTCGCTCTCAACGAAAAGAAAGTCCCCGGCGGCAAGCTGAATCTTAAAGTTCAAGACAATCTCGCCGCAACCAAAGACGTGCCGCTGGCGACCACCAACGCCGCAGAAGGCGCACTGTCATTGAACGACCGAAATTTGAAACCCACCGATGAAGTTTTAGACCCCGAAGCCAACCGGAAGAAATTGGCAGAATTCTTCGCCAAACGCGATGGTGCCAAACCAGGCTCCGGAAACCCTGCACCAGGAAACCCTGCACCAGGAAAACCAGCACCAGGAAAACCGGCCCCCGGAAAACCAGCATCAGGAGGACCGGCGAAGCTTACTAAAAAACAGCGCAATCAACAAAGGCGGAAAAAAAATGAGACCGCTGCTCAAGCAAAGAAGGCAGCGGGCACTAACCAAGAAAATCCAGCCCCCGCAATTAGCGCTGATGCTCCCGCGAATGCGGAAGAGACTGGCGTTGCTGCCAGCCCTCCTTCTGAACCGGCCGAACAGCCCGACGGTGTCCCGGAGATCACCAACCTCACAATCATCAGAGGAATTGCTGACAAGACGCAAGCCTACCTCAATAATGGCGGTGTCGAAACAATGCAACAACTGGCCGCGCTGAGCCCGGCGGATGTTCAAGCCGCGTTGGTCAAAGGCAACTGGAAGGGCCCCAGCCGAATCAAAGAAGCCGCTGACTGGATCGCTCAAGCCAAAGAAATTACTGGCGACAGTTCCCCGATGAAGCCGTCGGCCGATTCAACCGCCAGCGTGCCGGCCGCGACGGCGAATACTCCCGACAAGCCTGCGGAGGCAGCAAAGACGCCGGCAAAGATTGGCAACCCGTTCGAGAAATTTGCGAAAAGAATCGACCTGCCAGCAATAACGGAGACATCTGATCTCAAAATTGGCGATCTTGTTATCGCCAAGAATCACTTGTTGGGACTAGAGCTGTTAGCCGGCCCCGAAATCGCGCGAAGCAAAATCGAACTAAAGCTCAAACGTACCGAAAATGACAAACAATTGTGGAACGTCGAACTGGGTGTCAAACGATCCGATCCGGTCGCAATCGCCCAATTTCAAAAGACGCCAACGGAGATGAAGTTTCGCTGGCTGCCATCGGCGGCCGAAAACAAGGGTGTGGATGCGCTTAGTAATTGTATGCTCAAACTCTCCACGCCCAAAGACTCGCAGTGGTTGGGGCTGCGTAAGCCCGTTGCGATAGAAAACCTTAACTTCACTGAAGACCAAGGATTTGTAAAATCCGAAACGGAGATAGGCTTCTTACCCAACCCGTCGGCTTTAAAAGCAGAACTTCAACCCATTCCCTTTAAAGTGGAAACCGAAGAAGAAAAAGCGATTCAACTCAGCTATAACCCTCGCCAAATCACCAAGCGCGAACCCGGCAGGATTTTCTTTCATCGAGCGGAAACCAGCCGGTACTTCTACGTCGAGGTTGCCACGGACATTCGCAAAAAGTCACGTTTTACGGCCCAAATGATGTTGACGTTCCCTAACCGCGGTCCACAGGTCGTACGTTCGATCGGCGATCTGGTCGATATTGCCAGAGCGATCGAACCTCAGAAAACAGAAGCCATGAACCGCTTCCAACAGTCTCTGAGTGCGAAAAAACCTGGTGGTATGGAAGTCACGGAATTCAACCGTTTGAAGAAAGAAGCCAAAGACAATGCCAACCAACTCCAAAAGCTGGCCAAAATTTCGAGTCAAAACATAGCCGTCGCTAAAGAGTTCTCGGGCAAAAAGATTAAGCTTCAAGTCTATTTCGAGATGGGGGGGCACAGGATCATTGTTGCCGAATCGAAGTAGATACGTATTGCAAAACGGCGAAGCCCTTCAGCATGAATACCTAACCTTGTTGTATTGGATGAGGCCACGAATCCTGCAGCTGCATTAAACGATCTACTAATTCAACGGTATCATTAAAGGCTGAATCAGCGTATCTATAAATAGATGAACGGAAAAGCCGGACCTCGTGGCCTTATTACCCTTATCGCCTTAAGAGACGCGCGGGAATCTAGCGGCGTTTGGCTGGCGACCATCGACTTTCTAACATGCTGCTCACCGACATTTTTTTCCAATCAAAACCTTTTCATTGAAATCCTAATATGATTCGCGTTGGTATCGTTGGCGCGACCGGCTACACGGCGGTCGAGCTACTTAAAATCTTACTTCGTCATCCAGAAGTCTCCGTCACCGCGATCACGTCGCGCGATCCCAACACGCCCCACCTATCGGAGGTTCATCCCGGCCTGCGCGATCAACTGAATCTGAATTTTTCGCAATTGGACATCCCAAACTTCTGCGAATCGGTGGACGTTGCGTTTTGCTGCCTGCCCCATGCCGCCTCTGCCGAAATCGTTGGGCAATTGGTCGATGCGGGTGTGCGTGTCATTGATTTCAGCGCCGACTATCGGCTCAACGATGTGGAGACATTTGAAAAATGGTACGGAGTCCAGCACCCCGACGCGGCGCGTGTTGGAAACGTTGCCTATGGCATTCCTGAATTATTCCGAGCAGCAATTAAAGAAGCGGACGTCGTTGCAAACCCCGGCTGCTTTCCTAGTTCGGCGCTGCTTCCGCTGGCTCCACTGCTCAAAGCAGACTTAATCCAAGCGGCACCGATCATCGTGGACTCAAAGACCGGTATCTCAGGGGCCGGCCGCAAAACAAATCTAAAATTTCACTACCCCGAATGCAACGAATCCATTTCGGCTTACGGGATCGGCACACACCGCCACATGCCCGAAATTGATCAGATCATCAAACGATTCTGTGGAACCGATGTAGAAACCGTATTCACCCCGCATCTGACCCCGATGGATCGAGGCATCTTGTCAACGATCTACGTTCAGCCCAAAAACAAAACCAATGCCTCTGACGTGATGGACTGTTGGAACGATTTTTATAAAGACGAAATTTTTGTACGGCTCTCTCCAGATTTGGTTGCCACCAAGAACGTTTCGGGGACGAACTTCTGCGACATCGCCGCGCGAGACTCGCGCGGCACCATCGTCATCGTCAGCGCGCTCGACAACCTGATCAAAGGCGCGTCGGGCGCCGCGGTGCAGAACTTCAATGTGATGCACGGCTTCGACGATACTTTGGGTATGCTTTAGACTATGACTCAGTTGTAGGGCCGGTACGTACCGGAGACGCCCTACCAATACCAAAAACGGCCGGTCGGAACCGGCCTTACAAACTACCGGCGACCGAAAAAAATATAGGAAAACGAGCAGATGCAACTACCTTTAGGATTTCGTTATGCGGGCGTGGCGTGTGGCATCAAGCCCTCGGGAAAAGAGGACCTAGCCATCATCAGCACCGAAGCACCCGCGATCTGTGCAGGTGTGTACACGCAAAACATCGTGCGAGCGGCCAGCATTGATTTCAACCGGCGCATGACTCCCTGCGATCATTTTCGCGCACTGGTCATTAATTCGGGCAACGCCAATGCGTGCACCGGATTTGAGGGCATCAAAAACAATCAAGCCATGGCCACGGAGGTCGGCAAGCATCTGGACACCGAACCGGCAAACATTGGCGTGCTGTCCACTGGCATCATCGGTGTGCAACTGCCGATGAAAGAAGTCACCAGCGGCATCGCGGCGGCCGTCAAAGCCCTCAGCCCCGAAGAAGAAAGTTTCACCGCGGCCTCAAAAGCCATCACCACCACGGATCAGTCTCCCAAGACCTCTCACCTAACCTACAACATCGACGGCGATCAAGTCCGCATTTCTGCGATGGCCAAAGGGGCCGGCATGATTGGTCCTCGGATGGCGACCATGTTGGCGGTTGTGATGACCGACGCTCCCCTGACGCCAACGGTGGCTCAGTCAATTTTAGCAACAGCCAATGCCAAATCATTCAATCGGATCAGCGTCGAAGGCCACATGAGCACCAACGACGCGGTGATGCTGATCGCCACCGGACGCTCCCCAGCGCAGCTCGATTCCGCCCCTTTGATCGCTCAGCTGACAGCGTTCATCTCCGACACGTGTATCGACCTTGCCAAAAAAATCCCCTCCGACGGCGAAGGCGCGACACATTTGATAGAGATCATCGTCACCGGAGCGAAAACGGATGCCGATGCCGATCGGATCGCTCGCACCGTTGCCAATAGCGCTTTGGTGAAAACGGCCATCACCGGCGGTGACCCAAACTGGGGACGAATTGTATCGGCCGCCGGATACGCCGGAGCCGACATTGACGCCGACGCCATCAGTCTAAAGATCAATGGCCACCAATTGTTCAAGCAAGGGCAACCCGTCGAATTTAGCGCGCCCAAAGTCAGCGCTGCCATCGCGGACAACTTCGAAACCACAATCGAACTTGCCGTCGGCACCGGTTCGGGTCAGTTCAATCACTGGACCAGCGACCTCACCGTTGACTACGTAAAATTCAACTCTGAATACACGACGTAAAAGATACATTACACAACCACTTACTCAGAAACGCAGGCAAGCTCCCATGAAATCACTCAACAAATTTATCACGTGCGCTCTGGCGCTGATGACATGCACTTTGGCCTTTCAGACTTCCGCGCTGGGCCAAAGCGATACAAAAATCGCTCAAGCCCCAGATCAAACGGCGCTGTTTAGTAGACCGATGATTGATCTTGGCTGTGTCGTCAGCGACGCCGACGCGGCGGTGAAATTTTACACCACGGCGATCGGGTTCAAAGAAGTGAAGGGCTTTAACGTGGATGCTGATTTCGCCACCGCCGTCGGTTTGACCGATCAGAAGAAGTTGGACGTGCGAGTGCTTAAGTTGGGCGACGGTGACGGCGCGACGGCGCTGAAACTGCTTCAGATCCCCGGCGACAGCCAGAAACCCAAAAACGATTTCATTCATTCTTCGTTGGGCTTTAGTTACCTTTCGATCTACGTCAAAGACATGGACGCAGCGATCGCGCGTTTGGAATCCGCCGGCGTGAAACCTGTCGCCCAGCCCAATCCCATTCCCGGAACTCCGGTGGCCTTGGTCTTGGTACGCGATCCCGACGGCAATTTGATCGAACTGATCGGACCTATGGCCGGCGGCGAAGTCCAAAATTAACGGCCTTGCGGAAATCGTTCGCCTCTGCCACTGCTGTGCCAATTCACTAAAAATGGGCCGTGAAACATGATGAATTTCGCAAATTTCGATTTCTTTTGAGAAAACCTTGGCAACATTGACGATGCGGACCTAGGTTTTAACGGCATCAGAAAACGCGGCTTTGAAACAAATCATTAAATCGCACTCTGTGTGTGTAGCGGGATCGGCGTTTTATTCGTCGGTTCCGCTTTTTTTATAACGATTTATTTATAAGATTCCTGCTCCGGTGCCTCTAAGCCTATCGTCTTGCGGGCCATTGTGAGTAAAATTCCGTCTTGAAAATCAGCCACGAGGATACAGGAGCACAGAATGGCAAAAGACGAAACTGAGGAAGCCGACGATGATCTCGTCGACACAACTGAATTGGTCATCGAAGAAGACGACGATTTGGATCCCGAAGTTTTGGACGACGGCTTGGACATCGACGCCGTTGAAGACTTCAATGAAGACGACTTCGACGAAGACTTCGACGACGATTTTGAAGAAGAGATCGTCGGTGAGTACGATTTGGCGGACGATCAGTACGGCAAAGAGTTCAACAGCACGTTTGGGCACATCACTAACCCTGAAACTGCCGAAGCAAAAACAGCAGCTCCCGAAAAACCTGCCGCTGAAACCGCCGCAGGCAAAAAGGCGTCTAAGAAAGCCCCGGCCAAAGCTGAAGCAAAATCTGCAACCAAGACTGCCAAACCCGCCAAAGGTGCCAAAAAACCGCCGGCGCGTAAGAAGTAGCCGCAATCAAGTTGCGATCTTAATCCAACCTCCAACCTCCATTGATCAGGCCGCCTTTTTATGGCGGCTTTTTTTGATGGCTTCTTTGGGCCCCGCGCATTGGATAGACGACAACTTTTTGTGTTTCGATCGCCGAACAACGGCGCGAACATACCTACACAGAATCGACTCTATCGAGGATATTATGGGATCAAAATATATCCCTGACCTACTGATAACCCGTTGAGCGATTACATGGCCGCCGAGGACAACAATACTTCCTTCGATCCCTGCGAAAACAATGTCAGTTTCCCGAAGATCGAAGAGTCGATTCTGGAATTTTGGAAGCAAAACGACATTTACCAGCAGTCGCTCGATCAACGCGCCGGCCAAGAGCGTTACGTATTTTACGAAGGCCCGCCAACGGCCAATGGAAAACCTCACCCCGGCCATTGCCTGACGCGCGCGATCAAGGATCTGTTTCCTCGATACAAAACGATGCGCGGTTATTTCTGCCAGCGGAAAGCCGGTTGGGACACGCACGGTTTGCCGGTCGAAGTGGAGGTCTGTAAAGAACTGGGGATCCACGCCAAAGAAGAGATCGAAAACTACGGCGTCGAACCCTTCATCCAAAAATGCCAAGCCTCGGTCTGGCAGTACATGCAGGAGTGGGAACAACTGACTGAACGGCTCGGTTTTTGGGTCAACTTGGACCAAGCGTACGTGACCTATCACCAAAGCTACGTCGAATCGGTCTGGTGGTCACTGAAGACTTTCTTCGACCAAGGCCTTTTATATAAGGGACATAAGATCATCTGGTGGTGGGCTCAGGGCGGCACCGCGCTCAGCAGCGGTGAAGTCGGCCAGGGCTATAAAACGGTTAAAGACCCCAGCGTCTACGTGAAGTTTCCGTTGCTGGAAAAAGAGAACACCAGTTTGTTGGTTTGGACGACGACGCCTTGGACGCTGCCCAGTAATCAGTTCGCGGCGGTTAATGAAAAAATTGACTACGCCACCGTTTACGATCCCGAGGACGATCATTATTTAATCTTCGCCGCGGATCTCGTTGAGAAGATCGCGACGAAGATGAAACGTGAACTGGAAGTGAAATCGACTTGCAAGGGTTCGGAACTGGTGGGACAGCGATACCAACCGCCGTTTGACTACTTCTACAAAACCGACGGAGACCAGACAGGAACGCTTAAATCTGGCGGCACCGAGAGTCGTTCTTGGCGAATCACGTCTGCAGATTTCGTCACCACCGACAGCGGTACCGGCGCGGTTCACGAAGCTCCCGCTTTTGGTGAGGTCGACTATGAACTACTGGTCAGCGAGCGCGAGCGGTTCGTCGAAGGCGAAGGACCCAACCTGATCTGCCCGGTCAGCCCCAACGGAAAGTTCACCGCTGAGGTTCCTGATTTCGAGGGCCAATGGGTCAAGGACGCCGACAAAGCGATCACGCAGAAGCTGAAAGAGACTAAGTCGTTGTATTTGCTGGACCAGTACGAACACGAGTATCCGTTTTGCTGGCGGGCCGACGATGATCCTTTGATTCAGTATCCGCGCGAAAGCTGGTTTGTTAAAACGACGGACTTCAAAGACAAAATGCTGGCCAACAACCAAGAAATCAACTGGTTGCCCGATCATATCAAGAACGGACGATTTGGAAACTTTCTTGAAAGCAATGTCGATTGGTCGCTGTCGCGCGAACGCTATTGGGGGACGCCGCTGCCGATCTGGGTTTGTTCTGAAACCGGAAAAATGGAGGCGATGGATTCTTACGATAGCTTGATCGCCAAACCCGGTGCCACCGGCATGGAAGTCTGGGCCGCCGCCAAAGCAGCCAATCCAGAACTGGTTGAAGACCTCAAGGTTCACAAGCCCTACATCGACGCCATCACTTATGATTCGCCGTTTTCCGCAGGCGCGACGATGAATCGCGTGCCTGAGGTAATCGACTGCTGGTACGACAGCGGCGCGATGCCGTTTGCTCAATGGGGTTATCCGCATCAGGGAGAAAAGGAATTTAAAGAACAGTTCCCGGCGAACTTCATCAGTGAAGCGCTGGACCAAACGCGCGGCTGGTTCTACAGCCAATTGGCGATCAGCACGCTGCTGTTTGGCGACGATCCCGATGTCAAGTTTCCCCATCCGTTTGAGAACTGTATCGTACTGGGGCTGATGTTGGCCGAGGGCTACGTTTGTGCGAAGTGCAGTCACCGCCACGCCGACCAGGTGAAGAAGTGCACCGAGTGCGGTGGCAAGGTCAGCCGCAAGACCGAGAAGATGTCGAAGCGATTGCGAAACTACCGAGCTCCCAATGAAATTTTCGACCAGCACGGCGCCGACGCGCTGCGTTGGTACTTCTTTGCCAATCAGCCGCCGTGGACGTCGATCATCTACAGCGAACGGGCGATTAAAGAGAGCATTCCTGAATTTCTGCTGCGGCTGTGGAACGTTTACAGCTTCTTCGTTCTCTATGCGAACATTGACGGATTCAGCCCAAGTTCGATCAGCAACGCG
>CAKZVF010000271.1 GCA_937921995.1 uncultured Pirellulaceae bacterium
CCCCATGCTACCGACGGCGATTTCTTCCACCATCGACGCCGTTGCGTTGCCTGCATGTTCGGAGCGTCTTAGCAGCATCCCATACGCGGCGACGCTGGCGGTGAAGCGGAAGTCTGCGCTGGCGTCGTCAAAGCGTTTGGCTTCGTTGGCGATCGTGAACTCGATGCGTTTGCTCGTGTTGGCATCGGGTTGTTTGTAACGCAGGGCCAGTGTCAACAGTTCGCCAGAGCCTGCGGCGTCGGTTAAATCGGTGTCCGTTTCTACCGGCGATTCGGATTCTTTCTGAGCCTTATTTGTTTGGTACTTCAACGCCATCGAAGTGCTAGATGCCGCGTCTGCTTGGTCGCGGGTGACGACTTCATAAATTGCCGTCACGGTGTGCCCTGCCCCGATCTCGCCGGCGTCCTTGCGGTCGTTGTCGAAATCCGCGGCCGCCAACAGACGGTTTTCATATCCGATCAAGCGGTAACGATGAACCTCCTGCGGATTGAATTCGACCTGGATTTTGACGTCTTTGGCAATCGTAACCAGCGAACCCGTCATCTGCTCAACCAAGACTTTCCGCGCCTCGCGGACGCTGTCGATGTAGCAATACATGCCATTTCCGTTGTCGGCCAACTGCTCCATCTTGCCGTCTTTGAGATTGCCGGTGCCAAAGCCGAGTACCGTCAAGAACACGCCTTCGCTGGCTTTTTGTTTGAGCAGATCGACCAGCGGTTTATCTTCGGTGATACCGACATTCAGATCACCATCGGTGGCGAGGATCACTTTGTTGTTGCCGTCGGTGATGAAATTTTGCTGAGCCATTTGATAGGCCAGTTCGATGCCGGCGCTGCCGTGAGTTGATCCGCCGGGCGTGAGGACGTCAATGGCCGCGTTGATTTTTGACTTTTGATCGCCGGAAGTCGTTTCCAGGGCCAGTCCGGCGTCTCCCGCATAGGTCACGATCGTGACGCGGTCGGTTTCTTTTAACTGGTCGACCATCATCTTAAAACCACGTTTGAGCAGCGGTAGTTTGTCGGCCGAGTTCATCGAACCGGACACGTCTAACAGGAAGACCAAATGTGTGGCTTTTCTTTCTTCGGCGGCAACTTCTTTTCCTTTGATGCCGATCCGGATGAGTTTATGTTTGGGCTGCCATGGGCAGGCGGCTAATTCCATGTTGACCGAAAACGGATCCTCGCCAGTCGGTTGGGCATAGCTGTAAGGGAAGTAGTTAATCAGTTCCTCGATCCGCACTGCGTCCGGCGGAGGGAGTTGACCACTATTTAAAAACCGGCGAGTATTAGCATAAGAGGCCGTATCAACGTCGATCGAGAAAGTAGAAACCGCATCGCTGCCTGTCGCGCCAGTGAAAGAGTTTTCGTAGATGGGGCGATAGAGTTCGGTGCTTTTACCTTCTCTCGCGACAAAGTCACCAAAGGTTGTTCCTTGGATGCGTCTTACGGAGTGCGGAGTTGAATTGTCGAGAGCTAGGTAGTTGCGAGTGGTTCGAAATTCCGGTGTCGGTTGTTGTTGAAACCTGTCGTAGCGTGCTTTCGCCATCTTTACGCTTGGATGTCCCTCACCTAGTCTCCGTTGCATAGTAAGCCATTGCTCTTTATATCGAATCAAATCGTTCTCATTTGGGCCTGGAGCCGGTGTCTGAGCTTCGTAAAATCTATCGTATCGTTCTCGCGCCAACTTTTTACTCGGATGTCCGTCACCGATTCGGTCAAAGCTATCGAGTCGCGTTTTCAACTGTACTGTTGGCTGTCCCTCACTAAGGCTTTGTTTGCTTGTAACCAGCGCATCTTTATCTATATGACGATGGTAAACGTCCGCTAGGCGGCTCGCATTATATTGACCTACTCCATTAACATTTGGTCGGCTTCCCGCGAATGACTCAGGCACGCTAGGTGCAACAGGTCCGGACTTTGATTCCCGCTCTTCCCATCGACTGCTCTTTTGCTGACCGTTCCCTTGTTGGTCGCCTCCAGCCAATGCGCTTTTAAAAGTCTCACCGGATTTTCGCTTTATGCCGCCGCTAAAGACCGTGCCTCCCTCGGGAACGGCGACAACTGTATTGACACTCGTATCGGCCAACTCTGGGAGATCAACGGTAACGCCATCTTGTGCGCTGGAATGGGGGGCCCTTGAGAATTCGGCTGTTGATTCGCCTGATAAACTCATCAGGTCATCCAAAAAAGAATTGGTTGATAATTCGATGGTTTCTTGGCCAGAGCTGGAGAGCTGTTTCACCCTCTGAGCAGGCTGGGCAGGTGTATCTGCTGAAGCTACAGGTTTTGCCGTTGTGTTGGCGTTGTTTTCTGCATCGCTCGGAGCGTCCTGAACGGCAACTTGCGATGGCTTAAAACCAGCAGTCTTAATTCCACTCAAGTACCAACCAGTGATTCCAAGCCCAATCACTACTGCTGCCGAAGCGGCCCAACGTCTGGGTGGCAACGATGTGCTGGACGGTCGAGAGGCTGCGATCGTTTTTACGTCGGTGACGGGGGCGCCCTTCGTCGCTTCGATCAGCTGCTGACGAAGGGCTTGGTTGGACTTGGGCAGTTGAGCGACGACCGATTCACGCGCCGCCGAGGCGACTTCGACGATGGATTGTTGATCTGCGTCGAGCGGACGCGAGCGTGAGGAATCGTTGAGCGATTCCAACAATTCGATCGTTTGGTCGATTTGCTGCTGCGATTCTTGTTCTGCGTTAGAGCGCGGTTGATTGTTCATGATTTCGATTCCTGTACTTTTACCGGAGACTTGCGGAGGTTCGACGAAACGGTTGAGGTTTCGGTCGAGGACGATTCGACCTGGCCGGTCGCGCGAGCCAGCCAAGTCGATAGTTTGGGATCATTTCGGAGTCGTTTGATTGATCGGTGCAAATGAACTCGGACGGTGCCATAGTCTCGATCGAGCACTTCGGCGATTTCGCGCGTGTTGAAACCGTGAGCCCACAGTTCCATCACGTCGCGCTGAGCTTCGGGTAGCAATAGAATCTGTTGCTGGATCTGGTCAAGGAATTCCTGCCGTTGAAGCCGTTCGGCGGGGTCGCGAGCGGTCTGATCGACTGGGTCAAAATCGGAATGAAGCGATTTGGCTTGCCGCGATCTTCGCCGGAGGTCGTCTAAGACCCAGTTTCGACAGACGGTGTACAGCCACGGTCCAACTTTGTGGCTGACTTGGTCGATCGGCTGTTGGACCAGCTTCATAAACGTCTGCTGCACCGCATCGACGGCCGCGTTTAAATCGCCACCGTACAACCGCGACGCGTACAGCGTCAGCGCCGGTTCGTAGCGATCAAACGCCGCTAGGACGAATGTTTGCTGATCAACGGCCGCCGGGCAGGCGTAAGTGTCATGTTTGGGCATCGCTTCCCCGATTGAAAATCAGTTGGTTCGGGAGTTATACGCATGGGAGCCGATCCTGTTACAGCATAGCGAATAAATTTTGGTTTTTTTCGATCAGGCATTAGCCTGATGACACCTATTTTAGACGAAACTGGACACCCGTTTAACGACAAGCCGGCAGGCGACCGTGTTGGGCGGCACGAAACCCGGTCGACTGCCGGTATATCGTTAAACAACTATCCTCGGTCAACACGGAAGAAGAATCGTAAATTTCCGAGAGGTAAATTGGACGATGTTCTTCCATTAACAGCGATCAGCAACGATCAGCTACAATGCTGTTCCTACGACCAAAACATCACCAGTAATCGTTGTCGATGACGAAACACGATCCGAATTCACACCATCAACCGCCTCTGGAAAGCTGCGCACGGTGCATCCCTGAATGGATCAAGACAGATCTATCCGCGTCGACACTGAAGTGCTAAGGCTCATGCGGTAACAAAAACGTATCGCAATGTTACTGAAGGAAAGGATTGGTCTTTCTTTCCGCGCCAATGGTTGACGGCGGCGAATGGCCGCAGATGAACTGGTAATCATCGTCCAGCGTCATTAGTTTTTGGGCGATGCTGTCGAGTAACTGCTGATGATTGCCGCCGGGCAGATCCGTGCGACCGATGGAACCTTGAAACAGAACGTCTCCCATCAAAATGATTTTGTTGGCGTGATTGATGAACACCACATGCCCGGGCGCGTGGCCGGGACAGTGCCGGATTTCAAATTCATGTTCCCCAATGGAAACCGTTTCCCCTTCTTCCAACCAGCGATCGGGCGTGGCGTTGGCAAACCCCTTCAGCCCGTATCCCGACGCCGCTAGTTCGATGTTGTCCAGCAACAGCTTGTCCGCCTTCTGCGGCCCAACGATGTCGACGTTGAAATGTGCTTTGGCTGCCATCGCCGCTCCGGCGTGGTCGAGATGGCCATGGGTCAACCAAACGGATTCGATCGTGACGCCCAGCTCTTCGGTCTTGGCAATTATTTTCTCTAGGTCTCCACCGGGATCGACGACTACGCCATGGTTTGTCTGGTCGTCAAAAACGATGCAGCAGTTTTGTTGAAAGTCAGTTACCGGAACGATGGTGATTTTTAGCATGGAAATCGCGAGTGAGTGGAGTTGGCATAAGTTTTTTGAAACGTCAAGAATCTAGCATCTGCATTATGCTGCCGATAGTGCCGCCTGTGGTTTCAAGCAACTGTATCAATCAGCGCGATAGACGCGGGGAGTCGTTTTCAATGTTTCCAGCATCCCATAGTAAGCCTGCTTCGGTGAAATCGGACACTCCTTCCCGCACCAAAACGGCGTCGGATGCGTGTAAGTGCCAGGCTGGATGTTGTAGATTTTCCGGTCAGTCTTATGCAGCCAAGAATAGTCATCGACGAAATCCCAAAACAGGTAAGCTTTCACCGCCGGTTGCTCCAACGCGATCTTAAGCGTTTGTTCAAAGAACCGCTTTTGCCTCTGGCGTTGTTGATCGCTGGGGGTTGAGACGCCGGGGTGGTGTGGGCCAGGGGCTTTGGTCCGAATCGAAGCAACGTCGACTTCGGTAATGAAGATCTTGAAACCCGCGTCGGCGAATCTTTTGAGATTCCGTCTCAAGCTGTCGACGTCTGGGTTGGGCTGAGTGACGTCGACAAAATGATATTGAAACCCAACCCCGTCAATGGGCACACCCCGGCGACGAAGATACTTCACAAACTCAAACATGCGGGTCGATTTGTTGTTCCACACATCACAGCCCGCTTCATTGAGGATCAGCAGTGCGTTGGGATCGGCGGCCTTGGCCCAGTGAAAAGCTTTCTCAACGTAACCAGGCCCCATGGCTTGATACTCTTTAAAATCAGTTCTCAGTCCCAGCGCGTCCATCGGCTGGTTATCTTCGGCGATGACTTCGTTGACCACGTCCCAGCACCAGACGTTTCCCGCCCGAGCTCTGGCAAAAGTATCGACGTAGCGAAACAGCATGTTTTCTACTTCGTTGTTGGGCAGACGTTGCCACCATGGTGCATCCTTGTTGATGTGCGGATAGACAAGCACATGGCCATGAATCTTCAAGCCATTGCCGATGCCCCAATCGGCGACCTGGGTAAATCCGTTGGTGTTGATGGGTTGCGTGGGATCGGCCCAGACGTTGTAAGGTAAATAGGCCGTCGATGTGATGGCGTTGAATTCACGTGCCGCCACCGCGCGACAGCCAGCGCTGGTGAAGCTGTCGTCGTGATGCAACACGCCCCCAATGGAAAAATTTGGCGGAGTGAAGGCTTTCAAAGGTGCCGTCTGGTTCTGCCCGTTGGCACCCGAGCAAAACGCAGCGGCGATGATCAACAATGCCAACAGGAAATCTGCCGCCGGCAAAGAGGATCTTTGATAGGAATTTTTAATCAGCATCCCAACCCCAACTCTTTAAGGAGAAATATGCAGTCTCGGATTCGCAATAATAAAAACGTGCTGGCTAAGTTTTAAACTCAATCGAATCAAAATCAAACCACATCCCAAAACCTATTGAAAAGCCAAGGTTTTTTGAGGCCATTTGTCGGACGAATCGTCTGGCAGTTGTTACTTTGGAATTTGGTGTATCAGTTTGCCTTTTGCCCGTTCGAACACTAAGATCGAATCCTCTTCTGGACGTCAGGTCTTTTCTGCGTCATGTCTTCCCGTTTCTAAGGAGGAAGAGTTATGAGTTTTCTTGATAAGCTCTCGTCTGTGATTGTTCGCAAATTGTTTTGCATGCTGACTGTGTATGGTGGGCTTTCGGTTTGCTTTTGCCTTAACGACGCTCGCGCTCAAAACGCTTCCACGGCAGGCTCGCCGTTCGCACCCTTTCCAACTATCGAAAACCTGTCGATCGTTTGGCCACTAAGCGGAGACGATAACAACAACGGTTCGGTCGCGGTTCGGTATCGTGAAACCGGACAGTCGGTGTGGATTGACAGTGCACCGTTGAGTCGCGTTCCGGCTGGATCAAACGCTGGCTTCAGTTGGGAGAACAAACACGCTGGAAGTATTTTCAATGTCGACGCTGGCACCAGTTACGAAATTGAACTGGCGCTGACGGATCCTGACGGCGGAGATACAACGCAAACACTCAGCGCTTCGACACGTCCATGGCCCATTAGCGCCGATCAAGGCATCGTCGTCACGCCAAGCACAATTGCCGCTGCGCTGGCAAATGTATCGGCGGGCGATGTTTTGATTTTGGCCGATGGTAGCTACGCGGGGATCAACGTTTTTGCCAATGGTACTTCCGCCGCGCCGATCGTCATCCGCGCTCAAAACTTTGGCGAGGCACGAATCGACGGTGACATTCGCTTTGACGGTTATGGGTTTATCCACATCGTTGGGCTGACCGTAGAAGGGCAGATCAAGTTCAATGGAGCCAACGATATTGTCGTGCGCGACTGCACGATCATCACCGACCGCGACGGGATCGTCTCGTTTGGAGCGGGCGTGTCCAATGCGCTGATCATCAATAACTCTGTGATGGGCCCTACAGTTTGGAACGAAGCAGCTTTGGGTAACAATGGCGATAATCTGGGAGAGGGAATCGTACTCACCGGACCGGGGAACGTGATCGCCTTCAATCGCGTGGAAGGGTTTCGAGACGGGATTTCGTTGTTAGAAGACAGCGCTGTCAATCAACAGTCCATTGATATCTACGGCAATGATATTTACAGGTGTGGTGATGATGGAATTGAAGCCGATTTCGCGATGGGCAACGTGCGTGTCTATCACAATCGACTAACGGATTGTTTTATAGCGCTCAGTTCCCAACCGTCACTTGGCGGCCCGACCTATTTCTATCGCAACGTCGTTTACAATGCCGTCTATCAAGCATTAAAACTCCAACGATCCAGCGTCGGTGATGTGCTCTATCACAACACAGTTGTCAAACCGGGCGACGCGTTCAATGTCATCACAAGTGACGTTTTCTCTCGAGCCACTTCACGTAACAATATTTTCATCGGTGGCCCTGCGGGAACTTTCAACGGCTTCAGCAACGGAGCCGGACGCGTGGTGTATCTGCCGTCAGCAGATGCATCGTGTGACTTCAACTATGACGGGTTTGGTTCGATCGGAACGGGAGCCTTCGTCGGTAGAATCGGTGCCACCAATATTTCTGGGTTGGCTCAACTGCAAACACTAACGACCGAATCGAATGCGATTCAACTGGACTTAAGCATTTTCGCTGATTCCATCTCGATCCCGGCAGACCCAGTGACTGAACATGTGCCGCCAAACTTCCAACTGGATTCAGGTAGTTCGGCAGTTGATTTCGGCGTTGCGTTAGCCGGCTTTAACGACGGCTTCACCGGAACCGCGCCTGATCTGGGGGCTTATGAATTGGGCAAAGCAGTTCCCCTTTACGGAGTTGGTGGGAACCTCAGCGATGACGATCCCGCCGTGTTGCTGGGGGATTGCAATCAAAATGGCGTCGTCGACTTTTTGGATATTGCTCCAATGATAGAAATTCTTACCAACGGGCCGTATCTTGCCCAAGCCGATTGCAACCAAGACGGCGAGGTGAATTTTTTAGACCTCGGTCCGTTCATCGGAATTCTGGCAGGAAATTAGGCCGGATCGCATTGCCCGAGCGGCCTATGGCTCACATTTTATGTGCGATGGAATCTTCGACCACTAACTGTATTTCGCCGCCCGCATCGATGACTTCCGTTTTGGCCCAGTAAACGTCTTGTCCGTTAACCACAGGATTGGTGGCCCGCAGTTGCCAGCCTATCGCGCCGGTAGAACTCGCGTTGTTGCTCAGCGGCACCGTCAACCGGCCAATTTTAATGGGAACCAAGAGCACATCAGGATCGCCGTCGGGATACATGCCGCCAACTCTCATTCCGGCATCGATAAGCAACGCCGGCACTTTGCCGGGCCAGTTCGTTTGACCACAGGGAACAAATTGCGCTTCGCGCTCGGCACCGTTGACGCAAATGTCACGAAGACAATCGAAGGGGCCTGATAGGTTGACTTCTCCGCCGCTGCAGTAGGGATCGCGTAAGCCCGTTGCAAACTGAAGACCTGCACCAGAATTGGCTGCGCCCGAGAGCGATGGGACTAGATCCAACGGCTTATCCAGAAATTCAATTTGTGCTTCGGCAAACAGAACATCTTGCAACAATACCGCGCCGTTAGAGTGCAGCACGTTGCCTAACATCTTTACGAAGATGCCGCAGCGAGACTGTTCGGCAATAACGCGGATGTTGGGTTCAGCGTTGTTGACCAGTTTTACAAAACGCTTCAACAAAACGTTTGTCACGCAAACGGCGACGGGATTTTCAACCGTTGCAAGCGGCAGCGACGCCTCGACCATGCGCTCAACCGTCCACGCTCCGGGAAGAGTTTGCACGCCTTTGACGACGTGATATGGCAGGCAAGGAATTTCGGACAGGCGAACAGAAATCTCGCGTGTTCTGGTTTTGCCGCAAGTTGAACTTGTCTTGGGGATCGTGCGTAGGCTGTACCTTAAATGTTCTTGGATCGAAATCGGAGCGTTAATGGCGGCGTTGGTTAATCCTCGAAACGTGTTGCGAAAAATTCGTTGTCCAGAAACAGCTGTCAGTCCCGACAAACCGCGTTTCTTGGCAAGCGCTCGGTACTCACTTCCACGCGTCATCCCGATACCGTCCCACGCCAACCACGCGATGCTTGACCAGTTCACGTTGGAATGAATCTGAGCGATCCCGCACAGCCGATCGAGTGTTTCGTTGGCAGCGCCGTAGTCGTGTTGGCCGTCGTTTCCAAAAATGCTGTATGCGGATGTGAGAACGTGCGTGGGAACCGTCTTTCCAAATTGCTTGCCAATCGCTGCAATCATGTTGTGAAGCCCATCAACCTTCACGCGGTAGGTCAGTCGGAATTCGTCAAGCGTGCGGTCCTCGATCTTTTTGGAATACTGAACGCCCGCCCCATGCACCAAAAGATCAACGCGACCAAAGTTTTGGGATACTTCTTGCACAACACGCGCGACATCATCGGCGTTGGTCACATCGGCTTGGATGTAATGCACCGAACCTGCAGCCGAATTTAGATCTTCAATCGTTTGGAAGGCTTCCCAACGCGCATTTGCTGCTTCGAAACTCCGCCTCATCGAAGTCGGCGATTCGCCCGGGTGTTCGGCGATGTAACGTTGGTAGAATTCCCTTTCGGCTTCTGGAGATCCAGCATTAGCCGGACCTTTTTCACTCGCGCTGCGTCCAATCGCAATCACCTTGCAACCGTAATCTCGTACCAGCGCGTCGATCAAAATGGCCGTGACGCCGCGTGCGCCGCCGGTGGCCAACACAACAGACTCCGGCGTAAGTTCGACTTGGCAAACGCCGTCGTTGCTTAACGTTACCGGGCGAAGACGGCGTATCAGTCGGTCATCGCCGTCATAAACAATTTCAGGCTCTCTGGTTTCGCTGGACCATTCCGCTTTCAAATGGTTCAGGCTTGTACGCAGGTCTGAACTCGTTGTGCTCACGACTGCTGCTGTGCAGGCTGGGATTTCTCGAGCGGTAGCTTTAAGAAAACCCGTTACGGATCCTGTCGCGGGATGGATTGCTTCTTTGTATCCTCCCGGGAAAAGTCCCCAAAGGTCGAGTCCGCCTTGGTTGAGTTGCGGTGCGAGGCGTTGAGCGGTGAGGAATAAGAGTTCGCACAATTCGTTGTGTTTGGCGTTGTCTAGCGTTTCTTCAATGCCCCAAGATGTTAGTTTTTCAAAGGCGACGATCGTGTCGGGATTGAAGTTTGAGATGTTCGACAACGCTGAATCAATCGAATGTGGATCGGATAGGTCCACGGCAAAAACGTCGTTTTGATTTAGGTGCCTCGCAACGTCGTTCGCCTCCGGGCCAACGACTGCAATCATGAATTGATCCGCAAGGCCGAAGAACTCTGACCTAAGCTTGTTCATGGTTTCGCTGTCTCCGCGCGCGATCACAATGGCTCGGGATCGTTTCTCAGGACGCTGGCCGGCATCAAGCGGGCTTTCGATCCAAACGGGACTATGGATTGGAAATTCGTCCTCGCAAGCGGTTTCATCTGTTGGCGTGGAATTTAAAACTGCCGAAACTGCTTGGCTTGTTTGTTTAGGGAGGGAATCGCTGCCCGTTGGCACAAGCGTTTCTGCCACCAGCGCTTCCGCGGGAGCGAGCACCGCAAGGCCAAGTTCTTTGGCGTAGCGGCGAGTGGTAATACCAAACGCGGCAGCACATTCTTGTCCGTGATCGTTCCCACTAGATTTAGAAGACTGCCATCTGTTTGCAGCGATCGCCGCAACGATTGCCAGCCGGTTGCCACCATCGTCGCCGCTGCGCAGCAGCATTCTGGCAGACTCCAAGGCGGCAGCAAACGATTGTTGTCCGGCGTCGACGACGAAGTTGGAACCGTTGAGGTTCAATTGCAACGCCGCGCGACCTGCCGACACGTTCGGCATCATGCATTGGAGCGTGTAAGGGCCCGAGGGGCGGGCGGCTTCACTGGCCGCGTTCAATTTTTCTAGGTGCGGGGTGCCGGCGAGGTCCCGGCAGAATCGAGGCGCGAGGATTCGCAGCGTTGCTTCGATGCCGCGTTCTGTTTTTCCAGGTAATGCCAACACCACGCAAGTTTGTTTTCGCAAACTATCGGCGGATTTTGAAAGGCCTGCAAGAATTTGGTCGGTCAAACAGATGGCCAAGATCTGGCTCACATCCATGTCATCGGCAAGATCTGGCAGCAGGAGATGACCTTTGGGCACCGTAATATTTTCGCGATCGAACTGTTTCCCCGTTGGGGAATCTTGCGTTGGATGCATTTGCTCAACAGCAACGCAAACAAGCTCCGCATCGCTGTCCTGAGAATCGTCACGGCGCGAAACAGGGATTTCGGTCGGCGTTTTTCCAGGTGAATAACGATCAATCACAACGTGTGCGTTTGCGCCGCCAAAACCAAATCCATCAACGGCGATACGGCAGTCGCCCGGCGGTAAAGGAGACGGAGTGGGCGTAACGTGGAGTGTGCCTCGCGCGTTTTCGACTGCCTGCGATGGTGCGCGAAAGAAGGCTTGGCCAGGAAACGTGCCTTTGCTCAGGTATTCGCAGGTCGCAATGATCGACGCGGTGCCTGCCGCCCAGCCGGCGTGGCCCAGCAATCCTTTGAGGCTATGAACGGGAATCGAATTTTGAACTTTGCCTTCGAAGAACTCGCGCAACGTATCAAGCTCGGTTGAGTCACCGACGGGCGTTGATGTTCCGTGGGCTTCGATCGCATTGACGGTGGTCGGATCAATGCGGTAATTCGAATAGCACCTTTGCAGGGCGAGAATCTGGCCGCGTGTTTGCGGAACGTTGGCTGATGAGCTTTTGCCGTCGCTGGAGAGTCCGATGCCTCGCACGATGGCATGGACGGTGGAATTTGAGGATTCGGCATCTGCCAGACGGCGTAGCACGACCATCGCCGCGCCTTCGGAGAACACAACACCGTCGGCGTTTGCATCGAAGGGTCGACAACCGGTCGCTGTGGTCCCGCGGAACTGGGAGAACAAGCAACTGTTACCAGGTCCGGGGCAGAAAACTCCACCGGCGATGACCGCATCCGCTTCGTTAGACTCCAGCGCGTGCATGCCCAGCGCTACGGTGTAAAGCGACGATGCACACGCGGCGTCTACTAACGTGACTTTCAGGCCCGGCCGCACGATTGAATCAAAGACGGCTTGAATTGCAGAGTGGGGATCGTCCGACGCCGATCGCGCTGTGTGCAGACGGCGATCAATTTCTGGGTCGGTCGGGTCGAGTCCGGCATAACGCAATGACGAAATAAGGTCTTGGTCTTTAAAACCATCGGCAGTTGCCCCCACCAAACATAGCACTCGTTCCGCACCACGAAGTGACGAAATGCACGGTGCCAATGCGATGCAGAGTAGTCTTTGCGTACGCGTGAATTCGGCGAAGATTGTGGGGTCGATGCCGTCGGGGACAACGATATCTTCTTCATTGACTCGGCCTGAAAGCGGAGACGTTGAACGATCGGGCACCAATTTTTCGGAGTAGAAATCTTCCAGCCAATGCGGATCAAGCTTGCTCTGATCAACGATGCCGACACGCTGTTGTTCGATCGCGGATGAGAGATTGCTTGGCGATGACGCTCCGCCGGGAAGCATGCAACCGTGCCCGACAATTGCGATCGTTGGAATCATCGTGCGATCAGCGTCTCGTGTTGGCAGGGCTGGATCTTCCACTTCTTGGCGAGCTGTCGTTGGATCGACTGGTGGATGAGCGGTCGCGCCGCTAACGATCACATCGGCCGGTCCGGCGTTGCTGATCATGCGCTGCATAGTGCCGGTGGACCCACAGTCAACGAAAGAACCACCACCGGCAGCGATGACATCATACACGGCACCTTGAAGATCAAAGGGGCGCGTGAATTGGCTGGTTAAGGTTGCAGGAATGTTGTCGGATTGCGAAATGAATCGCCGCCCGATTGGAGAATACACACGGCGCTGAGGCGGTCCAATGGGCAAATTGCTAATTCGTCGCAACCAGTTGGAACCGGCCTCTCGTAGGTTGGGGTGATGGAACGACGTTGGGCTGGCAATCTTGACGGCGTTAACCTCGAGACTGCGGAAGTGCTCTGAGAGTCGTTTGAGTTGAATCGCCGGACCCGATACAACGGTCTGTGCGTTGTGATTGCGCCCCGCAACGACAACTTGATCGAGGCCCAGGATTTCTGCTTCGGCGTTGACCTGTTGCCGGTTCGTACCGACAACCAACAATTCTCCATCGCGCGGAGCGTGTTCGTTGATGGCGATAACGCGATGGCAGACGATTTGAATGCCCGTCGCTAAATCGAAACTGCCGGCGACTCCCAGCGCGGCAATTTCGCCAAAGCTGTGCCCCATTAACAAGTCCGGTTGGCGTCCGGAAAGTTCCAGCAGTTGTGCTCCGAGCACGTTCTGCAAATGGATCGCACATTGCATCAGGTCTGGTGTCTGATGCACGGCCTGTTTGCATGCTTCTTGGTCACCGCTTACTACGGCCAATGCATCGCCGCCGATCAGTTCACTTGCGATCGCCGCGCAACGGTCAAGTTCTTCTTTGGCGGCAGGTCTGCGTTGAACGATTTCACGGACGCGCTGGCTGAGTAGATTTGCGTCGAATGTTCCTTGACCTGAGAACACCCAAGTCTCGAGCGTCTCGTTTGGTTCGGTATCTGGTGGATGCGGTGTTGCCTGTTGGTCAGAAGTGATTGCGGTTGCGGACGCGGTTAGAGTTGGAGTTGCCGATGGAGTTGGAGCTGTGGTGAAGCTTTGGTTTTGGGTGGAAAGAACTGCGGGGATCACACCCGGCTTGGGATACCGCTCAGAGAGAAATTGCTTGGCAGTCGCAAACACCGTGTCCGAAAACAGACCGTCGACGGCATCGCCGCCTTGTAGGACTTGATCGCGAAACGAGCCGTTTTCGTGGGGCTCTTCAATCTCACGCATCGAGTTCATCGCATCGAGCAACGGCTTGGGGACTGGAATTGGATTTCCAGTTTCCGGATCGGCACAAATAAGCGTCTGGAATCCAGCGCAAACGGGCTCACCTTCTGCGCTGATGATGCGATAACAAAATCGAGCGCTAATACGGCCCCACTCTTCCAACGTCAGCAGAATCGCGACTCGGTCACCGAGTATGCAAGGGCTGAGGTTTCTCGAGTAAGCTTCACCCGTGAAGAGATGAATGCTCGCGAGGCACTCAGGAACGCCCGGTTGGTCAAAAATGCGTTCACCAAACAAATAGGTTTCGCGCGAATCACACTGAAATTTGAATGCCGTTAAGAAATGATGGCTGCCGTATGCCATCGTGTCGTCAAAATGGATCGTGTACTGAGTCGCATAAAATGCCATTGGCGTATCTTCTTCTACTGAAATCTTGGAGGTCGTACAAAGATGACATGGAGCTTTACGAGACGCCTTGTGGCTGACGCGTCCCATTTGGTGCTGCTTGAGATGCTTGTCCTGCTTGGGCATTGTGGCCTACGGTCGTTGCGGAAAAACCTTGATCGACTTGCCAAACCGCACCGTTGATCCCCTTCGCCTCGTCGCTCAACAGAAACGCAATCGTACGAGCCAGATCTAACGGACTGGTCAGTTCGCCACCGGGAGACAGCGATTCCCAAAGGTGCTGCCGCGCTTCGGCATCGGGGAATTTATCCAGGAGATCGCCGTAGACCGGACCACCCGCAACGCAATTCGCGCGAACTCTGTACTTGGCTAATTCGCAAGCGAGATACTTCGTCAACGTCTCAACGGCCGCTTTGACAACGCCTTGGCTGCCCAGCCCATCGACAAAATGATGGGCTCCAAGGGCAGACATGGTCACAATGGATCCGCCTCCGCGCGTTTGCATCAGAGGAGCCGCACGCATCGCACACTGGTAGTGACCCGAAACGTTGGTGCGGAAGGCGCGGTCCCAGTCGTCCGGACCAATGTCCGAAAACGATCCGATGCGTCCATCCGAAGCATTGCAAACCAGCATGTCCAGATAGCCGAACTGTTCTTGGATTTGATTGAAAATCAAATTGACGTGTTCAGGGTTGGCGACAGAACCCCAAGCGTGAATCGCGTTTCCTCCGCTTTGGATAATGTCTCTAACGGTTTGTTCGCCTCCGTCGCGGGAGTGGAACGAGTTCACGACAACCGTGGCACCGCGCGAGGCCAACATTCTTGCGATCGTTCGACCGATGCTTCGACCAGAACCCGTAACAAGCGCGACGCGCCCTTGAAACGATTTCCCACCGGCCGCGATAGGTGCCGTTTCCACGGGAGCCGGTGCGCCGTTGGTGTAGGGAGCGCCGCCGGCGTAGGGAGACGTCGGATTGGGTTGGGAATAAGAAAATCCGTTGACGCCTCCCGTTGAAAGGGGCTGACTTGGAGGTGCGTTATTCATGCGGCCCATAGGCGGTGGCGGCATCGTTGCCGGCAGATGGGGAGCAACATTGTTTGGTTGTGGCGAAGGTGTGCTTTGGTTGGCTAAAAATCCCTCGATCCATTTTGCAACGTCACCGATTGTGCGAACGTTGGGGTCGCGCTCCTCTTCCATAAGATCGAGCCCGAAAGCTTCACCAAGTGCAAGGGTGATCTCAGCCCGTTTCACCGAGTCGATTCCCAGATCCACTTCTAAGTCCGCGTTGGTTGTAAGTAGCTCCTTGGGATAGCGTGTTGTTTCGGCGATAGAATCGATGACTCTCTCTTCAATGGACATAGGTACCTTTTTAAAAGAAGTTTAGGTAGGTAATTTTGATCGCACTTAGGGAGGAAGTCTTCGAAGTACGTTTCTGCCTATAGAAATAATCATCGGCAGACCAAAGTAATATTTTGCAATGCTAACCAACAGAGTTGCTAATTTGGCCTCTGGTTTTATTAATTTTTTCTATTGTTTCTTTTATGCAAGCCATAAACGCGCAGGTCGGAGCCCCGCCGAGCGCGCAGCCACGCACCGTAATTGAGCATCTGCTACGTAAAAGAGCCCCGCGAGAACAATCCTTAGCCTTAGCCTTGGCGACGTAAAGGGTGGTTCGGCACCGCCATGTTAGACTCACCCTCCCTGTTTGGGGGGGCGGCGAGATAAACATGGCGATTACTTCTCTAGCGTCAATTCGACCGATCGAATGTTGATGGGGGCCTATTCCTCGCGGACGGGTGCGATGTGAATCGTCACGTCGCCAGCTTCATCGGTTCTGATCTTTCCGGCGTCCAAGGGTTGGAAGTTTTCCAAACCACCGGTCGCGGGAATGGTTGGCCTGTGAGATTTCTTGCCGACTGCAATTCTGATACGGCAGGCTTTTCCGATGCTGCCGAGATTCATGCTCCACTCACCGATGCCCGAAATCTGTTTGCCCTGTGATAAGTCCCCGCCGGAACCGCGTAAACGTCCAAGTGAATGAACAGGCCAAACTTGGCCTCGCAGAACACTACCGTGTTGTTGGCGGTTCGGTCTGCAGCAATATCCAAATCAGTGCCAAGGTCGACAGGGCGACGGATAAAAAGCGTTGTCTTATTGGTTTCTTTCTGAGATGTAAATATCTAAGGCTCAATTACAAAACCCCAACACTGGGCACGACGATGCTGCGCAACGAGAGCGAATCTTTGAACCTCAGAATTTCCAATAAGCACGGCTCGCCAGAGTGGTTTCTGGTAGTTGCCGGGTTTCCATACAGTAGACGATGTAGACGTCTGCTACATCGAACAGCATGTCTTTGTTTTGGTGTAGAATCTAATAACCGTGCTGGCTCGGCTGAGTTCCGGCAATAGATTAAAATTCAAAGATTCCATAGGTGAAATTATGACTCAAGTTCGATTCCGTTTTCTTTCTGCGTTTTTGATCGTTATTGCTTCACTGTTGTCGATCGCGACTTGCGATGTTGTTGCTCAGAATAAAACCGAGGAGACCGTGGCAGGCACATGGCAATCAGTGGCCGTATTGCCTGATGGTACAACGATGGAAGCAGACGTTGTACTCACCGGTGACAAGTCAAAACTGAGCGGCAAACTATCTGGCGAAGATGGCGAACTCGATCTTAAGGAGGTGGTCTTGGATGGGAAAAAGCTTGAAATGAAATTCGACTTTGACGTCGAAGGGGAGAGCCGACCGGTCGTCATTTCTGCAGACTGGAAATCAAACAACGCGCTTCAGGGGCAGTGGACGGTCAAGGGCCCTGGCGGTGAAGATCTGGCTGCCGGCCAGTGGTCGGCGACGCGACAGCCTGAGACGATCGTTTTGTTTGGCGGAGATTCAATGGATCAATTTCGTGGCTATCACAAAGAAGAGATTGGTGCAGGCTGGAAAGTGGAAGACGGAACGTTACACTTCAACGGGACCAAGGGCACCGGCGACATCGTCACCAAGCAAGAGTTTGAGAACTTTGTGCTTAAGTTCCAGTGGAAGATCTCAGAAGGCGGAAACAGCGGTGTGATGTATCGCGTTTCACTGGGGGACAAAAAACCCTACTTAAGTGGTCCCGAGTATCAGGTGCTTGACGATACCAAACACCACGACGGCAAAAAACCATCGACGTCCGCAGGAGCGTTGTATGCGTTGTACGTTCCACAAAATAAGACGCTCAATCCTGTCGGCCAATGGAACACCTCCAAGATCGTTTTGAACGGAAACAAAGTCGAACATTGGCTCAACGGCTCCAAAGTCGTTGATGCGGAGATTGGAAGCGCCGACTGGAAGGAAAAAGTCGAAGCCAGCAAATTCAAAACGTGGGAGAAATTTGGTAAGAACTCCAAAGGCCACCTTTGTTTCCAAGACCACGGCAACAAAGTTTGGTACCGCTCGATTACCGTCGATGTTTTGAGCGATTAAGATCGGCCGATTGTGGGAAAACATGTCATTGTGTGGTTTTGGATTGGAAATCACAGCGAGTACGAAAGACTTCCCAGCAAGCTCTAGCGGCCGGATAATGTTTTGTTGGCCTACTGGGTAAACAACCATTTCTGTTATTGAGAACTGACGGTGTTTTTTGCACCAGGTCATTTGGTTTGGCACATCTTTTCTTTTGCGTGGATGTTATTGCATCGAGGCGTTAGCTAAAATTTGCATACAAAGCGATCCCCCAGTGCCCCTTTATCTAACTTGTCGCTTGATGAGATGCCTTGGGGCGATCTTGGGTGAGCGCGAAAATAGGAACAATAAAAAAATAACCTGAGTGTTGAAACATGAGCAATTTTGAAGGGTTGGGGGAAATGTTGCGTGCAGAGAAATCTCTTTCGGTCGCGGTTTTACTAACTGCTTTCTCTTGGCTGTTGGTTGTGACTTGTTCGAGTGCCAGTGCAGAACAACGGCCGCCCAACATCGTCATCATCT
>CAKZVF010000272.1 GCA_937921995.1 uncultured Pirellulaceae bacterium
CCATCCATTTGGAAATCGGTCGCAGGCATCGCCGCGCCGCTTGAAAGCTGGTTGATCTGGTTCAAATCAAAACTGCCGTCGGCGTTGACCTGCCCGACGTCGGTGTTGAATTTGAAATTGTCGGCCGATAACAGCGCCGGCGATAAGTTGATTTTTCCGTTGGCGCTGGCGTTGGCCAGACGAAATAGATCGTTGCCCATTAACTCAGGAGCGGCCAGTTGCAATTGGGAGAGGTTTAGTGACTGGACATTGGCGGCAACGGAGCTGTTTTTTAAATCGTAAGCCGCAACGATCGCGCAGTCTAAATTACCCGCCACCTCAGTCGGTCCGATGAACCGCTGAACCAGCGGTCCAACGATTGACATCGGCAGCTGTTGGCTTTGTACCGACGCGCTGATGGAGTTGAGCGTCAGGTTCTGCTGGCCGGCGTCGACTTGTGCGGACAGGTTCAGATTGCCGGAAGATTGTGGGATTCGAGCGCCGCCTGCATCAGGAAGAAACGATGTCACGCGGCACTGAATGGCCGACGCCACAGGTGCCGCTTCGGATTTGACCTCCGTGGCCATGTTCAGTTGGTCCACCGTCCAGGCCTCGGGTGTGGTGCTGGAGGTGATCGTCGCGGCACCGTCGACGATGCTGAGCGAAACTTTGGGCAGATCGGTGGGGGCGTTGGTTGTTGTCGATTGTGTCGCTGGTGTTGAGTTGGATTTGGTCAGGTAGTTGGCAAAAGCGTCTTCGAGATTGCTGCCGTCGGGACGCAAGTGCAGATTGATGACCGGTTGCTGCAATTCGATGTGGCCAAAGTCGTTGGTGTTGATGAATGAGTAGAGGCGCTTTGACGTTTTGATTTCGGCAGCGCTGAAAAGTGGCTGGCCTGCTTCATCGACCGCAGAAACATTCTTCAGTGTGATCGGTTGGAACCATCCTACCGATGATCGGCCGACCGTAAGTTTGCCTTTGAAGTCCGACAGCGCCATGTCGATCGCGTGACGCTCCAGTCCAAACAGCGTGATCAGGTTGGGCAGCGCCAATAACAGAATCAGCAACACCAAAAGCAACCACGGCCAGCGGCGCTTGCGGTGTTTCGGGCGCTCTGAGGTTGGGTATTCGCTGGACGAGCTTGTGGAACGGTTACGTTCAGACATTGCGGCTTCCTTGCCTGCGAGAATCTGGATGGATCACTAGAAGTAGATGGAAGCCGAGTCTAGATTTTGGTTGGCGGCGCGGACAGAGAGATTGCCTATGCTAGCTAACTAGCTGATCAGCAAATGATCTGAGCCATCGCCGGTCTCCCACATGCGTCGGACTTCTCTGAGCCCATAGCAACACAGGTCGAAGCGGTCACTTAGTCGCTCCAGCAGTCCCGCCGGTGGTAAATCCTCGCGCGCCGATTCGATTTCGCTGGCCATTCGATAGGCGCGTTTTCCAAAAGACCGGTAGGTTTCAAACTTTTCCCCATCGTCGGATTGCTTGAGCGCTTCGGGGTAAACGCCGGCCCAGAACAGAGTGAAATCGCCAATGTGCTGGTGAAGTTCACGGCGAGCGTCGCCCAAACGAGAGGATGCTTCGATGACCATTTCGGGGACGCTGAGCAATCGGCGTCCGCTGACCCCTCGGGCGCGATGGACGACATCGTTATGCACGAATCGTATCAGCAGATCGCTGACGTAATCGACCAAAGGCGGATCAACGATGCCCAGCTGCGACTGAAACGTCGCTTCTGCAATGCCGGAAAAGTAACGATTGACGGCAAGATCAGTGTCGTGATCCATGACGAGCTCCGTGAACAGATTCCTGTTGTTAATACGCTACAACAACTTTAGGCAGAAATTCGGAGTCGGGTCAAGTGAAAATTCTACATCCGGCAATATCGCAGTGCATAGGTTCCAAATTCGTAGTGGATTTTGTTAAAAATCCAAGGTCACCTTTGCCAGAGGCGCTTCTATCGTCTCGGAATTGAAATCGGAATTGAGCTCAGAATTTCCTTGTTTAGGGATGGCGAAGAAATCGCAGTGGGCGGGAGCTTTAACAAGACTCCACTACGGGGGTGAGGTATTTCTATGAGACCGCGTTATCGGCTGCTTCGTTGTTTTCGATTTCGTCATCCTCTGGTACCTGCGGTGTTTGGCTGGTTCGCCCGAAGTCGATTCGGTTGCCTTTGGTGATCTCTTCGATCGTTTCGGCGATCTCGGAATTGATCTTTGGCACCACTTGAATGTTGCAGGGAAGCGAAACGCTGAAGGTAGAGCCTTTACCAACGACGCTGGAAAGTGCAATTTCACCGCCCAATAATTTGCAAAGTTCTTTGACGATCGAGAGCCCCAATCCTGTTCCCGAAACCTCGCGCGTGAGATTATCTTTGCCGATCGCGGACAGGCCTTGGCGAAATTTCTCAAAGATGATTTCTTGATCGGATTCCGCGATACCGACGCCGGTATCTTCGACAGTCAAATTGATTCGGTCGGTTGCATCGTTGTTGACGCGGCGCGCCGTAACGACAATGCGCCCTCCTTCGGGCGTGAATTTGATCGCGTTGGAGATGAGGTTGGTCAGGATCTGACGGAATTTGATTTTGTCTTGAAAGAGATTCGGATCGGTGGGGTCGGATTTGAAGACCAATGCGATGCTCTTCTTTTCAGCCAAATTGCGCACCATATCGCAAAGTTGACCAATCAATTGGTTGACGGGGAACTCGCTGGGACGAACCTCCATTTTCCCTGCTTCCAGTTTCGCCAGATCAAGGATGTCGTTGATCAAATCCAATAGCAATCGCCCCGAGTTACGGATGTTTTTGGCAAACCGAACCTGCTTGCCTTCCAAGCCTTTGGCGTTTTCTAGAATTTCTGAAAACCCGATGATACTGTTCAGGGGCGTCCGCAGTTCGTGGCTCATGTTTGCCAAGAACTCACTTTTCACTTGGTTCATCTCGTAGAGCTTCAGATTCAGCTGCGCCTGTTCGTCGACTTTGCGGTCGAGATCTTCGTTGACGCCACGCAGTTCGGTCTGCGTATCCAAAAGGTGACGCACCATGCGGTTGAACGATTTGGAAAGACTCTCGAATTCGTCGCCGGTGAACAGTTCGGCACGGACTTCCATTTGACCGCGGCTAATTTCATCGGAGACATCTTGCAGGTGCTTCAGTGGTTTCATGACGACGTAACGCACGATCAACCAACATGCGACCACCGAGAAAACGGCGGTGACGATCGCCACCGAAATTAGGATCGCTCGATTGCGCGTGATCGCCGATTTGGCCTGTTCGTAATCCAGCTTGATGCGGAGAAACGTCAACGGGGCTTGGTCACGCGCTTTGTATTTGATCTCTTCCAGTTTTTGGGGGCTCGCGTCAGATTCAATCGCAGCCAAAATTTCGACTTCAGAACCCATCGGTTCGTGACAATAAATACACTTTTGCTTGAAAATGATCGGCGCGTAGTAAACATAGTTTTGATCAAAGGTGAAATCATCCTCGATGGTTGGATCAGCGGGACTGAAATCATCAGGTTCAATCGGCAATTCCTTTTCCGGTTGCAAATTGCGATCGGTGGACAAGGCCGCTTCTTTCATCAAGCGATTGAAATGCGTCTGTTGCTCAGCTGCGGCGGCTGATATTTCTTGGAGCCGGCGGATCTCATTGGCTTCAGAGGCAAGGTTAGGTTTGATCGCGGTGCGGCCGACGCTATTTTGGAGGACGATCGTTTGGGCATCGTACTGGGTCGTTTTGACTTCGGTGCTGATCGCCTCGTAAAGCAATCGCAGCGATTGGTTGGCATCGGGATCCTCTTTGAACATCACGCTGTTGAGGTGCGTTCGCAGCATGAAGTCGCCGAAGAGCCCTTTTGCTTTGTCGCGCGTGTTTTGGCGGATCACGTCTTCGGTAACGCGGCTGACCCAGAGAAAGGAACCGGCGATCAGCAACAGCAGGCAAACGCCGAACAGGATAAGGATCTTCCTCTCCAAGCTCGATTCGCCAAGAATGCGTTTGATGCCGCGATAAGACATGAAGTTCCGTGTTTATGTACGAAGTGTGTGACTAAATTGTACGAACCGGAGAACGTATCTTCTATAGCATATCCTGTGGGTCGATGTCGACCATCCACTGCACATCGTCGATCGGCTTGATTTTTGTTTTAGCCCGCACAATGACAGGCTGGAGAACCCCCGCCGTTGTGGTGCCAATGAGCATGTGGAAACGATAGAACCCACGCAGTTTCTCCGCCGGAGCCACTGAGGGACCAAGGACCTCCACTGGCGTTTGCAGATCTTCGGCCGCGACGTTCAATGATTCGGCAATATGTTCGGACATCTGTTCGGCTTTTGATTGGATCGGGCTTTTCACGACGATGCGCGCCAAATGTCCAAAGGGAGGATAAGCGAACTCCTCACGCACCGGCAGTTCGGCGTCCGCGAAACCGACATAGTCATGGCGGGTTGCGGCGATGATCGTTTTGTTGTCGGGGTTGAAGGTCTGCACCAGAACTCGGCCCCCTTTTTCACCGCGGCCGGTCCTGCCGGCAACTTGGGTCACCAGTCCGAAGCTTCGTTCGGCCGCGCGAAAGTCTGGCAAGTGCAGCGCTGTGTCGGCATTGATCACGCCCACCAAAGTCACGTTGGGGAAGTCCAAACCTTTGGCGATCATCTGGGTGCCCAGCAGAATCTTGATGTCGCCGGCGCGGAACTGAGCCAGCGCCTTCTCATGGCTGCCTGGTTTTCGCATCGTGTCGGTGTCCATCCGCATAATGGGCACGTCGAACAGTTTTTGAACTTCTTGTTCCAATCGCTGCGTCCCTAATCCGGAAAACTTCATCGCCGGATTACCACAATCGGGACAGACTCTTGGTTCGGGGATCGTGTGGTCGCAATAGTGACAGACCGCCTTGCTGCCCTTCATGTGATGCGTCAGCGGAATCGAGCAATCCGGGCAATACTCGACATGTCCGCATCCGGGGCACTGGATGCGCGTAGAAAACCCGCGCCGGTTCAACAGCAAAATGACTTGGCCGCCGTCACTGATCGCGGTGTTGATCTCCTGCCGGAGTTTTTGGCTGATGGGGCTGAATCGTTTGCGCCCTCCAAAGTCGACACGCAGGTCGATCGTGGCGACGTCGGGTAACGGGCGATCCAGCACTCGTTTCTCCAGCGGCAGCAATTCATAGTCGCCCGTTTTGGCGCGTTGCCAGCTTTCAAGCCCCGGCGTCGCAGATCCCAGCACCAGCGGCACGTTTTCGTTAGCCGCCCGCCAATTGGCGACGTCGCGCGCGTGATACCGGGGCGCTTTGTCTTGCTTGAACGAACCATCGTGTTCTTCATCCAAAACGATCAGGCCCAATCGGCGTGTCGGCGCGAAAATAGCGCTGCGTGCTCCGATGATCACTTGCACCTTCCCTGCCGCGATCTGTTTCCAGTGCCAGGCGCGTTGGGCGGAGGTGAGATGCGAGTGCAAAACGGCGACGTGATCAAAACGGGCGCGGAAGCGCTGGCGCGTCTGGGGTGTGAGGCTGATTTCGGGCACCAGTACGATCGCCTGTCGTCCATGTTCGACGACTTTTTGGATGGCTTGGATGTAAACTTCCGTTTTGCCGCTGCCGGTGATCCCGCGCAGCAAAAACGTGCGGTGGGAATCGGCGTCGATGTGTTTTTCAATCGCGTCGTAAGCGGATTGCTGCTCGGCGTTGAGCTGAAAGTTCGCGACGCGCTGTTCGGCGCGAATTTCATGCGTTTTCTGCTGAACCCGCCGAGAGGTAGTGACGATCAAGCCGCGTCGGCGAAGCGTCGAGATCGGTCCCTGCGTACAACCGACCGTTTCGCCCAGTTCGCGCGGCGTCCAGTCCTGATTCGAACTGGCCAGCGTTTGCAGAATCGTTTTCTGCAGCGGCGTCAAACGGTGCGCGTCAAAATTGTCGCGCACATCGTCGGCCAGGCTGATAAACAGCATCTCGCGCGTGCCCGAATCGTTGCGGACACCGGCGGGGATGATCGTTTCGATGACGATGCCAAGTTCGCAAACGTAGTATTCACTGATCCAGTGCGCCAGTTTTAAAAGCGCCGGTGTGATCAGCGGCGTGTCATCGACGACGCGGCTGATGGGTTTCATGCGGCCGGGGTTCACCGACGCGGCCAACTTATGAAAGGGGCCGATGATGTCGATGCAGTAACCGGTCATCTTACGATTGGATCGCCCCAGTGGAACTTCGATTCTCACTCCGGCTTTGACGGCTGATTCTAAATGGGCGGGGATCGAGTAATCGTAGGGGCCGTAGGGCTGTTCGGCGAACGCAATCCGCGCGGCCAGCCAATCGTCTTGGTCGTCGAGATTCCATGGTTGGGGATC
Organism: uncultured Pirellulaceae bacterium; assembly: GCA_937921995.1. GTDB lineage: Bacteria > Planctomycetota > Planctomycetia > Pirellulales > Pirellulaceae > Mariniblastus. The sequence continues at coordinate 6,332 of CAKZVF010000272.1, forward strand.
GGTATCGAAAAGAGAATTTTGCTCATTGGCCATAACGTGGAGCTTACCAAATTCGGCCAGACGTTAAATGGACGCTGCTGCCAAGGCTGTTCAAAAGAGCCAGCTTTTGCTATTTTTCGTGGCTTAGTTAATGCTTCTGGACGTTTGCAGAAGCCCCTCCACCGGCACCTGGACAACAATATGCGCATTGGGATTTTTGGCGGATCTTTCGACCCTATCCACGTCGGCCATTTGATTTTGGCCGAACACTGCCGGGAACAAGGGGAACTGGATCAGGTTCTGTTTATCCCCAGCAGCCAAACGCCACACAAAGAGAACGGTGCTTTTGGTACCGACCGCCAGCGGACCGAGATGATCGATTTAGCGATCGGTGGCCATCCATCGTTTCTTCGTTCTAGTATCGAACTTGAACGCGGCGGCGTCAGCTACACCGTGGAAACGCTTGAGCAGCTGCGCCAGCAACATGCCGATGATGAGCTGTTTTTGATGATCGGCGGCGATTCGCTCAATGGATTTTCGACTTGGAAAGAGCCGCAACGTATCCTTGAAATGGCGACGCCACTGGTGATGGCCCGTCCGGGCTCGGGCGACGTCGATTTTGATTTGCTTTCACCGTTTGTGGATAAGCAAAAGTTGGCCGAGATCAAATCGTTGGCGATCCAAGCCCCGCTGATCGACATCAGCAGCACCGCCATCCGCGCCGCGGCAGCCGATGACAAAAGCTTCCGGTATCAAACGCCGCGCTCTGTAGAACGTTATATTCAAACCCAAAAGGTTTACCAAAAGTAGAGATCGTTGTTCCGTTTAAGCAATGGAAAAGGCTGATGAAAAAAGAACAAAAAATAGCCAAGGTCGTGCGGAAGTGCGCGATCGACCAGCAGCCCAAAGAACGGTCGTACTGGATGACGCGGACGCCCGAGGAGCGGTTGGGTGCTTTAGAGGCCATTCGAAACGAGTACCACAATGAACATGAATCTCAACCAAAACTTCAAAGAGTTTATCGAATTATTGAACAAGAATCAGGTTAGGTATCTGGTGATTGGTGGCTATGCCGTGTCTTTTCATGGTCACCCCAGATATACCAAGGATATTGATTTTTGGGTTGAAGTTGAAACTTCCAACGCCGATCGAATGCTTCAGGCGTTGGATGAGTTTGGTTTTGGTGATGTCGGCATTACCAAAACCGATTTGATGACACCTGACCGGATTTTACAGCTTGGATTTCCGCCGCACCGAATCGACATTATCACAACGCCACCGGGCGTTTCATTTTCTCAATGCTATGACCGGCGATCTGTGGGCTCGGCAGATGATGTTGAGATTTTGTTTATCAACCGAGAAGATCTGATTGCAAACAAGGTTGCGTCGGGGCGGCCACAGGATCTTGCCGACGTCGACCACTTATCCGAAAGTTGATTTTGGCTACAACATTCCATGGCCTCCACGTAGCAAAGTAAAGGTGTTGTGCGATGCTTAGATATAAAGACTTTGTTCCTAAGGAGATCGAAGCTCCTGGTTT
>CAKZVF010000273.1 GCA_937921995.1 uncultured Pirellulaceae bacterium
CATCGCCAGCTTCTTTTAATTTTGGTTCGATGTAAGACGCGATCAGGTGAGCCACGACTTCGGTGTCGGTCTCGGATTGGAACTGATAGCCCTTTTGCTTCAATTGGGATCGCAGTTCGGCGAAGTTTTCGATGACGCCATTGTGAGCCATCGCCAAAATGTTTTCGCCACCGATGTGCGGATGAGCGTTGCTTTGGGTGGCGGCACCGTGGGTGGCCCAACGCGTGTGGCCAATGCCGATGCCCGATTCGCAGGGGGCGGCGGCGATTTCTTGAGCCAGCGTCGCGATGCGACCGACTGATTTGGTGATGTTAAGTTCGTTGTTGCCATTGAGCGTCGCGGTACCGGCGCTGTCGTAGCCCCGATATTCTAAACGTCGTAAACCTTCAACTAAAAACTCTTGCGCGACGCGCGGGCCAACGTATCCGACAATACCACACATAAACATTTACCTTTTTCAATGGAGCAGTGACGCAGTTTGGTCGCCATTCAGAGCTTTTTCATCGGACCAATTCGCCGTCAAACTTTGGGGGGGGCACCATTATCCCGTCTATTGTCCCAAAGGGAAGGCTCGAAACGGCCCAACGACCGCAAAAATTACCCAACCGGGATAGCTTAACTGCCGCTTTTCTGGGGCTTTCGCAAGGTCCAGCGGTGGTAGTGGATGAGGTCACGAGTCCGGCCCACCACCGAACGTCACTTCAAAACGATAGTCGCGGAGCAGGTGGAACGTTTCGCTCACCCGCTGGACTCGTAACCTCGTCCACTACCGATCACGAAGCCTGTGACATCGCGCTGCGTTAGGGCCGGTGGTAAAGTTCGTCTATGATTTTTTGATGCGAGCCACTTTCACCACTGCTGCGGTCGTAGTGCCAATCGACCGAAGTGGGCACTTGGGATTCCTTCAGCGGCCACGGCAAAAACGGCGTGCGTTCAATCGCCTGCGCGAGACGACTTGAGTTCATCGTGACGTTACCGGCCCGAGGCGGAATGGGGCCTGCTTCAATCCGAGGGCATCCGATCAATAAATCCGGATCGTAGCCGCCGACGCGATTGACGATCTGAGCAATTTGGTACAACGACAATCGTCTCGGACCACCGCAGTGATAGATGCCTGAAAGAGAGCTGGCCAAGACGTCCTCGATCGTCTCGTTGAGGCACTGGCAATAGGTTGGCGTGCGAATTTCGTCAAAGTACAGCGTGGCCGGTTTGTCGTTGCGAAAACGTGACTCGATCCAGTCGATCGCGCCGGCGTGCCCGTTGAAGCTGACCCCCATCGGCAGCGAGATCCGTAAAATCGCGGCGTCAGGACGTTGATCAAGAATCAATTGCTCGGCCGCCACCATAGTCTCGCCGTAAACAGTCACCGGATCCGGGGCATCGGTCTCCACATGGCCGCCGTTGCCTGTTCCAGAATAGACAAGATCAATCGAAAGGTGAACGAAGCGGATGTCGGTGCCTTCGAGGACGTTTAACAGTTGCTGCACGCAGAAGACGTTGACGCGGTTGGCCATGTCGGGGTCGAGCTGGCACGCTTTCAGTGCACAGCTGCCGCCGCAGTTGAGCACTGTTTTGATTTTGTGGTCGATCAGTAGTTGGCGAAACGAATCGGTGTCTTCGAGGTCGCATCCAATGATGCCGTCGCCCGAGAGCCGCCAGTTCCGTGTCGGTCGTTGTCCGAAAACCTGATCACCGTACTTGGCGCGAAACTGCTGGAACGCGTTGTAGCCCGAAACACCCGCAACCCCGCAAACCAGCAGCGGCAACCGGTCATGGTGCGATAGTAAAGTGCGATCCCAGACTTCTTGGATAGTGTTAATGATGTGGCTTTGTCGGTTAGTGGTCGTTCGGCGTTGTCAGTTTCGGTTTGGCGGCGGTGGCTGATCTTTTAAAGCATGATTCATCATCTGTTTAACGACAAGCCGGAAGGCGACCGTGTTCGGCGGCACAAAACGAGGTCGCCTGCCGGCTTGTCGTTAAACGGGTGTCGGTCATTGTGGTGGCTTGTCGCTTGCTCCAGCACCGATTATCGTGACCTGCATGAATCATCCTTTCAAGATCAAAATCTGCGGCGTCACTTCCCCCGCAGACGCAAAGCTGGTCGCCTCGACTGCGGCCGATGCGATTGGATTGAACTTTTACGCTCCCGGCAAACGGTTCGTGGATCTTGAGACTGCTGAGTCCATCGTCGCGGCGCTCGGTGAATCCCAGTCTAGGCTCGTGACTGTCGGCGTGTTCGTGAACGATGATGTAGAAAACATTCTAACTATTTGTGCGACATTGGGCTTACACGCGGTACAGCTGCACGGCGACGAGTCCCCCGATTTTTTGCAGCGCCTGATCGTCGCAGCAAACGATCGCGGGTTGAAGCTGGATTACATACGCGCCATCCGCACCCTGCCCCGCAGCGATCAAGCAGCGATGGACCTAGAAGAGATAGAAGCCGAAATCAAACGCTGGACCGATGCCGGCGTTGGAGCGATCTTGATCGACGCGGCGGTCGCCGGAGATTTTGGAGGAACGGGCAAGCAAGTCGATTGGGCCGGATTCGCAGAGTTAAGTTCACCGGTGCCCAAAATCTTGGCCGGCGGTCT
>CAKZVF010000274.1 GCA_937921995.1 uncultured Pirellulaceae bacterium
TCCAACCAGAACATGGCCATCCGTTCGCCGTACTGTGGGGATGCAAGCAAACGATCGACAACTTTTTCATAAGCCTCATCCGATCGGTCCTCGATGAAGTCTTGCACCTGCTTGCGCGTCGGAGGCAGCCCAACCAGATCGAGACTTAGCCTGCGTAAGAGTGTGGCACGATCGGCGCGGCGTGATGGCTTGAGCCCCTCCTGCGCCAAACGATCGACGATGAAGGCATCGATGGGATTGGTTGTTGGGAGGTCTTTGGAGGCTGGAACGTCAGGGCGCGTGATGGGCGCGTAGGCCCAATGTTGCTGGTACTGTGCTCCTTGCTGGATCCAGCGTCGGAAAAGTTCTTTGTCGCGCTCCGAAAGTTCGTGATGAAAATCAGCAGGCGGCATCTGTTCGCCGGTTTCGCTTTGGCCAGTGATCCGAAGATAGACTTCGGACTGCTGGGGGGCACCCGGCTTGATGCCAACCAAGTCACTGTCGGAGGGGAGCGGTCCGGTCGCCGTTTCAAACGAGTTCAACAAAAAATCGCTTTTGTTGTTCTTCTCATCAGGCCCATGACAGGCAAAGCAGGTCTTGGACATGATGGGACGAATGTGAGCGTTAAAGGTCACTTCATCGGGGATGGGCTGGGGCGGTTGCTGATTTTCAGCGTCGACACTTGCCGGGGCCAATGACAGAACAATGACACAACATGCCAGCCGCCGGCATGACGAATAGATATTGGCGATTCTTTTCCAGTTCGTTTTCTTTGTTTCATTGTTCATGGTTGTATTTCGGACGAGTACAATTTGGGGGTGGACGTAAGATTTTTTTTTAGACGATCACCCAATGATCTCTTTCACAACTCGGGATTCTTCGACACCGGTCAGCCCAAGATCTAATCCTTGGAACTGAACCCGTAAACGATTGTGATCGACGCCGAACAAGTGCAACAACGTGGCGTGCAAGTCGCGCACGTTGACGATGTTCTCGACCGAGTTATAGCCCAACTCATCGGTCGCCCCGTAGGCCATGCCCCCCTTCACGCCCGCACCGGCCATCCAGATACTGAATGCGTTGATGTGATGATCGCGTCCGGACCCTTGCGCCATCGGCGTTCGTCCAAACTCGCCACCCCACACGACCAAGGTATCCTCCAACAACCCGCGCTGTTTAAGGTCCTTCACCAGCGCCGCGGTCGGTTGATCGGTGGCCTTAGCGGCCGAAGTGAAATCTTTCTCAAGATTCCGATGATGATCCCAGGCGCGATGATAAAGTTGAACAACACGCACACCCCGTTCAAGCAAACGTCGAGCCAGCAAACAATTGGAGGCATAAGAACCATCGCCGGGCCGGTCGATGCCGTACGCGTCGAGCGTAGCCTTGGACTCTTGGCCCATGTCCGTCAATTCGGGCACGGCGGATTGCATTTGGAACGCCATTTCATATTGCGAGATTCTGGTCGCGATTTCCGGGTCGTAATGATCCTTGGCCAAAATTCCGTTCAGCCGTTGGACCTCGTCAACGACCTGGCGCTGCGTCGATTGGCAGACACCGTCAGGGTTGCCAATGTAGTGCACCGGTGAACCGCTGGATTGAAACGCAATGCCTTGATATTTACTGGGCAAAACGCCAGCGCTCCACTGACGCGCTGAAACGGGTTGGGCTCCCGCACCCTGAGACATCATGACGACGTAGCCCGGCAGATTCTCGGTCTCGGCGCCCAGTCCGTACAACAACCACGACCCCATGCTGGGCCGGCCTTTGATGATGGACCCCGTGTTCATGAAAGCATGAGCCGTGTCGTGATTGATCTGCTCCGTCTTCATGCTGCGAATCACACACATCTCATCGGCCAAGGCACCGGTGTACGGAAACAGTTCGGACATCTCCAACCCGGACTGCCCCCACTTTTTAAATTTGGTGAACGACTTCCTGGCTTTGAGTTCGTTGTTCTGCAGCTGAGCTAGTTGCTGGCCTTGGGTGAAGGAGGTCGGAAAAGGCGTGTCATGGATGCGGTCGAGTTCCGGTTTGGGATCAAGCGACTCCAGATGCGACGGCCCGCCGGCCATGCAAAGGTGAATGATGCGTTTTGCTTTGGGAGCAAAATGGGGAACGCCAGGCAGCGCCGGCCAAGCAGTTCTACCATCGCCGCCGGGAGTTGCTCGGGCTTGGCCAGCGCCGATTAAATTTGCCAACGCCAGCGCGCCAATACCGGCGAACGAATTGGACAAAAAGGAACGCCTACCGATCGCCAAACGATGAGCATCCATGTTTGAATCTTTCATCCGCAAGCCTTTATCGTTTCAGTGTTGCGATTTTTTGCAGTGCCGCTGGCAGACCCGTGTCCTAACCGCAGCATCCCCAATTTGTGCCTCTGTTGACTACCTAATATTTTCTTAACTCTAGCTTGGAGCTGAAGTTTCGGCATTTGTTAACAATCAAGCTTACAACGTGAATCGTCCGATCGTGGTCAACCGCTAAAGGAAATCACGAATTGCTTACCGATTCAGCTTACCCAAGTTTGCATTGAACTGCCCAGCAATTAGGCGAACGCGGAACGAAAAACAAGCACCGCATCACTTGATTTGCTATCTCTACGTAAAACTGGGCAAGAAAGTTGACGACCCAAAGCGCGGCTGCCAACCTTAGCGACCAATCGCGGGTTTACTTCGGATCATTAAGGATTTTGCAGATCAAGAGAAAAGGATCGGTAACCGATTGGCCTTAGTTTTGCTTCTGATGAAAGTCACAGCTTTGGAATTCCAAACCACTGGAGCTTAACAAAATCTACTTCTACCATCGTCCTTATCGGGCAACGATTACTTGCAATGAGTTCTGAGATTCAAAAGCATGCCTGATACCACAACGGACTTGCCCGTAATCAGCGCACCGAAAAACGGCTGCCACCCACCGCCGACCGATAGCGGCGGTCTGATTGATAGGTTGATCAATTCACAACAACAGCTCACGGCCGTCGAACAGTTTTCACAGCAATTCGATTACGCACTGACAAAGCCGGCACTGGAACCGAAGTACCGCAACCTGATTCCGCTGGAACTGCCGGGAGAGAACGAGCAGTATTCCTTTGAGGTGGATTTGGATGCATGTAGTGGTTGCAAAGCGTGCGTGGCGGCGTGCCATAGTTTAAACGGGTTGGACGATGGTGAACTTTGGCGCAACGTTGGGATGCTGGTTGGCGGTGGCGAACAGGATCCGGTGTTGCAGCACGTCACAACGGCGTGCCATCACTGTTTAGAGCCGGCTTGTATGCATGGCTGCCCGGTGAATGCTTACGAAAAGGATCCCATCACGGGCATCGTCGAGCACTTGGACGACCAATGCATCGGATGTAAGTACTGCATGTTCATGTGTCCCTACGACGTCCCCTCTTACAGTGCATCAAAAGGCATCGTTCGCAAGTGCAACATGTGTGCCGATCGTTTGGCCGTCGGCGAAGCGCCGGCGTGTGTGCAAGCTTGCCCTCACCAAGCGATCAAAATTCGCACCGTCAGTCGCGCAGAAACAATCGACAACAGCGAAACCGACCAGCTCGTCCCTGGAGCACCGGATGTTTCTTTGACGATGCCAACGACTCGGTACAACACCAAACGGGTGTTACCCAGAAACCTACTTCCGGACGACTATTATCTGTCCAAACCGCTGCATGCACATTTTCCGTTGGTCTTCATGCTGACGTTAACGCAAATGGCGTTTGGAATCTTTGCAACGAACTTTTTCGTGAATCAACTCAGCGCCGACGTTGGTCCTGAGACCCTCTTTCGCATCGACGTTTTCGGGTTCCTTGTTTTGGTCGCCGGTCTGTCGGTTGCCATTTTGCATTTGGGCCGGCCCTTGAAGGCCTATCGGGCGATGGCCGGTCTGCGGACCTCGTGGCTGTCGCGCGAAATACTTGGCTTCAACCTATTTGCCGGCGCCGCATCAAGCCTATTGGCAATCGGACTGATGACCAGTTCGTACCTGGATGGAATCATCCCCCAGTGGATGCAGCTTTCCGAGGACTGGTTAAACACTTTGTACGCGACCAGTGGACTAACGGTGACGATATTTGGAACGGTGGCCGTAGCGGCCAGCGCGATGTTATACATCGTCACCAAGCGACCGCTATGGTCTAGCTTCCGCACGAGCAGTTTGTTTTTCCTGACGGCAGCCATTTTGGGAACCGCGGCAGTCATGGTGGGACTGATCGCTACGTCGGTGTATGTTTCGGAATCGGGATTCTCAACAACGCTCACCCAACTCTCAATTGATCTTTGCAAAGCCTTGATCGTTTTTTCGATTGTCAAAATCGCTATTGAGGGTTCGATTTTCAGTCACGTTCGATCCGTGCGTTTCACGCCCCATCGCCACGCCGTCAATTTGATGCTGGGCGAGATGCGTTGGCCGACCATTTTGCGTTTTGGGTTTTTAGTTGTCGGCGGAATCTTTCTGCCGCTGATGTTTATTGTCGATGGCAATTTAAGTTTAGGCCGTGGGTTGGCTGGCAGCGGTTTTGTGCTTTCGATTATTGGATTGACGTTACTGTTGATTGCGGAACTGCTAGAGCGTTATTTGTTTTTTGCCGTGTCGGTCGCCCGACGAATGCCGGGAGCCCCTAACTGATGTCGATCGAACAACCAAACACGCTTGATGAATCACCGGCAACTGAAAAGCCTTCGGTTCTAACCAACAAACTGCCGATCCCATCGCCGTTTGAGCGCGTCTTTGACGGTCCGCTGACGCAAGAGATGCTTTTGGAACCTTCCAAATTCGGTTTGGGTTTGGTCCCTCAGCGCAAGCAACCCAACGCAACCACGAGTATGGTTTGCGGATTCTGCAGCACTGGATGTTCGTTGACCGTTCATCTGCGCGATGGCGAAGCGATTAACTTGACACCCAACACCGATTACCCCGTCAACACGGGCATGGCTTGCCCCAAGGGCTGGGAGGCGCTCGCACCGCTGTCGGCATCGGACAGAGGAACAACGCCGCTGCTGCGTAACGATCAGGGTGCACTTGCTCCTGTCGATTGGTCCGTTGCGATGGAGCAGTTTACCGATCGTTTCAAGGCGATTCAAAAAGAACATGGACCGGAATCGGTGGCTTTCTTGGGCACCGGCCAGATGCCAACGGAAGAACTTGCGTTCTTGGGTGCGTTGACGAAATTCGGCATGGGTATCAAACATGGCGACGGCAACACGCGCCAGTGCATGGCCACCGCCGCAACGGCCTATAAACAGTCCTTCGGATTTGATGCACCGCCGTATACGTATGACGATTTCGAGCAATCCGATGTGATCATTTTGGTCGGCTCCAATCTCTGTATCGCTCACCCGATCATGTGGCAGCGCGTTTTGGCCAACAAGAACAACCCTGAAATCATCGTCGTTGATCCGCGCACGACCGAGACCGCTGTTTCGGCGACACAGCACTACGCAATTCAGCCAAAGTCTGATTTGACGATGTTCTATGGCATCGCAAACATCCTGATCAACGAAGATTGGGTCGATCATGATTTTATTGCTCGCAATGTCAACCATTACGAAGAATTCAAACAACACGTTGCTTATTTCACACCCGAGCGCGTGGCAGAGGCGACCGGCATCTCCGTTGAACGGTTGCACTATCTGGCCCGCACCATCGAAAAAGGCAAACGCGTTTCGTTCTGGTGGACGATGGGCGTCAACCAAAGCTACGAAGGCACACGCACGGCTCAAGCGATCATCAACCTAGCGCTGATCACCGGGAACATTGGCCGGCCGGGCACCGGAGCCAACTCGATCACCGGCCAGTGCAATGCGATGGGTTCGCGTTTGTACAGCAATACAACGGGGCTGTTGGGGGGACACGATTTCGGCAAGCCCGAACACCGCCAAAAGGTCGCCGATGTACTGGGCATCGACGCCGCCGTCATTCCGCATGAGGCCAGCGATTCCTATGACCAGATCTTGGAGAAAGTGCTCAAGGGCGAGATTCGCGGTTTGTGGATTCTGGCGACAAACACGGCTCATTCCTGGATCAATCAAAATCTCTGCGGCGAGATTCTGGACCGTTTAGATTTTCTGGTCGTGCAGGACATGTACCCGACCACCGAGACCGCGGTCTTGGCCGACCTGTATTTACCCGCGGCCGGTTGGGGCGAAAAGGATGGCACGTTTATCAACAGCGAACGCAGATTGGGCTTGATCAAAAAAGTAGCGCGAGCCCCCGGACAAGCCCTTTCTGATTTTTCGATTTTTCAGCTGGTCGCCCACTATTGGGGCTGTGCAGAGATGTTCAAAGATTGGACGGACCCCGAAGCCGTTCTGAAGATTCTGGCTAAGATCAGCGCAGGACAGCCTTGCGACATCAGCGGTATCGACGGTTACCGAATGTTGGATGAAAGCGGCGGAGTTCAATGGCCTCTGGGAGCCGGGCACGAGCTCAAGGACAACCAACGGCGCTTATTCGAAGACGGAAAATTTTACCACTCCGATGGGAAAGCAAAACTGTTGTTCGAAGCGCCTCGCAAGATGCCCGAACCGCCGACCACCGCTTATCCGTTTACTTTGCTGACCGGTCGCGGCACGGCATCGCAATGGCACACCCAAACACGCACCGACAAATCATCGGTGCTTCGCCGACTGTATCCCAAAGATGCCTACGTCGAAATTAACCCCAAAGATGCCAAACAACTCAACCTCCGCCCCCACCAGCACGTGACGGTTTCGTCCCAGCGCGGAAGAGTTGCGGCGCGGGTGTTTGTGACGCCGACGGTACAAAAAGGGCAAGTGTTCATGCCGATGCATTATTCGGAGATCAACCAATTGACGTTAGCTCATTTCGACCCGTATTCCAGACAACCATCTTATAAAAACTGTTCAGTCAACATTGTTTCAGCTGAGTAACCCCTAGGGCAACTTTAGAACGACCATTGATTGCTGGTTGGCAACATTGTCTACGGCACAATTCATCTGACGAGATTTGATAACATGACCAACAAAGACGACAAAGAATCAACCGCTGCCGGTGGCTCAAGCGGATTTAGCGAAAAGCAAAAAAACTATTTGCAGGGTTACGCACTGGGCGCAGACGTGGCGCGAACAGTTCGTGGCTTACCTGTGATTTCTGACAGCGGTCGCAGTAACGGCGCAGTTGTTCGAGTCGGCCCTGCCGGTGCACAGATGGTTGGCCCAGACGCCATCCTTCACGAGGCGGTGGTCAAAACCGAAGCCGATGGCGGAAAGCTGTGCAACGAAGAAAAAGCCAAACGCGATAAGAACCCACTGGATATCTGGAACGACATCGCCAGTCGCAGCAAGGAAGGCGAGTTCCCCAAAGGCACCGACGTATTTTTAATGAAGGCTCAGGGGCTGTTTTACGTCGCCCCAGCACAGGATTCATTCATGTGCCGCATGCGCATTCCCGGCGGATACCTCAACAGCATGCAGCTCAGCGGTCTGGCGGACATGGCTGAAAATCTGGCCGGCGGCTATGTCGACGTGACGACGCGCAATAATCTGCAGTTCCGAGAAATTAAACCCGAGAACGCTCACGACGTTTTGGTGGGCTTAAGAAATTTAGGGATCGTCAATCAAGGTGCCGGTGGAGACAACGTTCGCAACGTGACGTCCGGTCCCACCAGTGGTTTTGACACCGACGAAATTATCGAGACACTCCCGCTTGCCCAGCAGATGCACTGGTATTTGATCAACCGCCGCGAGCTTTATGGGTTGCCGCGGAAGTTCAACATTTCCTTCGACGGACGCGGCACGATCAGCCCGCTGTCAGACACCAACGACATTGGATTCTTCGCGGTCGAAATCACCGACGATCTGGCAACCGAAGCGATGCCGGCAGGTGTCTATTTTCAAGTTCGGCTTGGCGGGATCACCGGCCATTTGGATTTCGCGCGTTCGACCAGCGTTTTAGTCGCGCCCGATGATTGCTGTGACATGGCAGGAGCGATCCTGAAGGTCTTCATCAAAAATGGCGATCGAACCGATCGAAAGAAGGCACGATTAAAATATCTCCTGGACGACTGGGGTTTTGATCGTTTCATGAGCGCCGTCGAAACCGAATTTGGCAAACCGCTGCTCCGCGTCGACGAAGAAAAACTGGACTTCCCTGATCCCGAAAACCGGTTTGGGCACGTTGGATTTCATCCGCAGAAACAATCCGGGAAATCTTACGTTGGGCTGGTATTACCTGTCGGGCGTTTGCAGGCCGATCAGGTACGCGGCGTTGCCGACATCGCCAATAAATTTGGAGACGGCACGATCCGTTTGACTGTTTGGCAAAACCTGTTGATCCCCCACATTGACGATGACCAGATCGAAGCGGTCAAATCCGCAATCGAAGCACTTGGGTTGCATTGGCAGGCCACCAGTATGCGGGCCGGTCTGGTGGCGTGCACCGGCAGTCGCGGTTGCAAATACGCGGCCGCGGACACCAAGGGGCAGGCCTTGAAGTTGGCAGATTTTCTGGAACAAG
>CAKZVF010000275.1 GCA_937921995.1 uncultured Pirellulaceae bacterium
ATGAGCGACTTTTTCGAAATGATCGGGTGATTTACTGAACACGTAAAAGTGCTCAAACCCCATCTCCAGTTCAGCAAACGCATCGCCGATACGTTTTGGGGAATTGAAGTCGCAGACCGAACCGGCGACTTTCATTTCGTCGCCCAGCTGAACATTGGTTTCGTCGCAAACCAAGAAACGATCCGACGACAACTGCAAAACGTGATCCAGCACCGTATCGGTGAAACCGTTGAGGTTGAAGTAAGTGTGATTGGTCAGCGACAAAGGCGTCGCTTTATCGGTGGTTGCCTTATAATTGATCTTGAGTTCGTTGCCGGCGGTTAAACGATATTCGACCGTGACCGCAACGTGACCGGGGAACGACTCTTCGCCGTCAGGGCTGTCCAGCGTCAACGTCAGCGCGACATGATCGTCTTCCTCGGTCGTGTTTTCGACCGACCAAATTCGTTTGTCGTATCCTTTGACGCCGCCGTGCAAGTGATTGGGCCCATCATTGGTAGCGACTTGATGTTCGTTCCCGTCGACGGTGAATTTCCCATCTTTAATACGAGCCGCGTAGCGACCGACCAAGCAACCGAAGTATGGCGAATTCCCTTTATAGTCATCGGAGAAATAACCTTCGAGCGTGTCAAACCCGCAGACAATGTCGGCGGCGTTGCCATCCTTGTCGGGCGTTGTGATCGAAGTCACGGTACCGCCGTAGGTGCAGATCTTCACCACGACGCCATTGCCGTTGTCCAACGTGTAGAGTTCGACGGGCTTGCCTTCAAATTCGCCAAAGGGCGCTTCGTGAATGTTCATCATTTAGGCTCCTGTGCGATCAATATTATGGCTGAAATCAATATCGGCTCTGACGCCTTCCAATTCTGCGGCAGGGAGCATTTTTGACTCGATGGCAACGTCCACAGCCGGAGCATCGACCTTGATTGTTTTGCTGTAAGCCAAAACCAAAACGCCAGCCACCATGCACAGCAGGCTTCCGTACAACAACATCTTCGCCGCACCCGATGCCTTCTTCCATTCTCCGACCACCAACCCACTGATGATCGCGGTTACCACGCACGCAGTATTAAAAATGGCATAGCCGATCGCATCACCACCTTCACCCAACATGGAAGCTGCGTAAGCAAAAATGGCAGACGCGGCATAGTGAAAGAACGCCATCACGAAGATCAATAACGCATTGGTACCAAAGGATGGCGTCTTAAATGATCCCCACGCTTTCTTTTGCGTTAGCTGCCAGCCAAAATAGCCCGTCATGATCACGCCGCCGCTGAGAAAGATCGGCAACATTACCGCCAAAGCCGTCATCCAAGGAGCGTTTCCCTGAGCCTCACTCAGCTTGCTTAATGGAGGTGCACCAACGGTGTTCGCATACGCAAACCCCGTCGCCAACAATCCACCAATAATGGCAATCGCGATGCCCGTTGAGGCAGATTTGTGAGGCTTTGCTGCTTCATCGTCTTTGGTGTCCGATTCGAGCTTCGCTTCGTCTTTCTCCCGCACGATCCCCGCTGAACCATTGAGGAAGACTCCCAGCAAAATCAAGCCAAGACCAGTAAAGATCAGCTTCGCGATTTCAGCCGGCGGCATACCACTGACAAACAGAGGGATGCAGGTTCCAACCAGTAAAACAGTTCCAATGAACAGCGAGAACCCAAGTGACAAACCGATGTAGTCAATTGCCTTGCCCCACATCATCACGCCCACCCCCCAGAACAAACTGGAGACGATCATTCCGATCAGGACGCTGGTCTCTAACCCCGAATAAATCTCCCCCACACCTTTCATCAGGGCAAACGTCGTCAACAGCGGCACAACGAACATCGTCAGCAAAAAAAACAGGCTCCACTTATTCTCTTCCTGAAAACCTTTGACGTATTTTCCAGGGAGAGCGTAGAGCCCCAACATGACGCCGGCGATCACCGCCGATACGATTCCTATTGCCATTTATTTCATCCTGCCTTGGGTGGTGGTTGTGGTGACGAGACGATTTTCGCAGCGAAGCGGTTTCAATCGCTTGGCAACCAACCCCAAAACAAGACATGGACCGCTTGGCAATCTTAAGTCACGTTCGAATTGATCGCAGCTAACGCCACGTCTTTCATCTTCGATTTTAATGCGTTGTAAATTTTTACATGTTCTTGATAAAGAGCCTTGTAACTTCCAAGTCGTGTGTACGTCAGCAACATGCGCGAACAGACCTGCCGCCAATAGTGAACGTGGTCTTCGCCGCCGCAGGCAACCAGAAGTGTTTCGTGAAACGCCATATCCGCTTTGGCGATCGCCGCAACTTCGCCCGTTTCGCAAGCCAGTTCGAGTTCTTTGAGGGAATCAGCCAGCTGTGACAAACCTTCTTCGTTGAGGTCATCAAACCCCTTGCCGACAACGTAAAGTTCAATCTGAACACGAATCGATGCGATGAATTCTCGGTCTTCACCAATCAACGGGTGACGGACGGTAACCCCTTTGTTGACTTGGTAAGCCAAAAAACCTTCTTGCGATAACTGCAAAAAAGCATCACGGATCGGTCCGCGGCTGACGCCAAAACGCTCCGCTAATTCGGCCTCGCGGAGCGCCAAGCCAGCCTGAAACTTGCCAGCAACCAGCTCGTCTCGAATCTTTTCAGTTATCTCTTCTCGAATTGATGTCATCTATAAAGTCCAGTTAGGGAATATCGTCTGATCGAATTTCCTAGTAGTGTATTCGAGATTGCGAGAGTGGATATAATGCAGGTTTCACAACCCTAACTCTTGTTAACAATCTTAAACCCAATTAGTTCATCGTCAACGCCTAAATCAGAGGCGTCAGAAATTTCAGTCATTACGATAACAATTTCCGGCGAGAGTATCAAACTGGGCACAATGTGCTCGAAATCGCTGAATCTATGCGATTAGATAACAGCTAATATTTGATTACTCTCAACGAAGCCTTAAAACGACCGAAGACTTAAACCAGAAATCAGTTCCATGAGCTCAATGACCACAGAACTCCAATCGTTAAAAATCATTCCCGTTGTCGCGATCCAGGACGTTTCGCATGCCCAGCCCTTGGCCGAGGCATTGATCAACGGCGGTTTGCCGGTCGCGGAAATTACGCTGCGGACCGAAGCGGGACTGGGCGCAATTGAGGCGCTTGCTAATCGCGAAGGTTTTTTGGTGGGTGCGGGTACCGTTCATAGCGCCGAACAAGCAAAGCAAGTCGCCGACGCGGGCGCGAAGTTCGTCGTCACGCCAGGACTGAATCCGCGCACCGTTCAGTGGTGCTTGGACAACAACATGCCAATCTTCCCCGGCGTCTCTAGCCCCACGGATTTGGAAATGGCGTTGGAGCTTGGGCTGGAAGTCGTCAAGTTCTTTCCCGCCGAACGCAATGGTGGCATCCCGATGATCAAAGCGCTCCAAGG
>CAKZVF010000276.1 GCA_937921995.1 uncultured Pirellulaceae bacterium
CTGCTGCTGGCGATTGGCAGCGAACGTTACTTGCCCTATCAAAAGACCACCGCTCCTCAAGAAATTCTCACCCAAGCCAACGCGATCCTTGGCCAAGGCCAAATGTCGCTGGCCAAGTACCTTTGGATCATCGATGAGGCCTGTCAACCGAACTTGAGAGCGGCCGATATCGATTCGTTCTTCCAATGTATGCTGGCCCGCGTCGATTGGACGCGCGATCTGCATTTCCAAACCAAAACCACCATCGACACCTTGGATTATTCGGGCAGCGGATTCAATACGGGATCGAAAATCGTCATCGCCGCCGCCGGGCCAACCATCCGAGAATTACATTCGAATATCCCGGAACTCAATCTGCCCGACGGATTTACCGACGCAAAGATCTGCATGCCGGGAGTAATTGCCGTCACGGCTCCCAAGTATTCTGGCGACCATCGCACCAGCGCGGACTTACGCCGTTTTTGTGAAGGTTATGATTCCCAAGCTCCCATCAATCGTTTCCCACTCATTGTTTTGGTGGACGACGCCTCGTTCGTCAGCAGGACATTGAACAATTTTCTCTGGTCCGTTTTCACACGCAGCAATCCCGCTACCGACATCGACGGCATCGACGCCTTCACCGAAAATAAACACTGGGGGTGTCGCGGCAGCTTGGTCATTGACGCGCGTGTGAAGCCGTTCCATGCTCCTCCGTTGATCGAGGATCCTGAAATTAGCAAACGGGTAGACGCATTAGCCGCGCGGGGTGGTCCTTTAGCGAAATATCTTTGAATTTAGTACGATTGAAGCCCGTTTTGCGTCCAATCGCTGTACATGCGCCCTTGAATAAATGCTAAAAACACACCTCATAAATTGACCAAACTTTTAGGAAGACGACGTGAGCAAATACTCCGAAGACAGCGACGCCCAAGAACGACTCGATGCGATCATGAACGATCCCAGCTACGAAATCGCGTACAAGGACCTTGATTTCATCGGCAGCGAAGATCTCCGCCCGATCCGTTTGCAGTTGGAGCTGCTCAAGCCCGAAAAATTAATGGAAGCCGCCGGCATCAAATCGTCGGTTGTCGTCTTCGGCGGCACCCAAGTCGATTCCAAGGAGCAAGCCGAAGCGCGAATGGCGGAGGCAAAGGCGGCACTTGCGGCCGACCCCGACAGCGCCGAAGCCAAACGTGGCATGGTCCGTGCCGAGAACGTCCTCAAAAAATCGCGCTACTACGAAGAATGTCGCCACTTCGCCAAACTGGTCACCGATTACAACAAACAACATCGCGATGGCGAATTTTTCATCAAAACCGGCGGCGGGCCCGGAATTATGGAAGCTGGTAACCGCGGCGCGTTCGAGGCCGGTGGCAAGTCGATGGCATTGAACATCACGCTGCCGTTTGAGCAACGTCCCAACTCTTACATCACGCCGGGACTATGTTTTCAGTTCAACTATTTTGCCATTCGCAAGATGCATTTTCTTCTCCGCGCCAAAGCCGTCGTTTGCTTCCCCGGTGGATTTGGAACGCTGGATGAATTGTTCACCGCCCTGACGCTGCGGCAGACCGGCCGGATGCAAGATATTCCAATCATCCTTTACGGCAAGGAATACTGGGACGGCATCATTGATTTCCAATACTTGGCCGATCAAGCCGTCATCAGCGACAGCCATCTGAAGCTGTTTCAATACTGCGAAACACCAGAAGAAACATGGCAAGTCATCCGCGACTTCCACGGCGTGTAAGCGTGTCGGTCTGCCAAAGGAAGCTCTAGCTGAGCTTACCTGCGGATCGTTACCGACGAAGCCAAAAATCAACCGTCTCCCGCACGACGTCGCCTTCGATGGTCTCATGGACGGCCAGCAGATCCGCGACGTCGCCGATCGACGACCAAACGTTGTCTTGGCGAATGGTTTGGTAGAGCTCGGCGACCGTCTTTTGCAGCAGCCCCGCCTCGCGCTGCGTGCTCATCTCGAGCCGGCGCAGGCAACTGAGCGCGATCTGCCAGTCCACCGCATGCTCTTCGCGAATCCGCAAATAGTCGTACTCGCCGGCATACACCAATTCGGCGATCGGCCCTGCCAGCGCGACGCGAATCTCATCCAACGCCAACTCGCGATCGGTACGACCTGCCCGGCTCCACGCAACGACCGCGTCGCCGTCGACCTCATCTGATTCCGATTCGATCGAAACGGAGACAACTCTGCCGCCAAGGATCGACGCAACGACCGCATGACCGGCCTCGTGATACGCAGCAGTTTCCATCTAAGCCTCCATCCCCTTCAAATTCGCGCAGGGCCGGTTCCCACCGGCCGCTGCCAACGTTAACCCGCTAAGCCCTATATTAAAATTCCCGCCCAACAACCCAGCCTATCCATCTGCTTTAGGAAACCAAGGAAAAAACGCGTTCGTCGTGCGCTGATACTGTCGGTACTTGTCACCGCGCGACTTGAGCGACTGCCTCTCCGACAGCGGAATGCCTGTCACGTTGGTTAGAAAATGGTACATCGCCACTGGCATCAGAATCGTTAACCACCAAAACGGCGTCGCGTAGGCAATGAACACGTAGCTGCACCAATGCAGCACCTCGAAAAAGTAATTCGGGTGCCGCGAGTACCGCCACCATCCGATGTTGCAGACTTCACCTTTGTTCTTGGGATCGCGTTTGAACTTCTGCAATTGGTAATCCGACATCGCCTCGCCCACGATCGCGACCAACCACACAACCACGCCAATACCATCGGAAACCCACCAACCCGCCTCGTTCTTCACCGCCAAAAACACCGCCATCGAAAACAGAAACGCGCCCAAGCCCTGCATCTGATAAAAACGAAACATGCGAAACTGAGCCGCCCTGCCCCACTGCTGTTTAAGCGCTGTGTATCGCTGGTCTTCCTTGTGCCCTCGATACCGCGACCATAAATGCAGGCTCAACCGTACCGCCCAAACAGCGATCAACGCACCGACCAACCAGCGCCGTTGGTGAAATCCGTTAGCAGTTGCGCAATAAAAAATGCCCACCACACCAACAGTGGCCGCCCAAAACACATCGACGATGCCGGCGTTGTTGATCCGCCACTGGAGCAACCAGAGGAGCGCGAACATCACCACCATCGCAGCGAAACCGATGATTAGGATCGTAAGTTGAGACAAGATGGATCCACCTTCTTAGTAAAACGGGAATTCGTTACTCGACGAACCAGCGGGATGTTGAGTTAATGTGGCATAGGCTTCTAGCCTGTGACCCTACGTCTTCATAGAAGACTAAGCGACTTAAATCGAGCAGGAATCACAGGCTGGAAGCCTATGCCACGACCGTGCCGCTCACAGGTCGAGTGGTTTGAGGACGCATGCTACGCGGACGTTACCGCCGGATCGATGGGGCTCTGCTTCTTGGCGAACATAATTTGCACACTCTGGCACCGACGTTCGGCAAACGCGGCTTCACAGTAGCACAGATAAAAATGCCACAATCGGATAAAGTATTCATCAAACCCCTGGGCCCTGACCTCCTCCAAAGAATCCATGAACGAACGACGCCAGTGCATCAATGTTTGAGCGTAGTGCTGAGTCATATCCTCATAATCAAGCATCCGCATGGACGTCACGCGGCCGACGGATTGGCTGATCGTAACGGCCGAAGGCAAGCATCCGCCGGGAAACACGTAGGCGCGAATAAAATCGACGCCTCTGCGATACGATTGATAGGCTTGCTGCCCGATCAGAATCGCTTGAATCAGCATCGTCCCATCGGGCTTGAGCAACTGGTTACACTTGGCGAAATATGTATCCAAAAACTCGTGCCCCACGGCTTCGATCATCTCGACAGAGACAAGTTTGTCATATTGGCCTTCCAAGTCACGATAATCTTTCAACACAACGGTGATCTTGTCCTCTAATCCCGCATCAGAAACCGCCTGAGTCGCGAACGCAAACTGCTCTTTGGAGATCGTCGTCGTCGTTACCGAGCAGCCGTAATTCTCAGCCATAAAGATCGCCAGTCCGCCCCACCCGGTACCGATCTCAATGACGTGGTCGGTGGATCGGAGCGCCAGTTTTTGACAGATACGGTCCATCTTCACCAGCGAAGCACCATGGAGCTCAGAATCCTGATGAGCGAACTTCGCGCTGGCAACCTTAGGATCAAAGATACCCGCCGAATAATTCATCGTGGGGTCAAGAAACAACGAATAGAAATCGTTCCCCAGGTCGTAGTGTTGCTGGATGTTTTTGCGACTGCCGTTGACCGTGTTTTTATTCCGCAAATGTTTGATGCGGTGCATCCACGACCGCGCCCGCGCCCAAGTGCGATCGACCCTGCTGACCCCGTCGATATTGCGGATCATGATCCGAATCAAATCGGTCAGATTATCGGTCCCCCAATCCCCATCGATGTAACTTTCGGCGAATCCAATCGCCCCGCCCAGCAACGACCGGCGATAGAACGCTTCACGAGCGACCTTCAATCGAACGACCAATTGATCGGAGTCGGGTTGGCCCAGCTTATTCATCTGCCCGGCATCGTAGAACTGGATCTGTCCACCTTCGAGATTGGCCAGCTTGCCCAGCACAATACGTTTGGACCAACCCGAATTCAGGTGGCGATCGCCGGAAACGGATAGCGGAAGCTCGGTATCGATTGCCAACACAGATGATTTGTGATCTGAGAAGTTATTCATAGAAAGGTTTTGTTTCGCGGATCTCCAACGGATCGCTTGATCGCTTGGATAAAATTGGAACGTGGTTTTCTTTTATTGGCTGGGCGATGATTGCCGTTTGGGGTGCGGATGAAAGGGAACTTT
>CAKZVF010000277.1 GCA_937921995.1 uncultured Pirellulaceae bacterium
CCCGATGGATTGATGACACCCGCGCAGACGCCGATCAGCTCAAATCAATGCTCAAACCATGTGCCGAAGATTTGCTGACCAAACGTCCCGTCAGCCCATACGTCAATAACGCTCGACATCAAGGACCAGAGTGCCTCTCCGATCCACCACCCCCGCTGCCGCAACAGCAATCGTTGTTTTAAAGTCCGTGCGTGCGGTAGTTGTTGTGCCGGATAAAACGCATGAAGTTGGAACCGAGGTAGCCGCCGAGGCTTTCTTCGCGTCCGCGCAAATACATCAACCCAGTCTGTCCCGCCCACAGCGTTTGCGCGTCACTGGCGGAAAGTCTAATTTCGATCGGCACGCGCGGCTGCGTCAGCATCAGGTCGTCTTCGTCGTCCTTAGCCCGATGGTCGACTGATTCAACTTGCTCGCGCGGCACGACCGCCAACGGTCCGCCATTGGACGCCGCGAAAGCATCATGCGGCATGTCGTCTCGGGCGCGTGGGTCAATCTGAGAGATCTCACCATCGACGAATTGGCTCTCACTGCGTCCCCATATCTTTAAATAGACACGTCCATCCTCGTGGTCGCGCAACCATTGAACATCTTGCTGCCTTGCCAGCGCGATTCCCTGAACCTCGCCATGCTTGCCGATCGAAAGGATCTCATCGCCGGGTTGTAGATAGGTCTCTTGCTTGGTTGCCAGATCCAAACCCAAGACATTCCCGTCTTGCGGAGCCCGCACTTCTAACGTGCTGACCAGCGCCCGCAGTTCGGCGCTCCGCTGGACCTTCGAAGCCAACAACTCACGTTCCAACTGCAACGACGAGATGTCCTCTGATTCCAGATAAGCGTTGATCCGCAGTTTTGAGATTCGAATGTCAACTTCGACAGATTTCAGCTCTGACAAAAGATCCGGATTCTCCAGCGTCACCAACAAGTCTCCCTTTTGGACGGTCTGGCCATTGGTCACGTGGATTTGATTCGCAAACCCCGGCGCTTCTGCCCGCACGATCGACAGCGGTTCATAGTCGATCACCACCGGAGCCGACACCACCGTGGGGCTGGGGCAGAGAAACAAAAACCCTACCAGTAGCACGCAAGTCAGGCTTGCTGCGACAGCAAACCACTGCCGATTGGGGGCTTCCAACTTGGTTCCCGTTGCCAAGTATTTGATGAACTTGACGATCGGCAGCCCGAACCACAACGTCAATCCGACCACCGCGATCAGAAGTCCAAAGCCCTCAAAAAGACTCGACGCCGCCAGGGACAAACCGATCGAAATCAAAAAGAACCAAGCGATCGCCAGAAACCCGTAGATCTTCACGGCAGTCGATCGCCAGCCATTCTCCACCGGTTGCTTGATTTCATTTCCAAAATACATTCGCTTGAAGGCCGATTTCACGTATGTTCGTCCATGATCAGAAAGATTGGGTATCTCCAGCCAATCCGACAGCATGTAGTAGCCGTCAAACTTCATCAGCGGATTCGCGTTGAACAACAACGTATGCAGCGTCGCGGCCACCATCACGTTTCCGGCGTGATATTGCAGCGGCCCCGGACTGGACTCCGCCCAAATCAAACACGCGATCGCCGCGATGAACACCTCGACCAGCATCCCGGCAGCCGAGGTCAAAATGCGGTACCACTTATTGGCAAACCGCCACGAACTGGTCACGTCGACAAACGGCAATGGGATAAACAGTAAAAGCAAAATCCCAAACGATGTCACCCGGCCACCGAATCGCTTGCACACAACCCCGTGAGCCAATTCGTGCATCAGCTTCAGCACCAACCAAGCGACCGCAAACCACAAAATATCGTCAGGCGAAAAACTAGAAACGCGGCGATTAACGAACTCCGAAGCATTCGTCAGAAACGTGAAACCACCCCACATCACCACCACCATCCAAATCAGCGCCCCCACCGGACTGACCAACCAGCCCAAGAAATGGTTCGCCGTCGTAACAAGAGCGTCCGGATTGAAGATCGGGAATTTTAGACTGATCGGATTGAGCCAAGAGACGGTCTTACGCATCAGCTCTTTTTCGGCCGCTTCGGCCCGGCGAGACGAAGAACTCGAAAGCTCCGTTTCCACCAAACCCGATTCGATCGTCCACTTACAAAGATTCGCGGCTTCTTGTTCGTCCAACGCGTTTTGCCGCAGCAGCGTCGCCGTCTTCATCATCGCGTCATTAACGGTCCGTTTTCCATTGAGCAGCGACAACAACGTGTACTGAGGCAAACCGATCTGGAAAAACTTACCGGCGATTTCGTCCTCGACCATGTACCAGACTTCGCCGCCGCTGCGCCGCATCGTAAATCGCAGGCTGTCCTTGGCCTTGAGTTTGGCTTGGCTGAATTGAAGTGTTTGTTCGTTGGGTAACATGATTCTCTTCCGTTTGTCCGGCTCTGTTCGTGAGCGGCAGGGCGCTAGCCGCTGGTTCTGTGACTTACGTTATCCCACTGATTCTGTTTTCTATTTCGGCAACCAGCGCCCGATCGCACTTACTTGACACCCGTTTAACGACAAGCCGGCAGGCGACCGTGTTTGGCGGCACAAGACGCAGTCGCCTGCCGGCTTGCCGTTAAACAGATGATGGATCATCCCTGAAAACAAGTGGCACGAACCAACACTACCACCACGTCAACCGCGATCGCATGTAGTTGAACGATTTGTGAAACATGGACCAGCCAAGCGACCGGCGTTCGCCATCGATACGCACCGTCCCCTTCATCCCTGGCCGATACTGATTGTCACTATTTTCAAATTCAATTTTGGCAATGAACACATTCTCTGCCTCGCGAATTTCCGAACGCGGGTGAATGCTCTTAATCTCAGCGGTCAGCGGCGTATCCTCGCGGCCCTCAATCCAGATCTTGACGTCATTGCCAGGACGAACCTGCGAAATGTCCTCCGCCGGAATAGCGATCTCGACACGCATCTTATCCGTCGGACCGATCTCAAAAAGCACCTCGCCTTTGCGGACCGAGGCCGCTTCAGAGCGTTCCAAGGATCCGCTCAACACAATCCCGTCGATCGAACTGCGGACCGACAGATGCTGTTGACGGTACGACAGCACGTCGGCTTCGGAACTCAACCGTTCGTTCTCCAGCTCCGACAGAAACGTCTTGGGCACGTTACCTTCGGTCAATTCAATTTCGCGCTGTAGCAACGCTTGTTGGCGCTGGGCGACTTTCGCCGACAGTTCAAGACGCACTTCGCGTCCGTCCATCTCGGCCAACACCTGTCCTTTTTTCAC
>CAKZVF010000278.1 GCA_937921995.1 uncultured Pirellulaceae bacterium
GTTAAGAGTGGTGACCGATCAATGGTGACAGAGAAGCCAGATTTCGGACTGTCTTTGTTGGTGGATTGGGAGGGAATGATCCCGTCTAATCTGCCTGACCATTAACACTGATTCACTGTCAACTTTTCTTGGGGAACTCCAATGACCACCAAAGTGCCATTTGTTATCTCCGCCGTTATTGCCTGTGCCAACTGAGATTGAAGAGTTGGGAATGAATAGTCTCCACCAATAAACGCGACGCTTTGAGCAATCCCAATTCCTTGACTGTTGTTGTATAGGTCCATAGCCTCTTTAGCAGCTGGGTTTCCGATTCCTCCCTCATGAGCATTGGTGAATGCTTCGGTCCACTCAGCGCCATACCGAAGCGTTAGCAACGCTGACCAAAAAGCATGCCGAAAGGCATCACGATGCCCATCGTCTCCAACAGTCTGGCCCGGTATTGCTGAGTTTGGAGAATCCTGGGGAAAAACTATTTCCGAAACCTCAAAGGCCAAGTCACGAATAGACTGGAACTCCCAAAGCCCTGCTATTCCGGAGTGCACACCAAGTGTTTCAAGCATATCCGCTTCGGTGTCTGTCACCGGCGTGTCTAGCCCAATTACTTGGGCGACAATCCCGCCAGGAATTCGCCTTTCCTCACTCGCAACCTGATAAGTATTGAGAATTGTGTTTAGCGAGGGTTTTTCACCAGAAGCCAAGTTCGGATATACACCAGGCGGGTTAGCGTTGTTTGGTCTTATCCTTTTCTGACCGTTTATTATGTCAATTGCCGACTGTTGAGTATCTAAAACTCCGAGCCCAGCTGCTACGGCGATTGAAATCGAAGTCGCTGGTTCGTCAGCTAAAAACCTCCCAGCAAAGTCATAGCTGGTCTGCCCGTTTAGTGTAGTGGATTTAAACACAACTGTTGAATCATGCAGCCTCAGTAAAACTAGATTCTGAAATCGTATCTGAAGAATATCATCTCTGAGTGTTTGCAACAGCTTGTTAAATGTTACGCTATCTGAAGATCCGTCGAGCACGTCGCCCACTAATTCTACTTGGGCGGACTGTTCTTCAAAAACTGGTGACGATCGCAAAGGCTCTTGCTCACTAAGTGTCACACTTTCTTCCGAACCTTCTATATCTTCTATTTCAGTGTTTCCCTCTGATCCAAAGAACGTGTCAAACCCATGGCCCCCAGTTAGTGTATCTTTCCGTCCATCTGTACCGCTCGCAAGAAAGTCATCTCCGGCTTGTCCAAAAACAAAGTCGACACCACCCTGACCATACAATTTGTCATTTCCATCCTGACCATAAAGCCTGTCATCACCGTCTCCACCGACAAGTACATCATGATCACGTCCTCCCCAGATACGGTCGTCGCCATCACCACCTCGAAGGATGTCGTCGTCATCTTCGCCAAACAATTCGTCGTTTCCGGCTTCTCCAAGCAGAGTATCTTCACCGTCGCCGCCCCAAATCTTATCGCCATGCGATCCTCCGTTTAGGATGTCAGCACCATCTCCTCCATAAATAATATCTTCGCCCGCGCCTCCATTGACACGCATTCGGACGATTGAATTGGTGACATTGTCGATTAAATCATCGCCATCACCGCCATTGATCACAATCTCACTGATTGCGGCAGTCGAAAATGTACCGAGTGATTCATGCTCCGATTTTACCTCAAACTCACTCTGGCCATTTCGCCGAAAGATTTGGATTTTATCATCGCCAGGCATGCCTGTGATAGTCAACACATCCCCATTAAGCTCTGCTAACGCAGTCAATTTTCCGTCAAAGCCATCGTACGTTTCAAACCCCGCTCGATCGGTCACGGCGTCAACACTGCCCGAACCGATGCTGCCAACGACTACAAACTCATCAAGTCCCTTCCCACCGGTGAGAACATCTGCCGCCTGATCGCTTCCCGCGTCGAGCAAATCATCACCACCGTGACCGTACAAATGATCGCTGCCCGCATCGCCTCTGAGGGTGTCATCGCCATCACCCGCATAGAGGAGGTCGTTGTTTGTGCCCCCGTCAAGAATATCGTTGCCATTCTGCCCCAAAAGTTCATCGGCTCCCGCATCGCCGTACAACTCGTCGTTGCCGTCGCCTCCAACCAACCAATCTTCGCCTTCATCTCCTCTGAGAATGTCATTACCGGCTTCTCCACGCAGGGTATCGTCACCCTCGTTACCCTTTAGAAAATCGTCGCCATCATCTCCCCAAAGTAAATCAGTGCCTTCATGGCCGACCAAATCATCGTTGCCTGTTCCGCCAAAGCTTGTCATTACCAGTCCACCCTAGCAAATTGTCTTCCCCGGGCGAGCCAAATAAGAAGTCATTGCCGGCCTGACCATTGAGGACATCGTCACCGTTTTTTCCGACAAGAATATCGCTGCCGTTGCCACCGATGACGCGGTCGTTGGCCCAGCCACCCTCCAAATGATCGTTTCCATCTTGCCCAAATATTTCCGTGTCAATCAGCAATGTGTTGTAAACGTAGTCATCCCCATCGCCGGCAAGCACTCTCACGCTGGTTACATCGCTGTAGTTGAACGTTTGCTGAAGGCTGGCGTTGTTATTGATGTCGACACTAAAGCTCTGATAGTCATCGCTGCCGGTCAGTGAAATCGTATCCGCGATGGCGTTTCCTACGACAGTCAGCGCGCCCGTACTCGCGTTAAAGTTCACTGCCGCCAACATCTTCCGATCTTCAAGCTTTTGAAATGTCAGACTGGGGGGGGGCAGGCCGTCTGCGTCGCCGCGATTTCGAATCGTTGCTTGAGGTAAAGTTATTGCGAGGCTTTTGGCTGCTGAAACGGGAGAGCATGGCGAGATCTTTCTGTAGGTTTTTTTCGGCTGGGCGCAAACAAAAACAGGAAGTGCGCGATATTCCACGTTTTATGACCGCTGAAACGATGGAGCAAGCAGGGACAATGAATTGAAAGTAATTTTGAATCCCCAAAGAGTCAAAAGTGCTGTCCTGACGTGACTTTAAGTCTTGGATTTTATTTTGACGAGTCAACAAAGCAGAACAACAAATCGTTCCTAAAACGTATTTAATAATTCAATCCGATAAGCTTCCGGCCCAAGATTTTCAAATTTAGGGTACTTCGAAAGAGAAGGGCGGTCGCATTTTCAAGCAGAAGTGTCTGAACCGGTGGCAAGAACACTGATCTTTTCCAATCCAACACTAATCCAGCTCCGATAAAATCATTAGTGCCAGATTAGCGCGGATTAGTGTTCCCTGCCAAAGCGCGTATCGCTCAATAATCAAACTTCGGTAGAGCCGGTTACTACCGGCCAATTTTTTGTTTGACCAGAGGCCAGCATCTATCTCCCGGCTTGGCCGGTGAGAACCGGCCCTAAGACTTCTGCGACCGGCCTTCGGCCAACCACTGTTCGGTGCCCTCGGGTTCCACCGCACGGCAGGTATCTTCTAACTGATTGGCGATCTCATTGAGATCCGCTTTCCAGGTCTCATAGTCCACGTCCGGCGGACAAAGTTCGACCATCTCGTCCAACAACAAAACCAACCGCAGCAGGTGCCGAAAGAGGATACCTTCTTGTTTCTGAAGTTTGTTGGCGGTGATGTATTTATTGAAATCCGTCCCGTACTGTAGGACCTCGCCGGCCACCCAAACCGGCGTGACGCGCAGGTCTTGCACCGCTGGGAAGTCAAACTGAAACAGTCGCTGCAGCTTATGCGGCAACGTCAAAACCGGCACGTATTCGTCGTAGTAGCCGCGCTGTTTTTCTTCGTCTTCATCCGGATCTTTGTATCCAAATTCATCGGCGGTCGCCAAACCAAGCTTCAGCAGTTGAGGATCCAGGCGTTCCGTCGCCAGCGGCCCCGGCGGAAGTTCGTCCGGCTTCGGCACGCGCGTCGCCTTCCCCAAGGAACGCGAAAGTTCCAACAAACTCTCAAACGCCATCACGCGTTCGTTGCGATCGGCGATCCCCAAATGTTTGGTCAGGAACACCGCGTACAGCGGATGCACACCACGCAGCAGAAGCAGATCCTGCATCTTCTCCGTTGGCGTCGCCCGGGTCGCTTTGTAATCAGGTTCGGTATCAGCGATCGGTGCCGGTGCTTTCTTTTTCGAGGATTTGCCTGCCGGTTCAGAAGCGGCGTCCGGTAGCGCGTCCGATTTCCGCTGACCAAGATCCAGCATCATCGCCAACGACGCCGCACCTCCAGTTTCAGGTTCTTCTTCGGGTGAGTCAGCTTCCGCTTCGGCTTCATCATCCGCCAGACTTTCATCGTCGGGCTGATCAGACGCCAACATCGACGCGGGAGGTTTGGGGTCGAGCGTCACATAACCGCCGCGCCATAGGGTGATCAGCTGACGATTGAGATCCTTTTGCGCCAGTTCTTTTTTCTTCGCATCCAACAATCGTTTGTTGACCAAGGTTCGAATCTTCTGAACATCATCGGAGATGTTCAGCATATAAACCAGCAGCCGCCAGGGCAGGGGACCGCGGCTTTCCAGATCCGCGGACGGTGCGGCGACGAGTTGTTCGAATTGGGTTTCGCTCCAGTACTGTTGGTCTTCGCGTCGTTTGGGACGCTTTTTCTTCAGCGCCTTCTTCGCCTTCCTCAAACCCGGATCTTTGGTGTCCTCGGGAATCGAATCGTACTTCTCTTTCCAGCGCGCGATTTTTACATCGTCCTCATGAGGCAGCACGTAAACATATCCCACATCATCAAACTGCGGCCGGCCGGCACGTCCGAATATCTGATGGGCTCCTGCGGCCGCCATTAACTTCTCTTTCCCCGGTGGCCCCTTTAAAATCTTCGGCAGCACCACGCTGCGTGCCGGCAAATTGATTCCTGCAGCCAGCGTTTCGGTGCAAACGCAAATGCTGAGCAGTTTTTCTTGGAACAGCGCTTCGACGATGCGGCGATACTTCGGCAATACGCCCGCATGATGCACTCCGACGCCGCGGATCAGCAGTTGCTTCATCTTGGGACCGGCTCCCTGAGACCAGTCGTACTCGTCCAGGCGGTCGCTGAGTTGTTTTTGCTGTTCTTTGGAGACGCACTTTTTTCCTTTGAGCATTTCCGCGGTGGTCCAACACATTTCGCGGTTGAAGCAGAATAGCAGGGCAGGGGTGCGGCGCGTCGCATCGTCGTTGGTGACCATTTTCTCCATGTGGTCAGGTAACAGATCGTCATCCACCCACTTAAACTCCAGCGGCACTTTGCGCTCGGTGCCTTCAATCAATTTCAGACTCCGGTCGTGGACGTGATTCAACCACCGCAGAAAGTCTATCGAGTTGCCAACGGTGGCTGAAAGTAGCATCGTTTTTACGTGCGCCGGCAGCAACGCCAGACCGAACTCCCACACGATGCCACGTTCAGGCAAATTAAAGCTATGAAATTCGTCCATCACCACCGCCCACACATCATCGAAGGCGTGTTCGTTATCATCGAGCAACCGGTTCAGCAGGATCTCGGCCACGACGACCAGAATCTTGGCCTGTGGGTTTACCTTTTTGTTGCCCGTCACCAATCCAACATCATCGGCCGAATACCCCCAGCGGACGACCGTTTCCTGGATCTCGCGAAACTTCTGATCGGTCAGCGCAATCAGCGGCGTTGTGTAGTAGGCTTTCTTGCCCAACTTCAGCGCCTCAAATAATGCCGCTTCGGCGATCAGAGTCTTCCCCGTTCCCGTTGGCGCGCAAACAAGCACGCCTTGCTCCTCGGTGAAGTAAGCCAGCAGCGCTTCTTCTTGGACCGGATAGGGATCAAACGGCAGCGAGTCAAAATAGGCATCTGCGATTTCGTCTCGACGGTTTTGCAAATCAGCAGAATCAGTTTCAGAATCTTGGGACACGGAGGCTCAGCATGGGCTGTGGTTGAAAGGGATAAGAACAGCAATCGCACATCCTACCACAAAACTAAATCGCATCTCTCAGCTTCATCGCTGGCGGGCGGAAATCTGACATGTCGCGTACCAATTGACGCCAGTTGGATGGGCTGCCGGGCGTTAGCTTCCCCAAGATGCGCTGTTGATCGGCGCCTGTGATCCAAGGAATATTGGCTTGCATTTGATCAACATGGAGAATGCCCAACAGCGCCGCCACTAAACCGCGCACGTTCTGTCCGTCGATCGCTTCGGGCATTTGCGTGAAGATCTTTTCCTGAGCAAACGATTGATTGATATAGTCTAAAAATGGGCCAGCAATTTCAGCGTCGCCAAACACATAGACTTGGCGAATGTTGCTTGCGGCCGGTTGTGGCCCATAGTACGCCAGCCCGTGACCGCCGCGCCGCATCTGCTCCAAACACGATCCCACCGTGAAATCTATCGCCGTTTTTAAAACGTCAGCAACCGATAACTGCTTGGCTTCCACCGCGTCGACTGCCGCTTTGAAACGCTGCGGCTGATCGCTTTCACACTCGTCCCAGCTTCGTTTGAGCGATTCACTTACCGTTCCCGTCGAAGAACTTTGCTTGAGCGCTTCTTGGTCGTCGCAACAATGGTCTCTTAGGGCTTCAATCAAGCCGCGTAAGAATCTCTTACCGGGGGACCGTATCGTACGGATGCGCGGCAATTCAGCGTCCAACCCATCCGAAGCCGGCAACAAATACCCCTCACACATTTCATTCAACAACAGCACCACTCGATGCTCGTCAGCCACCTTTGCGTTTCGATCGCTGAACGTCAACCACAAGGGCAGGGCGGATAGCGGTCCGCCACGTCCACCGGCGATCACATCATTGGCGGGATAATCGTCCACGACCGTCAGTCCCGTCGCGTCGGCGATACGCTGAGAATCGGTCAGCCCGCAGTAGATCTTGCCGCCATCAAAATCGCTGAGCCAAACACCGGGTTCAGAGACCGACGCAAACAGAATCCGATCGACGTACTTGCCCGCTTTTCGTTTGACTTGTTCAATCGCCTGGATCTGCAGATCGGCCAGGTCCGCGATGAACTGCCGGTACTTCAACAGAGGCAATGACTCGGTTTGTGTTAACTGCTGCCAATTGTCAGTGATCAATTTAGGCAGTTTGATCTGACTGCCAATGGCGTGACTGACGCGCAGATATTTCCCGTGTCCGCTGGTCATCGCCAAAGTGCACTGCATCGTTCGCAAGTCCTGGTCAACATCCAACCCGATGGACAGACGATAGGAACGATCAGTTAACACCCGGTCGATCCGCGCCGCCGGATCGTCGATGGCTTTCCAAAGGTCGGATGAGATGAGCGGAAGGTGTAGCATGGGGAGATTTGGAAATTGGGAATTTGGAATTTTGGAATTTTCAATTTCGAAGGCACATCTGCCGGCGACGAAATACACGCGCCCTACCTCTTACGTCCTGATCGGGAACGAGCTCCCGACGATCGTGCGTTAACCTTTTAGGATAAGCAAAGAGTTTCGTCTATTGCGGCCTGTATTGGCGTCCTCCTGCTAGCGATCACGACCGCCGAGGAAACGATGAGCTGCAACAGGCTGATTTAGCCGCTGCCATCGTCTTTAACTCGCGAATCGCCGCCTAAAAACATCATTGATAAACCTTAGCGATTGCTCCAATGATGCCCATTGGCGAATCAACGATCATCAGGCGATCCGCTCCGTTGATAACCGTTGTGCCAAAAACTCCAGCCACGCCCGTTCCGATTTTTCATTCGAGGACCATTGGTACAGATTGTTTGGCTCCCATCGAATGCAATGACGATGTTCATCCTGAGCCTTGGAACGCCTGACCGCAACG
>CAKZVF010000279.1 GCA_937921995.1 uncultured Pirellulaceae bacterium
TCCTGTTGTCGATGAAGGTTACTGCACAAATTCGCGACAGAGATATGCAGTCTACCGTCACCGGAATCACTCGACGGCGTCACGGTCGCTGCGTTGGCGGTCCACATGAACGCCGAAGACCAAGCGGCGGATAACAACCGGACATCCGTATCGGCCACAGACTTCAAAACATCAGCGTCCGATCCTGCGAATCCCAACTCCCGCAACCACTCGATATTCGGACGTCGACATGGGGGCAAGAAAAACTGCGGCACGCCCAGTGCCGCGACCGTTCGCATCTTCTCCAACCCTTGCAGCGCTGCCGCCCGCGGGTGCGACGGTTGGTTCTGACTGCCCAAAGACGCCAGATTCCCGACGCCCAATCCGCCATAGTGATGCGAAGGACCAACCAAGCCGTCAAAATTTGCTTCTATCGTCATTCCAGATCCTTACCGTTGGCTTTCAAAAACGTCGTCAAGCCCAACGCCAATTTGATCAGGCAAAACCAATGACGATTTTTCCAGTGCAGAAACCGAATGGGAACAATAATCGGCGGCGTGATAACCACTGGGTCGATGATTTCCGCTGCGTCCGATGCCTCCAAAAGGCAGCCGGCCACTAGCCCCGGTCGTCTGGCGATTCCAGTTTACGATGCCCGCCTCAATTCGGTCGATAAAGTAGTCAAAGGTCGATCGGTCATCGCTCAACAGCCCCGCCGACAACCCGTACTTTGTTCGATTGGCCCGTGCGATCGCGTCGTCCAAGTCTGCGGCTTGTTCCACCAACAACAGCGGCCCAAAAATTTCGCTGTCATCAACGCAGCCATCCTCCACACCCAATAGACCCGGCGTTAAGACCGAACGATGGTCGTCCAAAGATTGACGCATCAACTGATACTCCTCAGTCGCAAGAGTCCGCCATTTTTCTTGGCCCGCCAAAACGGCTTCCGCCGCATCGTTCGATATCAAACTGCCCATCAACGGCTGACTTCCCCCGAGCGGATCGCCCACGCGTATTTTGGGGATGGCATCCACCAATCGCCGAATAACTTTTTCGCCAACCTCTTTGTCAGCCAGAATCAACCGTCGAGCACACGTACAACGTTGGCCCGACGTTAGGTAGGCCGACAGTATAATTTCGTGTACCGCCGCGTCGATATCGCTGACCTTGTCGACGACCAAGGCATTGTTACCGCCCAGTTCCAGCGCCAACATCTTCTCCGGTTGGCCGGCCAAGTTCTGATGCAGGATCTTTCCAACGCGATACGAACCGGTGAATAAAACGCCTGCCACATCATTGTCATAAGCAATCGCACCAGCAACCTCGGCCACACCATGTACCAGGTTCAGAACGCCCGAATCCAATCCCGCCTCCAGCCAAGCCCGCACAAGAAACTCTGCCACCGCCGGTGTTTGCTCACTGGGTTTGAAAACAATCGAATTTCCGGCCAGCAGCGCCGGAACAATATGAGCCCCCGGCAAATGGGCCGGAAAATTAAACGGCCCCAGCACCGCCATCACACCCAGCGGACGATACCGAATGACGGATTGTTGAACATCATCACCGGTGCTTGAAGTCCACCGCCGCTCCTTAATCGCGTCGATCGAATTGGTCACCTTGCCAATACAAGCATTGACCTCCGTACCTGCCTCCCACAATGGTTTGCCGTTCTCATGAGTAATCAATGCTGCCAACTCTTCGTGCCGCTGCTTTAAAACATCAGCAAAGCGCTCGGCGACTTCAATCCGATGCTCAAGCGATTGAGCTCTCCATTTCTCCGCTGCAGTTTTCGCCGCAACCACGGCGTCTCGACATTGTTCAACCGAAGCCTGTTTGCCGCATAAGATTTCAGCGCCGGAAAACGGATTGAAACTGACCCAATCTTGGCCGAGCCCATCCGCCCAAGCCCCATCAATCAGCATCTGGCCAGAGAGTTGCATTGCTTGCATGGGAGATCCTATGGGTGAACAAAAAACGATGATGCCGAAACACCATCGTATCGCAAACGCAATTTTCAAAACAGTCGGGCCTGCCAACGTCAATCGTCCGCTTTGCCGCCATCTTTAATCACAAAACGTGCCTTCAATCGCGCCACCTCACTGGCCAGTCCCGCCGACTTCACCGACGCCAATACGTCATTGAAATTTTTGTAGGCATCGGGAGCCTCATCCAGCGGGTACCGCCGACAGTTGCTCAACACGTCGTGCTGATCCAGATCTTGGTCAACCGTTGCTTGATCCAGCGTGCGGTTGGCTTGACGCCGACCGAGAATCCGCCCCGCGCCGTGGTTGACGCTGTACAACGAATTGGCCGCACCTTCCTCACCGACCATCACCGCCGATCCATCGCGCGGATTTCCCGGCAACAGGATCGGATGACCGGTGTCCGCAAAGACCGTCTCTTTCAGCTCATGGTGCCCACCGGGAAACGCGCGCGTCGCGCCTTTGCGATGAACCCACGAAACTTGATTATCAACGATCTCCTTCCGTGCAATGTTATGACTGATGAAGTACACCAGTTTCCCTTGCACACCCGGAATCACTTCTTGGAACGCTTCCAACACCAGCGCGTTGATCAGCATGTGGTTCACGGTCGCGAAATTCGCACCCAAGGCCATGTCATCCAAGTAATCATTCGCTTCGGGCGAACCCAGCGGCGCGTAAACCAGTTCACGATCTCCCCCAGGCAGCGGAATATTCCACTGAGCGAATTTGGATTGCAAGGTTTTAAACTGCGCCGAAGCCAAGTTATGACCGAAACCGCGCGACCCACAATGAGACAGAAACGCCACGCGACCGTCTTGGAGCCCGAACACCTCGGCCGTCGATTTTGCTTTTTCGGTGTCGCCAACTTCGACGACTTCGCATTCCCCAAAATGGTTTCCGCCACCGTACGAACCCAACTGACGCATTTTGCTGGTGAAGTTCGACATGTGCCGTTGTTCCAACAAACGCTCCAGACGCGCCGCCAGCGCCTCGGCGGTGTCATCGTGCCCAACGTGAAATGCGTCTTCGCAGCGTTCAGCCCATTGGGTTGGAATATCCAGTTGTCGGCAAACGTTGCTGCTGGCACCTTCGACAGCGACTTGCATTCCCAACGTTCGGTTAACCGATCGACCATGAGAAACGTTGCGTTGCCCTTTCCCCGCACCGGTCGGTGTACGCCGACAGATCGCTTGGATCAGCGCCCGACGAATCTTTCGATCCTCGATCGCATCAGCTTCCAAATCCATCTGCAGAAGGCTCATCGAACATTTGATGTCTACTCCGACAGGTCCAGGATAAACGTGAGTCGACGATGCCATCGCGCAGCCCACAGGCGCGCCGTATCCCAAATGAGCGTCCGGATTAAGCACCAACTGGCTCACGCCCGGTGCCATGCGGGAGTTGATGGCTTGCTGCAAGCAACCATCGTCGAACGTTTTCCGAATGGCTTCGTTACCGATCACTGTGATTGGTGCAACCTTATCGCTGACCGGCAACATTGCCGTCGCGTCACCTGTTGGAATCAGTTTGTGCTTACGTACAGCGGTTGTTGGGGATGTCGATTTTGAGCTCATGGATGGTCCATCTGGGAAAAAAGTAAGTGTATGCTCTTAGGACAACTGACATCGAATTTTGTTCGGGAGTTAAGAATCAGGCTAAGCGTTGCCATGGGGCTTGGGTCACTGAAGCAAGTGCCATTGGGCATGAGCCACCAAACCCGCCAAAGAAAAATTCACCCCAGCCGGCGGCATAAGAAGTTATGTTACCCGCTTGGCTGAAGCAGTTTATA
>CAKZVF010000280.1 GCA_937921995.1 uncultured Pirellulaceae bacterium
AGGGACTCTACATATTATCGGTTAGGAGGCGAATGTTGGTCGGATGTTTCTAATAAAAACACACCGA
Organism: uncultured Pirellulaceae bacterium; assembly: GCA_937921995.1. Taxonomy (GTDB): domain Bacteria; phylum Planctomycetota; class Planctomycetia; order Pirellulales; family Pirellulaceae; genus Mariniblastus. The sequence goes on from CAKZVF010000280.1 coordinate 68, forward strand.
ATTATCGTTCTAGCGACCAGAATGCCAAGAATTAACACGTTCCGGGACTCCAACAAGCACAACAAGGATGCGACGGAGTTGGCTTGGACACCTTTGGGGCAAAAGACGCCAACCGTTTCAGAGCTCAACGATCAGCGAAAAGGAATCACTCATCTTTACTTCCGAACCATTCACGCAGCCCAGCCCACGCATTGCCGATCATTTTTCCGGAGACGATGTCCTCGGTCAGGGTAGGGCGGTCCGATGAAAAGTTGTACCACAGTGCATCCAAATAAGGCCGGCCTGATTCGGCGGCGACACTATAGATTCCTTCGCGTCCGATTTTTGCGGCTCCCTGCCAGTAATGATCAAAAATGTGCTCGTCCAGCAGATTGCCGGTCACACGCACCGTCGTCAGCGCTCCCTTGGTCGCCGTGGTGACTTGATTCAGCGAATACATCGTCATGGCGCTGGAGATTTCGAACAGGTTGACGTGCTCTTTATCCGCCAAACCCTGCATATCGTCCCACATTTTTTTGATCTCTGACTGAGGCAGGATCTGCGTCGGATCAATCTCCGCCAACCGATCGCGTGTTTGTTGAATCGTTTCTCGAAGCCCCTCCACCGAGAGAGGCGGCGTGTCCAGTTGATCGGTTGTCGCCGCCGAGGCGCTGGCGACGGCGGCCAACAATTCCGCTGTACTACCGATCGTAGAATCTTCGGCGATGACGCCTTCCTTTTTCAATTCGTCTGAGAGCGCCTTCAGATACGTCGTGGATCCGTAAGCGATATCGCTGGTGATCGCCAGCAGCGTGATTGGCGACAAGTGCAATGTCGCCATGCCGGCCAGATCCAAGAAGGTCCCCACCGTTTTCTTGGCAACGTAGTTTTCAATTTTCTCCGCAGCCGCTTCCGTCGCTTCCGAACCCTCGACCAATTTCTTCTTCACGCCGCCGACATCTTCGTTGACCATGTCCATCATCTGTTGGACGAATTTCCGATAGGTGGTCGAATCGCGGAAGGCTTGCGGGACCAGTAACGTCGCCGACTCGTTGATCACTCCGCCAATCATCGCGGCCGAACTGCGGACGGCGCGTTCGGGCAACGACAAACCGTACATCAGATATTTGTAAACGCTGTCGACACCCGGATCATGTGTTTCCACTGAACCTGCAGGATGATCTTCGTCTTGGCTCATGCGACCGTCACCGATTTAGAACCACTTGCATTTTGCGAAACCGAACCAATCACGCGACTGTCCAAACCGCTGGCGTTGAGCATGCTTTGAATCTTATCTGCGTAGAACGGGCTGACGATCAGCGTGATACCGATCCCCATATTGAATACGCGATTCATCTCAGACGGATCGACCTTCCCCAAACCTTGCAGCCAATCGAACACCGGTGGGACTTCCCATGAGGATGCGTCAATCTTCACATCGACGCCCGGAGGTAAGATCCGCTGGACGTTCTCTTCCATACCGCCGCCGGTGATATGAGCGATCCCATGCACGACGTTTTTGACTTTGTAGTGCTGCAGCACGTTTTGAATGGCCTTGGTATAGATCAGCGTCGGCTCAAGCAACGTCTCGGCAACGGTCTTGCCGGTCTCGGCCACCAAATCATCAACGCCCAGCTTCGCCACGTCGAACACGATCTTGCGAACCAACGAATATCCGTTGGAGTGAATTCCGCTGGAGGAAACTCCAATGACCACGTCGTCGGGCGCGATCGCTTTGCCGTCGATCAGATTTTTCTTCTCTACAACGCCAACACAAAAACCGGCCAGATCGTAATCGCCGCGCTGATAGGTGTCGGGCATGATGGCCGTTTCACCACCCAGCAAAGCGCTGTCCGATTGCAGGCAACCGTCGCTGATCCCGGCGACGATCTGTTCCAGCACTTCGGGATCGTCGTGGGACATCGCGATGTAGTCCAAGAAGAACAGAGGTTCGGCCCCGCAGCAGATCGCATCGTTGACACACATCGCGACCAGATCAATTCCGATCGTGTCGTGCCGGCCGAGCATCTGAGCCAGCTTCAGTTTGGAGCCCACGCCATCGGTTCCCGAGACCAGCACCGGATTTTGATAGTTGCGACGAAATAACTTGCAATCGAAGTCCAACTGAAAAAGCCCGGCGAAACCTCCATCGAGTTTCTGCACGCGCGGGGAAAACGTGCGGTGCATCAATCGAGGCAACCGCTTCATTGATTCATTGTAGACATCCAGATCAACGCCTGAATCTTTATAGGAAACGCCAGTCATGCATCAAAACATTCTTAGAAGGAAGCGTTAGAAAAAAATGCTTGTCCCGAACCTGCGAAAATCCGTCCGCCGAACACAGATTGCCCGATTGCTATTTCCCAAAGGTCTCAGTCCCAAGGTCTGAAGCCAATGGGCTTTTACCAGCCTCTGAGCAATCATTAACGGTGGCCTTGATCAACAATTCAATCGTTTCCGCAAATCATTTAAGCAACAACTCAAAACTTTAACGCGATGGCTCAACTTTCGCCAGCGGCAGCGTCGAAGTTATTCAAGCTGACCTCTCCGGTCAGCCCATAGCCAATCCCCCAATCGGATTGATTTAACAGGCATTCTCGTCACAATAACGTGGTCTGAATTGTTTTGGGCACGTATCCGCAAAGTCTTTTTCTGACAAAAACATGACGCACACTCACGCAGACTTTCAATTTAACCATCTGTTGCCTTATGGGGCAGTGCTTCGAGATGGCGGTGTCCAGTTTGTCATCTTCAGCCGCAGCGCGACCGAGATGCGGTTGCTGTTATATAACGACGTTGAGGACCGCGAGCCCGTTGAACGGATCAACTTCGATCCGGCCAAAGATCGTTGGGGCGATATCTGGAGCATTTTTGTACGCGACATTAAACCGGGACAGCTTTATCACTTCCAAGCCTCCGGTCCGCACGACCCAGCGATTGGCATGCGGTTCAACAAAGAAGCGCGGCTGATCGACCCTTATGCCAAAGCACTCGCGGGAACCTTCCAGCCATCGGATGACGGTATCATTCGGCCACCGAAGTGCGTTGTCGTTGACGATACGTTTGACTGGGCGGGTGACCGGCATCTGAAACGCGATCTCTCCGAAACGATCATCTACGAAATGCACGTGAAGGGATTCACGAAATCGGACACCAGCAACGTAAAAAATCCGGGCACCTATCTGGGCGTCATCGAAAAGATTCCTTACCTGCAATCCTTGGGAGTGACGGCCGTTGAATTGATGCCGATTCACGAATTCCCGATCCATTCCACCGACGGCAGGAAACTTAAACAGCCCAACTATTGGGGCTACGACACGATGGGCTTCTTTGCGCCGCATCGGGGTTACGCAGCCAATTCGACGCCCGGTGCTCAGGTCATCGAATTCAAACAGATGGTCAAAGCGCTGCACGAGGCCGGCATCGAAGTGATCCTCGACGTGGTCTACAACCACACTTGCGAAGGCAACGAACAGGGCCCGATCCTCTCTTTCAAAGGACTGGAGAACTCGGTCTATTACATGCTGGAGAACGACCAACGGTACTACAAAAATTATTCCGGCTGCGGCAACACGGTCAACGGCAACCATCCGATCGTGCGCGAGATGATTTTTCATTCGCTCCGTTATTGGGTGCACAACTTCCACATCGACGGATTCCGTTTTGATTTGGCGTCCATTTTGTCGCGCGACCGTACGGGCAACTTGGTCCCCAACCCGCCGTTGGTCGAAGCGATTGGCGAAGACCCGTTGCTGGCGGATACAAAGATCATCGCGGAGGCGTGGGACGCTGCGGGCGCGTATCAGGTCGGCTCCTTTGGCGACGATCGCTGGGCGGAGTGGAATGGTCGTTACCGAGATGATATCCGCGGATACTGGCGAGGCGACCACGGCACACGCGGCGCGTTGGCAACGCGGTTGTCGGGTTCGGCGGATCTTTATCAGCATGACAATCGACCACCGACCAATAGTATTAACTTCATCACATCGCACGACGGTTTTACGCTGAACGATTTGGTCAGCTACCGCGAGAAGCATAACTTGGCCAACGGCGAAGATAATCGCGACGGCGAAAACAACAACCGCAGTGAAAACTTTGGCGTCGAAGGCCCTACCAATCAGCCCATCATCGACGGTCTCCGCGCTCGGCAAGTCAAAAACATGCTGGCGACGCTGATGTTGTCTCAAGGCGTTCCGATGTTGGTTGCCGGTGACGAATTCCGTCGCACTCAGAAGGGCAATAATAATGCCTACTGCCAAGACAACGAAATCAGCTGGTTGGACTGGGACTTAGTGAAGAAGAATGCCGAGATGGTTCGGTTCTGCCGGAATCTGATCGAGTTTCGTAAGAACCAGCCCACGATTCGTCAACGCAGCTATATGTCGGGGGCTCCCGATGGCCACGACGGGTGGTCGGACGTTAGCTGGTACAGTCCGCTGGGCGTAGCGGTGGATTGGCATTCGGGCGAACTGCCGATCATCTGTTTACTGTCTGCGCCGCCCAAAGAAGAAGATCCCAAACGCGCCGGAAGGGATGTGCTGTTGCTATTTAATTCCAGCCACATGGGTTGCCGGTTCATGATTCCTACGATTGCCAAATCCAAAACTTGGCGTCTGTTTATCGATACGTCTTTAGAACCACCCAAGGACATTTATCCGGACTTGGACGGCCCCGGAATATCGGCCTCCGGCAGCCACACGCTGCCGTATAAATCGTTGGCCGTTTACGTGGCCGAACCGGACAGACGAAGCAAGACGCGCTAAGTTTGCAAACGAAGAAGTCAAAAAAAACAAGTCGCCGCTCAACTTATTGAGGGGCGACTTGACGATCCAACTTTTTGATACCTTTGAATGCAACTAGGACTGACGTGATCGCCGCCCGATTGAGACCAGCGACATTAAGGCCATGACACAAATTACGTTCGGCTCAGGAACGCCAACAACAAAGTTCTCAAGGTCGAGATCGTTGATCGTGTTTGTGAAAATCGTATCGCCGTTGTTGACTCCTCGAACATCTTCTAAGAAGTGAGTAATTCTAACACCACCAATAACTGTGCCTGAGGCAATTCCCAGGGTAATCGGGTCGGTGCTGGTGTTGTTTTCGGATCCGCTTGGCCCTGCGGCGGTCAAGTCTGATCCGACATCCGTTACTGAGGTCAATGTGTCGGCCGCAAAACTGCCTGTGCCCGTTTGCCCATTGATGGGAATGTGTGAGTCATAAGCACCGAAAACCGGTGCGAGCGAAAACGGGTTCCCCGATGAGTCCAAGTATTCCAGTAGAGAAAATTCCCAACCAATCCCACCTGTGTTTCCGCTGGACCAGCCAAAATCTGTTATATCCTCCGCTTCCACAAGCAAAGTATTGAAGTCAATTTGAATCGTCTGACTTACGCGGTACCCCGAATTATTTGCCGTGACGCCACCGGGTCCAACAAAGGACGGATCAATCGTAGAGCGTAGTCCGGTCCCCGTGGCATCGTCGGTTGCCGTCCAAGCCACATTGTTCCCATCGTTGGCAGTCGTACCGGTGCTGGATACCGAAACAGTAACGTCAATGACTCCATCTGGCGTCTGAGCGCCGGTATTGGAATCAAAAATATCGTACGCACCCTGCCCAGCGTAGTTAGTTTTCAAAAAATCATCGACCAAGTCAAAAGACGCAATCGTTGACTGTGCTTGAGAGACTTGAGGGGGCAAAGCAATTGCAGATGTCAAAGCGAGTGCTAAGGTCAGAGCGAGCGGTAGGGTCGAACCCAGTGGCAGGGTCGAACCCAGTGGTAAGGTCGAACCGAGCGGTAAGGTCGAACCGAGTGGTAAGGCGGGCAAAAACGAAAAAAAATTCTTCATGTCGTTCCTCTTCAAAAAAAGATGTGAGAAAGAGAGTCAAGCCATCGCCCTCCATTGGGCGAACTGCGGGAGCATTGACCTCAATCTGATTTGCGGAATTTACCGAAGAGCTATGAAACAATGATGAATACCCATTGAAGTTTTTTTGAAGGCGGTTTCCCGGCACCGATCCGCATTCGCAAGTCGTTCTCTATCAGCGGGTTACTGAAACAAAAAGTTTGCGCTAATTTTCCATGAACAGACGAAAAACAACTCGCGCGCTAACTGCGCCTTCACAAAACGAGTTCATGTCACGAGATCGGGGAACTCATCCGAATGTTTTAGACAACACCGGAGTTTTTCATCAACGAGCCCCAACCTATGACCGGTTGATTTTTCAATCCAACCTTGCGGAGAGCTTTAAAGCGATCTCAGATCACCTTAGCGAAAACATCGGAGCACATTAATGCCAAGATAAAGAGCAATAAAACGTCGTTAGAACCACCACTGATTCGGTTGGCGGTGGAAACACGACTTGGGCAAGTGGGCTTCAAACGAGAAACGGTGGGCGCTTTAACGCCCCGCCTTACAACACACACGCACGATTCGCATCGCAGGTACGCACTACACGCTGACGGTGCCATTTTTCTGCTGGGCGCTACGGTCAATTTTGGAGTGAAAGATAGATTCGACCAACTCCATGTATCCGGTCGTCATGCTGTCCAAAGAGCTATGTTCGATCACGTGAGCGCGACCGGCGGCTCCCATTTTCTGTCGCAGGTCTTTATCCGACAACAGCCGTACCCAGCGCTGGGCCATCATTTCTTCATCGCCAGCTTCGACCAAGAAACCGGTGACGCCCTCCAGCACCGATTCGTTCACCGACCCGACGGCCGTGGCGGCGACCGGGCGCTCGCAACTGAGCGCTTCGAGAATCGAAACGGGTTTTGCTTCGTTGTGCGACGTCAAAGAGAAGACGTCCATCATTGACAGCACCCCTGGAATATCGGGCGTCGACCCTACAAAGTAAACCTGCTGATCGACCTTTTTTTCGACCGCTAAAGCTTCCAATCTTTCGCGTTCAGGACCATCGCCGGCGATGACAAAACGCGCCTCCGGCAGTGACTCAAGCGTTCGTCGCGCGGCTTCGAGAAACAAGTCGTGATTCTTTTCGCTGCGCAACGCTGCCACAATTCCCACCACCGGTGCGTCATCGGCAATAGAAAGTTTATTTCTCCACGCGTTGCGGGCGGTGGTATCTTCGACAAAACGATTGGTGTCGATCCCGTTTGGAATCATGAACACTTTCGCTTCGGGGAATTTTTCGTTGTTGACCAAGTACGCTGCGTGAGAATCAGCACAGGCGATGAAACCATCGGTGATGCCGGTCAACATTCTATTGAGTCGGCCCACACCGTCGGGCCATCCGGTGGAATGCAGCGCCGAAAGGATCACAGGCAGCTTCGCACTCTTGGCTCCCAGTCGGCCCCAAAACATCTTGTCACCGGCACCTACGGTGATCACGCCGTCAAGCTTCTGTTCTTTGAATAATTTTCGTAAACGAACTGCCACCGCAACATCGAATTTGTGATGGATCAGATTTTCAAAAACGGGAAATTCATTCGACAGTTCTTCACCGAGCACCCCTTTTTCTTTCAGACATCCAATCATGGGCGTAATCCGCGCCGGATCGAAGCGCCGCATCATATTCACCAATAAGGTTTCAGCGCCACCGACGGGCATACTGGTGATCAAAAACATTACGCGAATTGGACGATTGGTATTCAAAAGAATAGCTCCTTATAACGGCGGAAGTACTGGACTAAGCAGTGACGTCCGGAGAAGAAATATGAGAATCGAGATCGGATATTAGGCTGGCAGGAGCTGTAATCGGTGAGTCGATACCTTCGAAAATCTCAGCGGCGCTCCCGGTGGGCAGACTGACGGCATCCCGCGCACGGTTGTAATTGAACGAGCGGACCTGTTCGACCCGCGGATCGTAAGACAACCAGTTCTTGATACGCTCAAGACTTGGATCACCATGGATTCGTTCAATATGAAACGCGTCTTCGCCGATGGCATTCCAACCACCGTAGGCCGAACAGGCCCCCAAGAAACCATGTTCCTTCAGCATTTTGAAAACGGTTGAATTGAGATTTCGATACTGC
>CAKZVF010000281.1 GCA_937921995.1 uncultured Pirellulaceae bacterium
GCTTCCCAGCAAACGGTTGTCGCGTTTGACGACGACTGAATCTTTATCTCGGTATAACACACTGACATCGACGCGATCAAAGTGGTCGCCGTTTTGCTCAAAGACAAATGCGTTGGGGCCGTCAATCACCACTGCGTCCGCTGGCAGAACAAAATTACCTTTGTAAATTTCGTCGGTCTTCAGCGCAACTTCCATCCGTTGGCCTGGGCGGTATTTCCAGCCAACAAAAGCGTCGTTGTTGATTCCCTCAGACAATTGTTCGTTGGGCAGGAGCAGGTAAAACTTCAAAGAGCGTGACATAGCATCGACTTGGTCGGCGACGCTGTGGATCTTAAGTTCCAAGAAATCTGAGGTCGTTGCACTTGAATTTGAAGGGATAACTTTGACCTTCGCTTCCGCCGCTGCTGCGGTGAACAGGCTCTGCGCATCATCTTCAAACGCTTGCCCTTCCACGAAAAGTAAACTGTGATCTGCCAACACGCCCAATCGATGGCCTGCTTCGACCATCGCCCCTCGACTGACCTGCAGTTTTCGCAAATGGTATCGTGCGTCGTTCTTTGAATCGGCAAACGGCGGCGCGACGACAGTGACGGTGCGTAGGAGTTGACGTTTTGCTTCAATCGTGTCGACCTGTGATTCAGACAGTCCGTGCATCAACAGGCTCTGCCGAATTCCCTCAACCCTTTCCGACTCTTCTTCGTATTTGTAGCGCTGGGCGATGATGCGTTTGCCGGCGATTATTTCAGGACCGATAGCCGTTAGCCGATCGAGTTCCCTTTTTTCGGTCGCTTGGTGGTGGAGATGTTCTAGGAAATTTATTTGTGCGGTGATCACATCTTCGTGCGTCAATCGAAGTTCGAATAATGGTTGCCCCGGCGAAACAGAATCGCGCTCAACAGCCCACACTTTTGTGACAACGCCCGTGACCGGTGCCGAAACATGGAAAAGCGACCGTCCAGGACGTTCTACGACAATTGCCGGGACCTTTTTCGTCCGCGCAAAATCAGATGTCTCAACGACTCCCGTGACCAGTCCAATGTTGGTCCACGCCGCTTGCGTTAGCTTTATCGAATCAGGGCTCGAGTCGCTTCCCGGGTCGTCATGAGCTACATGGCCCGTGTCGTGTTGGTCGTGCGAAGACATTTTCGACGCGGCATCAGTATCTCGGTCGGGTGATTCGTTCTTTAAATAGGCAACCGCGCGGTGGAACTGAGGGATCCAAAAGCTACGGCTGCCGTACAGCGCGACGGCGCACATGATCAGGACCATGACTCCAATCAGGCGACGATCGAGTCCCGGAGGAGCGGTTGGATTGGTTGACATAGATGGCGAGCTCCGATGCTTCACTGAAACACCAATTGTTGTGACCGAAAGAAGAACGAATCGGTAGACTTGAAATTGAATCGACCGTCATAGCCGTCAAACGTGAAATACAACGCTCGTGGAAATACGTTTAGAAGAACTTCCGATCAGATGTTCGTATTGTAGGGTAACACCATCGGTGATAGCTAAGAAAGTACGCCGATGTTGCCGTCTGTACGGATCAAAGAAATTTTATAGGATTTTGGGATCCGTTAAGTTTACCGGTGCGTTGTCTTAGGGAACGGCGCTCGGATTTTTGTGCGTTAAATCGGTCAAGTTGAATCAATTTGAGTGTACGTGCGCTCGGTCTCCCTGTCCAATTCTTCTTGTTAATCCGTCGTCCTTTCGAAACGCGCATGAAATCTAAAACCGGAATCATGGCGTTGGTCTACAGCGTATTCTTTCTGTCGGGGATGGCGGCGCTGATTTATGAGATCTCCTGGTCGCGTCAGATTGGTCTTCTGTTTGGGCATACCGTTCAAGCCGCATCGACGGTGCTGGCCAGCTATTTCGCCGGGATGGGTTGCGGGTATTGGTTGGGGGCAAAACTTTCGGGCCGCGTCCGGCCACTGGTCGGATACGCTTGGGCAGAATTTGTCATCGGGTTTTGGGCGATTGCGATTCCGTGGTTGATTCAAGCGTCTGAATCGGCGGCGTTGGCTCCGCTGCTTTCAGATCCGGATTGGGCTTGGCAAACGTTTGTTCGTAGCGCCTTTAGTTTTTTGATTTTACTGCCGGCGACGATTTCGATGGGAGTAACGTTGCCTTTGATGGCCGAGTTTTTGGCGGACGCAGATGCAGGCGGCAACGGACAAACGGCCAGTCAGATCACGATCGCGTATGCGCTGAACACATTGGGAGCGCTAGCGGGAACGGTCCTCACGACGTTCTTTCTGTTGATCAACCTCGGCGTGTGCGGCAGCAGTTACCTTGGCGTTGCCGTTTCGATTCTGTGCGGAGTCTTGGCATTGATCGTTTCCTCAAAGTCCAAGGCAACAACACAAGCTCATGTCAGTCCCCAACCGCCGCTCGATTTGATGAACGATATAGTCACCCGGCCAACCATCTTGGTCCTGCTGCTGGCGTTCATTTCCGGATTCGGAACCTTGGCGTTACAAGTTCTCTTCACGCGCATGTTCGCGCTCGTTTTTCACAACAGCACCTACACCTTCGGCGTAGTCGTCGCGGTGTTCTTGGCGGCGCTGGCCGGGGGAGCAGCGTTGGCCTCATGTCTGCAGCGGTATGTGTCTGCGCGGCGGCTGGCTGGATATTCGACGGCGATCGGCTCCATCATGACGCTGGTTGCCGTCATTGCTTTTGTGCAATATACGGAGCTGAAATATTTTTCTTCAGGAACGTCGTTCTTTGAATACATCATCGGCGCGTTTGGCTTGGTGGCATTTTCGATTGGGCCGGCGATCGTATGTTTGGGAATGTTGCTGCCGCTGGTCTGGTCGATGGCGGGCGTTAATCGCTCCGCCGGTAAAGTCGTGGGCGTGTTGACGTCTCTGAATACCATCGGTGCCGCCGTGGGCGCGTTGGCGGCCAGTTATCTTCTGCTGGTTTATGTTGGGCTTTGGCAGTCCGTTATTTTGGTCGCCGCGCTGTTTCTAATGGTGGCAGTTGTTTTGATGTTGAAATCAAATCAACGAAAAATTCCGGTGGCATTTGCCGTCGTGTTTACCATTTGCGGAATTGTTGCGCTGCGGAGTCCCAGCGACGCCGAATATGGTCGCGAAAAGTTGGGCGAAGAAATTATCAAACGGTTCCAATCTCCCTACGGTTGGATCGACGTTGTCAAACTCAAAGAATCATCGGCCCACAAGATCCGCCAGAACTTGCACTATCGCTTCGGACGCACCGGCAGCAACGTCCGCGAGTTCCGGCAGGCTCACATTCCGCTGTTTCTTCATCCCAATCCGCGCAGCGTTTTGTTCTTGGGACTCGGGACGGGGCTGACCGCAGGCGGAGCAGTCAATCATACGGATTTGGAATCTATCGAAGCCGTTGAACTCATCCCCGAGGTCGTTGAAGCGGTACGCATGTTGGCTAAATTCAATAACAACATCGTTGACGACCCCAAGTCCACGGTCTACGTCGATGATGCGCGGCATTACTTGTTGGCGACGGAGAAACGCTATGACGTTATTGTTTCGGACTTGTTCGTGCCTTGGGAAAGTCAATCAGGATATCTGTATACGGTCGAACATTATGAAGTTGCGTTGGAACGGCTGGAGGAAAACGGTTTGTTCTGCCAGTGGTTGCCTTTGTACCAAGTCGGTGCGGTTGAGTTCGAGTCGATTGCGAATGGGTTCGCGAAAGTGTTCCCTCACACGACGATCTGGTGGGGGCAGCAAAGCAATCGCAAACCTGTGCTGGCATTGGTAGGCAGCCATTCTCCGATTCAATTAGATACTGAACAACTTTCCCGTCGCATTGAATCAGTTAATGGAAACCGGCGCGTGGCGGACCCGCATCTCGAATCGGTCACTCGTTTGTTTCAACACTACGCAGGAGATTGGGTGGTCACCTCAGACAAAGGACTCAACACGGACGAATTCCCACGGGTCGAGTTTCTCACGCCGGTCAGTAATCGTAACCGTGAACTTTTAAGCGGCGCGAACTTCGAGGGGTTTTATGAAAAGCGGATGCGCAATCTTCCTGATGTTGACGCGCGCGTAGTAGGGCAGTGGAGTCTGCAAACAACGGATCAGATTCGCGCGAAGCAGCGGTTGGTGTTGTTTGGCAGCGCAGAGTAAGACTTTGTCGAAACCTCTTCTTATCTGTTGCCGCGTTCGGGTTAGCTTACCGCCAACTCTGCCGAGTCAAATCCTATCGCCGCGGCTAGCACAATTACGGAAGCGCCGTTTTGCGATGTTGTCGCTGTTCCAGTTCCATTGAAAGCATTGCTCTTTTTCTTGATCGCGCGGAGCCTTGGAACTCCCCGTCGGCGGTAGAAAGGTGTGCTGCTGCCAAATCTACTTATTGAAATTGCTCGTTTTTCACTCATCATCGGTTATGCTTATTCTCTTTCCTTTCTGCCCCGCCTATAGGATTTCCTATGAAACATAAATTCTCCCGCCGCTGCTTTAGGCTCTCGTTGCTCTCAACGTTTGTCATCATGATCAACGGTGTGGTTGCGGCTCAGAACCCCGTAGACGTTTATTTTGTGGCCGGCCAATCCAATGCAGGAAACATCGGTGAACAGAATGGCATCGGTTCTACCGACGTTGGATTTAATCTGACCTTTGCGCGAGTCGCTGATCGTGGTGCAGACACGAATCCTGGCACTGTTGTCGATAGTTACTCCTCAAATTTGCTGGATGTCAATCAGGCCGTTAATCATTTGGCGGTTAGCCTGTATCAAGGAAACGATATCGCGATTTATGCGTTTGGCCGCAACGGTAAGCCTTTGGCCAATGCTCCAGACTCGTCTGACATCGGAGAGAGTTGGTATCCCGGAGACGGAACGACAGACTACGATGACGAACTCTATGGCCAATTTCGGGATTGGTCCAGCGCTCGATTGAGTGATCTTTCCGCGGCGGGAAACACGCCGACGGTTAAGGGAGTCTTTTGGTTTCAGGGGGAAGGCGACGTGGTACTTGTACGAAACAACGTCGTCAACACAGCGGTGGATGACTACGAGACGAACTTTGAGAATTTGATATCTCGTTTTCGCGCTGACTTCAATGACGATATCTCGGTGGTAGCTGCCAAGCTTCGTATTGTTGCTAATCCCGTCCCGCAAGCACTGAACGACCAAGTCAATGCGGCGATTGCGAGCGTTGCTGCCTCGGATCCAAAGGTTGGTTTTGTGGAAACGACCGTCAATGTTAACGGAACCGGAGGACCATTGCCGAACCGTTTCGGGGGCACCGATGGATTTAATACAGACGTTCACTTTTCAAATGCCAGCCAACTGATCATCTTAGATCGCTGGGCCGATGCGAGCTTGGCGATTAATTCAACGACACCGCTTGAGGCTCAAACGATTAACTTCGTGAACGTCACGCAGCACATGCATATCTCAGAAGACTCCAATCCGATCGCGGCCGCCAGTAAGATTACCGAATCACCGTTCTTCGCTGGAGCCCCCGCCTCCAATGGCCTTTCCGGAGATGTGGCATTCAACAACAATCCTGTTGTGACCGGTCCAGCCACTTCCCCCACCGCGACGATCAGCGGTTCATTCACGCTGGTCGGCAATGCATCGGCGGCGGGCGGCTATACCGATGGCAACGGCCTCCCGGCGGGAGTCACTGTGAATTACGATGTCAGCTTCGATCTCTCTACGACCAACGGATCTAATCTCAGCGCAGGCCTTTCAGAGTCAAACGGATTAGGTGCCGGCAACGGAGATGCTTTCTTTACTCCCGCCAACAATAACTACAGTGGAAACCTAATCTTCGGGGCAGCCACGATATCGTACGTTTCGTTCTCCGGCACCCCAGCGGATACCAACTACGTTTTTTCAAACGGAACGGTTGATTCCATCGAACTGCTTGGCTTGTCCTCAAAGAGCTTTACCGGAACAAATGATGCGGTGCTTCTTGCTGCCGATAACACTACGGTCTTAATCGACTTCACAACAGACCCCGTGGCCAATCCGGGCGAAACACTTATCGACGGCACCAACAATAATTTGTTTGACGGCCAACAACTTGGAGATGCGATCTTTGCGGTAACCAACGGAGGCGCTCATATACGCGGCTTTACCTTGGGGACGAACCTAAGTTTCTTCATCAGTCCCGCCTTCCTTCTGGGCGACATTAACTTAGACGGAGCCGTCAACTTTTTAGATATATCACCGTTCATTAACCTTTTGTCGACGGGCGTGTATCAAGTTGAAGCAGATCTCAATGCCGATGGAGAGGTCAACTTTCAAGACATCGCACCGTTTATCTCTGCCTTGACGGGCCAGTGAAATCGCGCTTGGTCAGCGAAACATTGTTTCTGTAGCAAAAGAAGGCATGCAGATGCAAAAACTAAAGGAAAACTCACCCTTGCCAAACCAAGGACTTCATAGTCGGCAACGTTCACCGGGCCGCGGCGATAAATCCTCCACTTCCGACGACACAACTTCGCCGCTACGGTACATCGCGTTGTTTTGTGTTAGATCCGTCTGTTGCCTGTCCCCATTTACATATCGTACCCAGCGTCCAGAGTTCCACTCTCCCGGTTCATTGGGTGAAACTTCGCGTAAAACATCTTCGACATCAACGTTTTTAAAAACAAGCCAAAATTGTTCGTTCGATTCCGGATTCCACCCATTGCAAGTTGCGAATTCGACACACTTAGCAATATGTCGTGGCATCAACACATAAAGCGGCATCACATGTATCGCGCCAGAATAACCGTCGGCATGTCGGATTGTTATCCAACGCTTCCTTTCCCCTGCTGGCCCCCAAGTATAGTCGAATTCGCCAATCGTAATTCGCCGCTGTCCTAGTTTTCGTTTCTTTGGTGTTGCCATTTTAAGTAAGTCTAATTGAGCGGAATAACGTATTGGGATCTATCCAGCGGCCGTAGGCTGATGGATAGATTTTGCGTTGAACTGGCCGTCTTCGTGTATGCGGTTTGCATTGAGTTTGATCGGCCAAGAAAGAGATCAGTCTAAACCTTTAGACCGCGATTGTCAAAAATGGGTCGCGCAGCCGCAATGCTGCACTAAAGAGTAGACCGGTGCAACCGATGGTGCGGCCTAGCTTTTCCGCTTGATCGCGCTGCGCGCACACCGATACCGCAAACGTGCGTGTGACGAACGCCCCGTCTATCGACAACGCAATCTTGAAACACAAAGCGCTGCCGCTGAATTCTCGCGATGAACCGTTCAACATGGCGGGCCACGACCGGCCGATGCGGTAAAGAAGATGTCTTTCCAGCTGGGCCGCGATTGCTGGGAAACGAATGTCGTCGCCATTTCACACTTGTGGCATGTGGGGCTCGGCGGTGAATCAGGCGGAGCA
>CAKZVF010000282.1 GCA_937921995.1 uncultured Pirellulaceae bacterium
CTTGTTTAATTCCAACCGATGTACGTCCCAGTTGTTGCTCGAACAATGTTCTGCGATACGATTTCGCAGAACAAAGGTGCTTCCTTGCCCGCGAACTTCGAGCTCTTTTTATGTTTCAGCGTTTTTGCTATCACTTCTTCACAAAGTAATCGTAGCGCGTCTTAGCCAGAAAATCTGGCGCTGCCGCATTATTGGGAACACTACCCGTACTAGCCATAAGCCAAACGAATTAGTCGGTATCAGCAACTGTTCATCACTTTTCTTCATCGAGTTGCTTGACATTCAATAAACCGTCTACGTCAGTCTTCTCAGTCAGTAGTTGTTTGGCGCGCTCGTACTCTTCATCAGCGATCATTCCTCTGGTATGGATTTCACGCATGACGTCAAAGTCTTCTTGGCGTCCGTCGTAGAATTCGCCCGAGGCCAACTTCTTAAAAAAAGTCACGACATAAACGGCAATTAACAGCAGTACGATTAACAGCGAACCGTAGACGATCCACGGCACACCCGTTATCGCCATCAGTTCTTGCCACTGTTGTTTTAGGTTTTCCATATCTAATAATGAAACGATGTAAACTCGATTGATTGACCAGCCTCTTGCAGATCAGTGCCGAAAATTATATCCAATTTTCGCTGACAAGCTTAGCTATTTATTAAACGCAAAAAACCGGCGTTTGTAAGTCAATCGAGCACAGGAACGTCTCCTGCTTAACTCTGCCGGTGGTACGGATGGAGCGGGGATAAGGTTCGGAAGATTTGATTTTGGTCGCATTTTCTGGGGGCAATCTTTGTCACTTTCGCGTTTTGCTCGGCGCAACCCTGGTCATTATTCCTTGGAATCGCTGCAACTGGGACGATTATCAAATCGAACTGAGTTTCAATAAGGGTCAACCCGATTGTCGATTTTACATGGACGGCAGTGCGCGCTAACGCTCGATCGTCTGCAGACCTTACACCGTGCCACTATTTCCTGCCCCAATTCAAAGCAGCTAACTTTGAGACCGACCATCGGCAACTTAAATTTCGCCTTCGCACTATTGAGCTTAATCGTGCTCTCGGTTTGTTGCGCGGTCACCGAAGCTCAGGCTCAAACACGTTTAGCCCAACGCAACGAATTCTATGTTGCGAAACCTCCAACCACTCCGCCAACGTCCACCGCCGCTTCAACGGCACCGGGTTCCGCGGAATTGAAGCAGGGAAAAATTCTTCACACGCGGTTGAGCGGATTCAACATCCCCTTCAAAGTCGATTCGTCCGACGAAGCTTTTATTGAAGTCCACCTCTACACGTCGGCCAACCAAGGCGCGACATGGAACTTCTATAATCGCCAGCCGACCGATGCCAGCGAGTTCCCCTTTCAGGCCAACGGCGAAGGCGAGTACTGGTTTGCGCTCAAAACGCTCGACCGCAATCGGCGACTTTTGCCCGAAGGCGATCCGCAACCTGAACTTCGTATCATCGTCGACACAACCAAGCCAAAGCTTGAAATGACCGCCGCGGCGGATCCTGCCGGCCGAATCATTTGTCGCTGGAACGCTTCGGACACGTATCTTCAGCCTCAGTCTTTGCAGCTGCTTTATAAACCGACCTTCACTGGCGAAGCGACCGGTGCAACGCCATCGCAATGGCAATCGGTGCCCATCAACAAACCGACCTACGCACCCGGAGGCATCTATGTCGACCAACTTGCGTTCTGGCCAGAGACGACCGTTGAATCTCTGGACGTTCGGATTGCCATCGCCGACGAAGCCGGCAATGTTGCCTCGGCCGATCGGCGCTTGACGGTTCAAAGCCCCGCTTGGCGGCACAGCAGCCGATCCACGGCGCTGCCAACGGACAGGCCATCGGTTGATCCTTCGCGCGTGCCCAATGCGGCTTCCAATGCACCTGTGCGAAATATGAAGTGCGAGGATGGATCCTGCGAGATTCCTCCTGTGACCGCCAATGATCCATCCTGGAAGCGCGCGTTTTATTCCAAGCTACGCCCGTCGACGCCAGAGAACTATCGGCCCAACGAGACGGCTGCCGATCGCAAAACCGTGCCGCCGGCGATCTTCCGAGAAAACCCCTACGCGCAACCGCCAGCGGCGAGCGTTTCTAGCGCAAATCAAAACACCAACCAAAACCGCCGGCCGGAGTTTACTGCGGACCGAAGGACGGCAATGCTGGTCGGCTCTGAACCTGAATTCGCCGCGCCACCGGCACCCTCGGGCTGGACGCTCAATGGCGATGGACAAGACGCACGTCCCAAACGGGCGGAGCCAGCGTCACCATTTCCTGGATACCCACAATCGGTTTCGCAGCACTTCGAACTGCCACAAAACCAATCTTCCTTTTCGCAACCTCCGCTGCCATCTCAGCCAGCGCCGCAACAAGACACCGGCAGCGACGTTTGGCAGAGCAACGTGCAACGTGACGCGATGCAGCCGCAAACCTCGGTGGGGTCTACCCTTTCGCCCGACCATCGCATGCTGCCCATCGCCAGCGGCGACCGTTCGCAACGACGGACCGATTCGATCATACCCAATCCAAACACGATCAAAGACCGTGGCGATCAGTGGGTCAGCAAATCAAGCACAAATTTCCCCCGCAATCAGTATCAGGGACTTGATACGCAGGGACTGCCCAACAACATAAATTCCGAACTGGTGCCCGGACAAGCGGCGCGACGCACTTTTGATTCCATCGCGCAAGAACGTCCGATCGGTCAGATGCTCAACGCCGGCTACGCACCGACGTTTGAAGAACAACGTCAACAAAGCGTCCTAAAAAAGAACTTCCCATCAGCGCCGTCGCCATCGAACATCGGCCGTGTGTCGAGCAACGGCCCATCGAAAACGAACACGCAAATCATCAGCACCAAACGCTTTCGACTGAATTACGACATCAACGCCATCGGGCCATCGGGCGTAGGCAAAGTCGATCTTTACATCACGCGCGATCAAGGCCGATCGTGGTTGCTGTGGGGTCAAGATCCTGACAACCAAAGCCCCTTCCCCGTCGAGGTCCAAGAGCAAGGGCTTTATGGGTTCCGCATTGTCGTCCATTCCAAAGACGGATTGGTCGGCACCGGTCCCTCCAGCGGCGACGATGCCGACATGTGGGTTCGCATCGACACGCAAACGCCGATGGCGCAGATCACTTCGGTTCCTTACGGTCGGGGGGACGAAGCCGGACGGTTGGTGATCAACTACCGCGTCTCGGATGAATTCCTAACGCTACGTCCGATCCGCATCGCCTACAGCCGCGCCCCCCAAGGACCTTGGACGATCATCGAAGACAACTTGCGTAATGACGGCCGCTACTTATGGAAGGTCGACCGCGCGGTTCCCGATCGTATCTTTCTCAAAATTGACGCAATGGACCAAGCCGGCAACGTCGGCACG
>CAKZVF010000283.1 GCA_937921995.1 uncultured Pirellulaceae bacterium
TTCGACGAGGGCACCGGAGGAATGCTTTCGTGTCCAAAACAAAACCAACCCTGACGTGACCAACAGCGTCCAAGAAAAACTCCGGTGAACTTTATAGATCAACGTCTTTTCCAGTTCCCCAATCCACTGCGCTCGATCGACGGGTTCGGTAATACCCGATTCGATCGCGGTCACGGCGGCCGCGTGGGCCAGTTCGTCGGTTTGTTCACGCAATTGACTGCCCATCAAACCTTCGCAGAACAGGCAGGCAAAAAATATCAAAGATGCGATCAAGATTGGTTTCGCAAACGCGATAGGTGCCGCTTGTTCAGGTTTCGCATCGCGCGTCAACCAAATCACCGTTACTAAAACGGCGATCAACAAAAACGCCAACGCCATGTGAAGGGTGATGATCCCCGGAGAAAGCCCACTGCGCACCACGATCGCGCCCATGACAGCGTTGACCAAGACATCGATCAAACAAAACCATGACAATCCAATCACCCACCTTCGATGCCGCGCCGCCCAAAACGACGAAACCGCCAGCAGCAATGTCGACAGCCCCAGCGGCAGCGACGTCAACCGGTTGATGAACTCGATCCAAGTATGGACAGGATTGAAGCTGGCCAACACGGTTTCTTTGGTGATCGTGTCGGGATCGATGCCGCGTCGTATCGCCTGCCGTTTGAACTTGCCGATATCAATCTTATCGACATCAATTTGATCAACGTGGGTCGGAGGAATTACACATCCCCAGCAAAACGGCCAATCCGGGCATCCCAACCCGGATCCCGTCACGCGCACCGTCGCCCCTACCAGCACCAATAAAATGATACAAAACAGCGCGACCCAAGCAGTTCGATTGATAAACATGGATTCCGAATTTTCACCGATCGGTGGAAGAAGTTTTGCAAAGGTTTTGCGATACACCAACGATGATGCATGTTAGTCGATCATCAAATAGATAACCAGCGCTGCGGCATAACGGACCTCCCGCAAACTCGATTTCGCGTGCCCAAAAGATCGCGGCCCAGCGTTTCACCCGGCGTTGGGTTTCCAATGCAACGCAAAATTGATCTTGGGCACAAACAGTCGCCCGGAATCGCGTTTCAAAACGACCACTAATCGGCCATCCGCATCATAAGCCGCAAGATCCTGAACCGATTCAGCCATGTCCCGCCGAATCCAATTCCCATCCCGCAGCTTCTCAAACTCGTCATTCACCAAGACGGTGCTGGGCATATCACCGATCAGCGATTGCGGCGTCAACAAGTGTTCTTCGATGTTCTCTGAATTGAGATCCTCCAACTGAACGGCATCCGACTGCCGAAAATCGCCGATACCTGCTCTGACCAGTCCCGTCATCACCGCGTGCGTGCCCAACGAATCGGCGATGTCGCGTCCCAACGAACGAACATAGGTCCCGCTGCCGCATTTGATATCCAATCGAAAATCAGGGAAGTCAAAATCGACGACCGACAATTCGTAAATATCTATCTTCCGCGATTTCAAATTGACTTCTTTCCCCGCCCGGGCCAGATCGTAAGCCCGTTTGCCGCCGACGCGCAGCGCAGAAAACGCGGGCGGACGCTGGTCAATGTTGCCAATAAACTTCGGCAGCACAGACTCGACCTGCTCGCGTGTCAACGGAGGCAGGTCGTGGGTTTGGACATCGCCGGTAATATCCTCGGTGTCGCTGGAAAGCCCTAACCGGAAGGTGCCAACGTAGTGCTTTGGCGACGCTTGCCCAAACTGAATCAGGCGGGTGGCCGGCCCGACACAGACCAGCAACACACCCGTGGCCAGGGGATCAAGCGTGCCGCAATGGCCGACGCGCGTTTTTTTGGGCACCATCGCGCAGACATGATTGACGACTTTGCGGGAAGTTAAACCTTCGGGTTTATCGATATTGAGGACGCCAAACAAATTTATTGCCACGCTAGGGGAAAGTTGCAAAGGTATTCTTAACGGTTGGTGATCAGCTGGCAGATCCGAGCTTGAAAAATTTGGATCCCAGTCGATAATTCGTTTTGTCGCGTTTAGGTATCTGAAAATCTATTAAAGGGAATGAACCTTTTAACAGGCCAGAGGCGCGCGACAAAAAAGTAAATCATTTCTCATTCGCAGAATCTACCAAACTAGGACGTCCTTTGACTACCGTCGATAACACGCAATCCGTCGCTGAAGTAATGTCCGAAGTAGGTCGCGCGGCGCGGTTGGCCGCTCGAAAGCTGGCAATCGCGGACACCGAAACCAAAAAAGACGCGATTCGACTGGCCGCGAAATTCCTTGCCGACCGCAGCGCAGAGATTCTTGCCGCGAATCAAATGGATATGGCCGCGGGCGAAAAGTCGGGGCTTTCTACGGCGATGCTTGATCGTTTGCGATTGGACGAAGATCGTTTGGACGGCATCGTATCAGCGCTCAACGCGATTGCCGATCTGAAGGACCCCGTCGGCGAAGTCATCTCGGATTGGGATCGTCCCAACGGTTTGAAGATCAGCCGCGTGCGGACGCCGCTGGGGGTGATTGGTGTCATTTTCGAAAGCCGCCCCAACGTCACCGCCGATGCCGGCGCGTTGTGCCTACTGGCGGGCAACGCGGTAATCCTGCGCGGCGGCAGCGATTCGTTTCATTCTTCAACCGCAATCCACGGTTGCTTAATGAAGGGATTAGAAGCGGTGGGGTTACCAGAGGCTGCGATTCAAATCGTTCCTACCACCGATCGCGCTGCGGTCGGTGAAATGCTCAAAGGGCTCGACGGAAATCTTGACGTTCTCGTTCCGCGCGGCGGTAAGGGACTCGTCCATCGCGTCCAGACCGAATCGCGTGTGCCCGTGTTTGCTCATTTGGAGGGCATCTGCCACGTCTACGTCGATGCTTCG
>CAKZVF010000284.1 GCA_937921995.1 uncultured Pirellulaceae bacterium
CCGAAGAAATCGAGCTTGCCGGTAGGTTTGTGTCCAAGCCGAAATTACTTTTCGGTGCATTAGATCCGCCGAGGGATCCAAAATGTGTTCTCGATTTGTCGTTCAAGACAATTTCCTTGTTTGGGTCAATGCAATGAGGCCGTGCTGGCGCTCGTATTCACACTTCGATACCCAACAACATTACCCCGTTAGCAAATTTCGGGCAAGACGGGATGTGTTGGTAGCGTGGGATGAGCCGTTGCGGAATCATGGAATTAGCTCCCTACGACAATATAGCCGTATTGCCGCAGGGCACAAAAAAAGCCGTCTGAGAGTTTTCCCAGACGGCTCATTTTTATGCTTAAAACAATCACCCGTTATTCGTCATTGAGACCGGGGACTGCTGGTTCTTCGCCACCGGCGTATTGGGCAACGGGAATATCGACCTCTTCGCCACCGGCAAAGAATTCGACGGCTGCTTGATCGTTGTCTTCGCCTTCTTTGAACTCGGTCGCGGTGAACGTCGCGTTCTCAGTGATCAGGTCGATCACTTTGCCTTCGACGATCATGTTACGCAGCGAATCCATCTGGCCATTGCGTTCGAGTTTCGCTCGCACGCGACGTGGCGAATCGTTTTGCTGAGCCGCGATTCGCGCGATTTCCATTTCGAAATCCTGCTGCGTTTCTTCGACTTTTTCTTCTTCGGCGATACGCTCGAGGATGAAGTGTTCCTTCAGCAGCGTCGCGGTTTTTTCCAAGATATTCTTTCGCAGCAAATTCTCACGGGCCACAATTTCTTGCTCCGAGAAACCGCTGGACTGCATCTCCAGCACCGAACGTTCGAGTTCGCGACGCGATTGGCGACGTAGTAGTTCCGGTGGCAATTCCCAGTCGGCCGATTCGGTCAGCATCTGGCTGATTTGATCGCGGACTTTCTGCCGTTGAGCGTAAGCGAGGCGATGTTCCATGGAACCTTTCAATGTCTCACGCAGTTTATCAACTTCCATTCCAATCCGTTCGGCGACGGCATCGGCGGTGGAAGCTTCGACACGCTTGACATCGAGAATCTCAATTTCGATCTCGACTTCTTTGCCCGCCAACTCTTCATTGTCGGTGAATTCGCTAAGTTCCACTTTCGTGGAGACTTTGTCTTCGGCCTTTTTACCAATGACGAGTTTGCCAAAATCTTCGATCGTCGCGTCGGAGAAGCTGAGCTTGTCTTTGACTTCGATGCTGATCTCTTCTGCGGAGGCGACCACTTCTCCGTCGTAAGTGGAAGTGATGTTACAGACAATGAAATCGTCTGCAGCAACCGCTTCGTCGACAGGAACAAGATCGCTCACGCGCCGGCCCAAGCCCACGATTTCGGCGTCGACGTCGGCGTCGTTGAATTCTTTTTCGGGGCGTTCTAGCTTCAAACCCTTCCATTTCGGCAGGTCAAATTCCGGACGCACTTCGATGTTGAATTCGTAGGTCAAATCGCCTTCATCGGGGATTTCAACTTTTTGGAAATCAAGATCCGGTTCGCTGATCGCTGAAAACGTTTCGTCGTCGCTGATCTGAGTCAGGCTGTCCATCAGCAGCGAGCCTTTGACTTGGTCAGCGACTTGCTTGCGGAATTTCTTTTCGACGATTGGACGCGGGGCTTTGCCGATCCGGAAACCGGGGACTTCGGCGCGCGGTACCAAGGTGTCAAACTGCTTCGAAAAGTAGCTTTCGATATCGCTGCGCGGAATCGTCACCGTGACGTGGCGTTCGCAAGCACTCTTCTCTTTCACGTCAATCTTGAGGTCGAGAGCTTTAGTTTCTGCGGGAGCTTCAGTGGTCTCTGTGTTCATGCCTATTTTCCTGATCGCCGTGTTTTCGGGAGGATCTGTTGAGTTCTGCACAATCGCAACTAACCAAAAAAAATCATGCTGCGAGTAGCGGCATGATTCTATCAACAAATGTTTATATGGCTCAGTCGTTCTCTGTAAAAGCAAGCAAATAATGGGCTGAGGCTCTGCCGCAAAGGCAGAAATTCACGATGAGCTTACTTATTAAAAGCGGGTGAACGGATTCGAACCGTCGACATTCACGTTGGCAACGTGACGCTCTAGCCACTGAGCTACACCCGCATTGGGAAAATGGGATTTCCCGTCAGAAACGATCGACACTTTTGAAAACCGACCGCCTCATGTGGGTTGAGATTATAGGGCAGTCGCCATCGGTTGCAATACACATATCGTGGCAATCGGTAACGAATATGCGAGACGTTTTTGAAACGGGCCGATGGTTTCACCTAATCGAACAGTTTTTCTTTGGCTGCGTAGCTGATATTTGGTTTAATGCGGCGATAGGGAAATTGGAATTTCCAAAGATACTATCTGCCCTCAGCCCAGGGACCGTCGACAACGCGATGATAGATGCGTCCAGCCCCTCACATTTTTCGGGCATTCAATTTCCGGTGTTGAGTAGTCCGGCGTGATTAAATAGTCGTTCGGCAATCGCGCCGCGGTCGTTTGCCTCGCTAAAAATTGCTTGTGCGGTAAAATTGTCGCCTTGGTTTGTCAATGTTGGGTGAAATAAGCCTAATTAAAGGCAAATTTTACGGGAAATGGCCGCTGGATCGAAATCTAATGCCGGATTAACGAACTTTTCGTGTCCGCAAAAAGCTGTTTATTGTTAAGATGCGGCCCTTGACGGACATCTTGAATAAGTCGAAACGGTGCTTTTAGGTAAATCGTCAAATATCAGACAGGAATCTAACATGCTCAAAGTGAAGCTAGTCGTAGTCGGTGGCGATGCGAAATCTAAGGAAGTCAAGCTCAGGCTACCGACGGTTATCGGCCGCGGACGAGACGTCAATCTGACATTACCTCACGCATTGGTCAGTCGCCGACATGCTGAGCTATTTGATAAAGAAGGTTACCTCTACGTCAGGGATTTGGGATCACTCAACGGAACCTACGTCAACAACCGCAAGATCAGCTCCGACCAGAGGCTCGCTCCCAACGAATTGTTGACGCTGGGCAATGTCACGTTCCGCGCGATGTATGAAGCTGAAGACACCCATGATAATGGAATCGCCGACAAACTTGAGCAAAACGCCGCCCAACTCAAAGAGAAGCCCGTTGCCGGTGAGGATACTGAATCCAAGAGCGCAGAGAAGAATGAAACGGTTCAATTCGAACGCACCGATAGTGCTCATAAGAAAGAAGCGCTCAAGCCATCGGGTCCCCGGAAACCTCTCAAAAGCGTAGCCACCGAACGGGCCAAAACCAGTGCTGACAAGGCAGACGCCGCCGGTTCCGCCGATGCCGCTGACAAAGTGGAAACGCCCAGCGACATCTTCTCCGGCGATGAAGAATTTTTAACCCCAGAAAAATCCATTTCGATAAGTGCTTTAGAATCGCTGCCGCCGATGAATCCCGCGGTCAGCGTTATTGGGAGTGCGTTGAACCTTGGCGATCAACCTCAACAACCTGCGGTAGATTCGATCGACTTGGATGTGGAAGGACAGCAACGCCCCGACAGTCCCGGCAAAAGCGACGCCGCATTGGGTTCTTTCTTGAAGAAGCTGCCGCGATAGTATGAAGAAAAATAGTACGATCGACCAAGCGCTGGTGAAACGAATCCGTGCAAGTGATTCCGATGCTTGGAGCGATCTGATTAAGCGGTACGAGGGCCGACTATTGGCGTTCGTTAATAGCAGGCTTTCCAATCGCTCCGCCAGCGAAGACATCGTTCAAGAAGCTTTCATCGGTTTTCTAAATAGCCTTCCCAATTTCGATGGACGCCGTTCATTGGAAAGCTATTTATTTTCGATTTGCGCTTACAAGATGACCGATCATCTCCGCCGCGAGGGACGTCGCCCGGCGATTCCGTTGTCCTCCGGCGAAGGTTCCAGCGGCGGCCATTGGCAGCTTGAAGGTGAAGCACGACCTGCCAGCAGTATTGCCCGTTCGGGTGAACGACAAGCCATCGAGCACGACGCGGTCGCCGAAGCCCTTGAGCAACAACTTCTGCATTGGCAGCAAAAGAACGATTGGACCAAGCTGAAGTGTGTTGAACTTTTGATCGTGCGTGGCAAATCCAATAAGGACACCGCCGCGCTGTTGGAAATTTCCGAACAGCAAGTCGCAAATTTCAAGTTCGATTTTCTTAATCGAATTCGAACGTTGATCAAACGCCAAGGCCTCAGCGTCGACGTGTTTCCCGAACTCTATGCAGACCCGTAGGTTGCGGTCGCACATCTGCTACGGTGGTTGAGAGCATTGTTCTTCTGGGGCACCGTAAGCCCTAAAAAACAGAACCAATCGCGATTTAGGTTCAATCTTGTCGGCGTCTTGGGATTGCACTAATCTGCCTTTCGATACTTCTGCGGCTAAGTAGGTTAACTCTGTCTGGATTGCTCGACACTTGGTATGTTGCAATTCAAGGATCGAGTTTCTCGTTTACTTGCCTTGCCTAACTACAATGTCCAATATCGGTAATTCCGTTTCACTCTAGTATCCGTTGCGCTTCAAAATTCCGTTGATGTCTGAAGCCAGACAAAAGTGACCGGCCATAAAAAGGCTTCCCTCATCAGTGGCCTCTCCCTTTCTCCTCGTTGCACAACCCATGATCGCACGCCTCCACCTCCTCAAGGTTTTATTTGTCGTCGCAATTTCTCAAACCGTTGCCGCGCAACAAAACTGCTTCGAAATTACGAAAACGCCTCAGCCCGGTATCAACCGTACCTTCGGCTGTTTGCTGGTTCGCAGCAACGGCAGCCAAGCCGATGATACGCATTTGCTGCGTTATGCGATCACGGTGGCGGCGGAGCAAAAACGCAAGCTGTACCTCTCAGGAAATTTCTTCGTTTCATCTACGATCGCCATCGACAGTAATACGCGCATCGAGGGTCTCAACGGCGCCTCGATTCGCAACATCGCACCGGTCGACGTGCTGCTGTTGATCAAATCGAAAGCGCGCGATATCCGGATTGATAATTTGGAGTTATTGGAATCTCAAAAAATCGAAGCCTCGGTGATTTCCTTTGCGGGTCGAAATACGAACGTCAACTTGAAAAACGTTAACTTCACCGGCAGGTATGTTTCCGATGGCAGCAATACCGCGGCGATCCGTAGTGGCGTTGATTGGATCAAGAACATCGGCATACGCGATTGCGCAATCACAAAATTTCAGAGTGGCATCTTTATCAACGCGCCGGTCCAAGACCTGGTCATCAACGAATGCCACTTTACACAATGGAGCGACTTTGGCGTCTACATTGGACAAAAAGCAGGATTCGTGCAGCGAACCCGCGACCTCTCGATCATCGATAACCAATGGAACAACCCTGCTCTTGGTGTCATCAGGCAACCGCTGATGATCGTCAAGTCAGCGGCGGTCCTGTCGATCAAAAATGTTTCGGTGCTCGATAACCGTGTTATTGGAAAACCGGGTGCTTACGTCCGTGGGCAGCAAAGCACCGCCCAAGGAGACATGGTTGTGCTGCAAGGCGTCACGACATTTTTCGTTCGACGAAATGTTATCAGGGATGGAGGCGAAAACGGTTTGACGGTGTCTCGTTTGAGCAAGTTAGGCTTCATTGAAAACAATGTTATCTACGACAATGATCAGAACGGCATCAACATCGGTTCGGGTTCGTTTGACCTAATCGTCGATCGACCTCAGAACTTCGCCGCGGGAGACGCCATTGAAGGGGTGCTCAGCGGAGCACGGGCCAACATCCGATTCATTGATCACGATGGCACGCTGGTTCTGGACCAAGCTGGCGTGGCACCGTTCTTTGCCGAACGGATTAAAAATATCTCCACCGGAATGAATAACGCTGGCTTCGCGCAATCCACAGAACGTACCAAGGCAATTCAAATCAGAAACAATTTGGTGTACGACAATGGGTTGGATGCCAACAACGATACTGCTTCCTCACACGGCAGTCTGGTTTTCAACGCGGATTTGATCAGCTTTGAAGGCAACAGGTTTTTTGACAGCAACTTCCCCAACGCGCGGCAAACCTTGGCCGTGCGATGCAACAACGCACGGTCGGTTTTCTTTCGCGACAATGAGTACCAGTTTGATGACCAGACGTTTGACGAAGCTGTCTTTCTGAACCCAAGTTCTTGGTTGTCGCCGGAGAATTAAGTGCTGGGGCCAGTGAACTGATTGTTGGATCGCGGAATCTGGTCGATGAGCGTGCGGGACGATTTTGCGGTTGTCTTGCACCGTGTCGGTCTGCGGAGGGCCCCTCCTCTGCGCATTGCGGCAGCTAAGAAGCCAACTTCCGGCTTCTTGAAGGGTTATATTCTTCACCACCGACCGCACCGAACCTCTGATCTGCCTTATTTGACGCAGTAGATGCTTGTTCATCAACAAGTCGCCAATTGTAATACAGACTTGCGCATTACTAACCCTTAGAACCGTCGGGCGATCTGCCTCGTCGTTCCACACCGGAGTCATCCATGTCGCTGTTCTCGATCTGTCGATCTGCTTTTGTTGTTGCCGTGTTTTGCGCAATGCAAATTTCGTTTGCCGACGCCCAGATGCCATCGGATAAACGTCTGGGGAAGTACGGGCAGGTTGATAAGTTCCGGCAGTTGGAAGAGGTCCTGCCAACGCCCAATGACTATCGTGTCGCTTCGGGTGCGCCGGGACACCGATATTGGCAGCAACAGATTGACTACCGCATCGACATTGAACTCGATGACGATACCCAAATGCTGACCGGTTCCGAAGAAGTCACCTACACCAACAAATCGCCCGATGTGCTGCGGTACGTTTGGTTGCAGTTGGACCCCAACATTCGTGAACCGCATTCTGATTACTTCATGACGCAAACGCGTGAACCCAACAATGCGATGACCCTCGATGGTGTCGGTGCCCTGAAGCATCGCCGTAAGTGGGATGGCGGAATTAAGATCATCCGTGTTGTCGACGCCGCATCTGAAGAGGATCTGAAGTATTCGATCGTCAAAACGATGATGCGTATCGATCTGCCCAAGCCGCTGGCCAAAGGAGAATCATTCAAGTTTAAAGTGGACTGGAAGTACCAGTTGAACGATTCGAAACTTATCTGGGGACGCACCGGGTTTGAAAAATTTGAAGA
>CAKZVF010000285.1 GCA_937921995.1 uncultured Pirellulaceae bacterium
ACAAAACTGGCGGCAACGGCTGAAGCCGGTTCCAACACGATCACGGTCGAAAACGTGATCGAGCGAAATTTCGACGGCACGACTTCGGCAGCGTCTGACGGAGAATTGGATTGGCAAGTCGGAGATGAAATCGTGATTGCCAGTTCATCCTACGACTACGCGGATGAAGAGGTTCGTACGATCACGGCGATCAACAGTGTGCCGGGAGATCCAACGCAGACGAGGATAACGCTTAACGCCAGCCTCGCGCATCGACATTACGGCGAAGTGGAAAGCTACTCGAACCCGAACCGGACGTTTGATATCGATTTGCGAGCGGAAGTTGCCCTGCTCAACCGAACGATCAACATCGAAGGAACGCAAGACACCGACGATAGCTTCGGTGATCGAGCCAACTACGGAACCGGGGCTGGCCAGAACGTGGGCATCGGTGCTCACGCAATGATCATGCCGGGTTCCGGGCAAATCACCATTGACGGGGTGCGATTCGACCAAATGGGCCAGACCGGTCGACTCGGACGTTACCCCGTGCACTGGCATGTAGCCGGCAATCGCAGCGGCGACGTAATGCGTAACAGTAGCGTCACCAATTCCAACAACCGTGGCATCACCATTCACGGAACGCAAAACGTGTTGTTGGAAGACAACGTGCTGCATGATATTCACGGCCATGGTTTCTTCATGGAAGACGCCGCCGAAACGGGGAACCAGTTTATCAGCAATATCGTGCTGGGAATCCACAAGGTCGGTGGAGATGACGATGGCCCGGACGCGAACGACCCTTTCATCGTTCCAGGAATCACGCGTGGCAACGACGGCAAAGTCAACGGCGAAGCAGCCCGCAACGGAAATGGTGAAAGTTCTCACGACACTGGGGAAAACAACAGCCGCCGATTCTTGCATTCGGCTGCGTATTGGATCACCAATCCGGATAACACGTGGGTCGGAAATGTTTCGGCTGGATCCGAAGGCACCGGTTTCTGGTTCGCCTTGCCAGACGCTGTGCTCGGTCTCTCCAAAGACACGGGGCTCTACAACAATCTCGATCCCAACAATACCAATCTTGGCCAGTTTGACCATAACACTTCACATTCATCACCCATTGGGCTGACGTTTGATCGCGGTGCGGACCTCCTGGCCGGCAGTAGCAATAACTACCACCCGCCTCAGATCATGCAGGTCAACCACTTCACCGGTTACAAGCATGATGGAACAGCCGTGTATCACCGTGCCCAGCGCGGTATCTTCAATGAGAGTCGGTTTGCCGATAACGCCCACAGTTCATTCAATACGTTCAATCAGCAAGAGCAAAACGTATTATTCGTGGGACACAGTCGAGGCAATTCAGATCCCAACGCTCAGGTGGCAGGCTACAAACTATATGACGGTCCGGGGCGGATTAAGAACTCGCATTTTGCCGGTTTCGCTGCGGCCAACGCCCACACCTTCATGGTTGAACCCGGTTCAAGGAAACACAGCCACCACGCTGCCGAAGGCATCTCGTATGAAAACGATGGGACCGCCAACCATTTGAGCATCGAATTCATCACCAGAGCAGGCACGGCGACGGAAAACGTTCCCGAATACATTTTTGGTCGTCCCCATAGCTATTCGGGTATTCTCCTTGATGTCGACGGATCACTGACCGGTCACGCAGGAGGCGGTCCCAATCACGTGTTGGTTCCAAAACTTGATTTCAATCGCGATTCGGACGACATCACACCCGCCGGTTGGAATGCGTACATCAGCAACGATCGTTACGCGGAGCTTCGACTGAACGTCGATGCCGACGAACTCATCCCGAACTTTCGAATCACCAACGGCGCCGGCCACTTCATGGACGTCGATCGTCGTAATGTCATATCTGAGCAGTGGCTTTACGCAAAAGTCAATGCGGGCGACTACACCGTGGACTTTTTCGAAGCGCTTCCGGCCAGTGGTTTCGAAGCCTTTTTAGAAGTCAGAACCTTTGGGCAGTCGGGTGATGCGACCGTACTGCGTTTTGTCGGTGTTGGAGAAGATTTCAAACCGAACTCAGGTATCAGTGTCAGTTCGTTGTCTGAACTGCGGCAAGCGAGCCAAACCTCGTATCTGCGAG
The DNA here is from genome assembly GCA_937921995.1 of uncultured Pirellulaceae bacterium. Taxonomy (GTDB): domain Bacteria; phylum Planctomycetota; class Planctomycetia; order Pirellulales; family Pirellulaceae; genus Mariniblastus. The sequence goes on from CAKZVF010000285.1 coordinate 2,099, forward strand.
ACTATGCCGGTGACCTGTGGATGAACATTTTCGAGTCCAACACAAAAATTCAAATCGATCCAACCAACGACCCTTTGCCCCCCAATCCTCAGTCTGCGTTAGTCCCGACAACGATTCAAAATGGGACTCGAATCGAAGCCGAGTATTTTGATCTGGGTGGGCAAGGCATCGCGACTCTCGATACAACCCCTGGGAATGCAGGCAACGTTCTCCGACCCAGTGAGGATGTCGACATCCAAGCTACCACCGATGAAGGCGGTGGCTTCAATGTAGGTTGGATGGACGATGGCGAGTTTCTGGAATACACGACCGACATTGCCGGAGACGTTTACGACATTGGCTTCCGCGTGGCGTCGAATAGCAACGAAGCCAAATCAATTCGGTTGCTGGTTGGAAATGGCAACGCTGCCGAAACGTTTACTGAATTAGGCGTGATCGGTGTGCCCAATACCGGTGGCGATCAAACGTGGCAGACCCTGGTGCTGGAAGATGTTGACTTGACCGCATGGCAAGGCACCGACCGTATCTTACGAGTCGAAATTATCGGGGGTTCGTTCAATCTCAATTGGCTGGAGTTCAACGACCAGCAAGCACCCTTGGTGACGCAAACGATCGCCGGTACTACGCGCGTTTCGGTTGAAGCGTTTGATTTGGGCGGCGAAGGCATTGCCTATCACGATACAACGCTCGGAAATTCAGGTGGCACAGCACGCGTCGACGAAAATGTTGACATTGGCGGCCAGTTTTTAGTTCTAACGAATATCGCTGATGGCGAGTGGTTGGAATTTACACGCGACATCACCCCCGGCATTTATGACGTCGTGTTCCGCGTGTTCACAAACCGTTCGAATCCGAACAGATCGATCCGGTTGTTGGTTGCAGACAACGACACAACCGAAACCTACAACTTTCTTGGCAGCGTCGATCCCACTGGGACGTTAGGCGTTTACGAAAACTTTGTCATCCCGAACGTGGACCTCACCTCGTTTGGCGGTTCTGATAAAGTCCTGCGACTTGAGTTCGTTGGAGGACAACACAACTTTGATTGGTTCGAATTTCAATCGGTTACCCAACCGTCAAGCGTGGTAACGCGTGGCGTCGCCTACGGTGGTTCAACCGCTGCTTACGGTGAGGATGCGATCGACACGACCAAGTCGGCTTACCTTCATTTGCCGGGGACCAGTAGCAGCGCCGCGAACTACACGAACTACACACAAGGTCTAAATCGAGTCATCGTCGATCTGGCCAACTCGCAACAGGCGACGTTGACAACTGCCGACTTCGAGTTCCGGGTGGGGAATACGAACGATCCGTCGGATCCGTCTGAGTGGCAACTTCTTGATGGTTCCAGCGCTATTCCATTGCCAACCGTTATTAACGGTATTCGCAACAGTAGCACCGGTCAGCAGCGATTCACATTGGCTTGGGAAGGCACCCAGACGATCAAGAACCAGTGGTTGCAAGTTACCGTTAAGGCGGGAGGCAACACTGGTTTGATCAGCGACGACGTGTTCTATTTTGGCAACCAGATAGCGGACGTATTTGGTTCGACGTCCCCGGCATCCAGCGTGGCGGTCAACGCAATTGACACGATGCACATTCGTGCCAATCAAAGTTCCGCTCCAAACAGTGTTGGAATCACCAACGTCTATGACATTGATCGCAATGGCGCGGTCAATGCGATCGACACCATTTTAGCCCGAGCGCACCAGGCTTCGGGCGGCGGGCTGTTGATGCTCGCGGCATCTGAACCGCAAGCTGCAGTTGCATTTTCAGCGTTTGCATCGGTGGCGGAAACCGCGGCAGTTGAGACAACGGTGCCTGTTGCGACGCACTCAGATGCCAAGGTCGTGGCTTCCAATGAGACGTTGCCGTTGCCGATCGCACGGGCGAATCCGACACCCGAAGCAACGGACCTTTGGCAAGGCGTTTCGAATTTTACTTCTGATTTCACATCGAATTTCAATTCGGAGTTCAATTCGGAGTTCAATTCAGATATCTGGCTTCGTTCGCGATCCGAAGTGAAGCCGATAGCCAACCCTTCGGCCCAAGCTTTAGAGCTTCGAGACAACGAGTTTCGTAGCCTTTTCGGCGAGCAACCGTTACTGAATTATCCGATTGCTGAGGTTTGGGCTCATGAAACAGCCGACCGGGAACTGTTTGGCGACTTAGCAGAATCTCCAGTCGATGAAGTCTTTGCTGCCATGGCTTTGATGGATAATTAAGATGCGTTTTGTTCTTCCCAAAGATGCCCAAAGATGAGTCACAATACAGTTCGTCTGACAATCGCTTTGTTGATTTTTTGTTGCCTTGCATTGCCAGCGATCGTTTCCCATGGCCACGCGAAAGAGAGCGATGACCCGTCTTCCGCTCAGCCGAACATCCTTTGGATTGTTGCCGAGGACCATGGTCCGCACATGGGTTGCTATGGGGACGACTTTGCTACGACGCCCAACGTGGACAAGCTGGCCAAGCGCGGAATGTCTTTTGATTTCGCGTGGTCGAATGCACCGGTTTGTGCGGCCGCACGAACAACGCTTTGGTCGGGGCTTTATGCGACCAGTACCGGTGGCGAACATATGCGAAGTATGGTGCCCGCGCCGGCGGGTAAAAAGATGTTTCCAGAGTTATTGCGAGAGGCGGGCTACTACTGCTCAGGCAATGGCAAGGAAGACTACAATCTTCCGAAATCGAAAGCGATGTGGGACGAGTCACCGCAACGAGGCCATTGGAACAAATGCCCGGATGGACAGCCCTTCTTTGCTTACTTCAACAACACCGAGAGTCACGAAGGCCGCATCCACGATAGCGAAGATAGATCGCAGCACGATCGGAGTAGGGTCCGAGTGCCAGCCTATCATCCCGACCATCCCGCAATACGTGGAGAATGGGCTCGCTACTACGACAGCGTCACCGACGTTGACGCCGCAGCTGGAAAACGCTTGCAAGAGATAGAAAAAGCCGGGCTGACCGAAGACACCATCGTCTTCTATTTCGCCGATCACGGTGCCGGTTTGGCTCGCAACAAACGCTGGCCCAACAACGCCGGACTACGCGTTCCGGTGGTTGTCTACTTTCCAGAGAAATGGAAGCATCTGGCCCCGCCAGAATACAAAGTCGGTGGTCGCTCGGAACGTTTAATCTCCTTTGTCGATTTCGCGCCGACCATGCTCAGCATCGCAGGCATCCGCCCGCCCGATTGGATGCAAGGGCACGCGTTTGCCGGTAAGTTCCCGGGGCCCCGCCAAGGGTTTGTGCACGGCTTTCGCGGACGTATGGACGAACGAATCGACCTGGTGCGAAGTGTTTTCGACGGTCGTTATGTTTATCTACGCAATTACATGCCCCACCTTTCGCAAGGCCAACGAGTCGAGTCCCAAATTCGACTTCGGCATTCCTCGACCTATGCCTGGCGCAAACTGTACGATGCCGGTAAGCTGAACAAATCGCAGAGCCTGTTTTGGGAAACGCCCAAAGCACCGGAAGAACTTTACGATCTCACCAGCGATCCCGATGAAGTTCACAATCTTGCGGACTCAGCCGACTATCAGGATATTCTGTTCCGATTTCGGAGTGCTCAGCGCGAACATGCCGCGCAGATTCGTGACGTCGGCTTCGTTCCGGAAAACGAAAGACTTCAACGAGTAAAGTCGCCTTACGACTTTGGACAGGACGAATCCCTGTATCCGTTTGAGCGCGTTTTCGACACGGCGGAGTTGGCATCGATGCTGTCCGCCGACGCGATTCCCGAACTTTCCAATCGTTTGAGCGATGGCGATGCTGGCGTCCGCTACTGGGCTGCGATGGGAATCTTGATGCGTGGTGAATCTGCGGTGGGCCAAACACAAGAGCAGTTACTGCAAGCATTGGCAGACTCGTCGACCGACGTACGCATTGCAGCCGCTTGGGCGTTGGCAAAAGAGGGCCAACCTGAGGTGGCAGCCAAGGGGTTGGCCTTGCTGGCTGACTTTGTTCCACGCGATCGCAATCACACATTAGTTTCGATGGCTGCACTCACCGCAATCGACGATTGCGGTATGAAAGCGGAGAGTTTACGAAAACATTTTTCCACCTGGCCGACATCCGGCAAATTAAACGACAAGATTCCAGACGGACGCTACAAATCGTCTCCGGGTAAGCTCATGAAGAGTATTCAAATTCGATTCAAGCTCCCGATCTCCAAACTCAAATGAAAATTCGGTTTCCGTACACGCTGAAAGAGGACAGAATCAAAAACACAATGAATGACTTCTTGATTTTTGCCTTCAAGGCAAGGCTTTCACCATTGATTTTGCTGTGTTGTCTGCTGGCGCAGCAACCGTTGTTCGCCGAGCCAGATGAGTCACTTGAGCAATTCAACATATTGATACTCGCGGTTGATGATTTGAATGATTGGGTGACGTTCCTTGACGGGCATGCCGATGCCAAAACTCCGAACATGGATCGCCTGACCAAGCGCGGCACCTACTTTACCAACGCACATTGCCAGGCGCCGATTTGCAATCCCTCGCGAACCAGCATCATGTATGGCTTGCGCCCGTCGACGACGGGCGTCTACATGAATTCCCCTTTGCCCACGAAGGTCCCTGAGCTCGCCCGTCAAATCACTCTTCCCCGCCACTTTGCAGCGCAGGGCTATAAAACCTTGGCTTGCGGAAAAATCTATCACGCGTCGATGCTTCCCGAGGGTGACTTTGACGTCGAAGGTCCACGCCATGGGCAACGCATCAAGTTGGACCGCAGGCACTATTTACTTCCCAAGCCGACTCACCCGTTTTGGGATTTCGGACCACAGGATTATGCCGAAGACAGGTTCATCGACCACATCGATGCGACGTGGACGATTGAACAGCTCAATGCCAAACACGACAAGCCGTTCTTGATGGCAACCGGATTCTACCGGCCTCATGCGCCGTTTTATTCGCCGACTCGCGTCCACAGCAGCGTCCCCGAACACCCCGCGTTGCCACCGACCAAGACGGAGGATCGCGACGACCTTTCCCCGCCCGCGATCGCGCTTGCAAGTGCAGGACCGCAGCACGACTGGTTTGAGAAAAAGCAGAGACGGGTCGAGCTTGTGCGCGGCTATCTGGCGTGCGTGCAGTGGACCGACGAGCAGGTTGGGCGTGTGTTGGATGCGTTGGACGCGAGCGAATATTCCGAAAACACGATCGTCGTTCTTTTTTCGGATCACGGATTCCATCTTGGCGAGAAGGATCACTACGCCAAACAGACTCTGTGGGAACGTTCCACTCATGTGCCGCTGGTGATCTCCGTGCCCGGAATGCCATCGGGCCAGCGATGCACGCGTCCCGTCGAATTACTTAGTATCTACCCCACGCTTATTGATGCTTGCGGTCTCGAAGTTCGCGATAGCCTGGACGGCGTGAGTTTGCTGAAACTGCTTAAAGACAAAGACGCGACTTGGGATCACGTCGCAACAACCACACTCGGGAAAGACAACCACGCGATTCGCGATGACGACTTTCGCTACATTCGTTACGCCGATGGCAGCGAGGAACTCTACGAACACGCAACCGATCCGAACGAGTGGGATAACATTGCAAACGATCCACGATTCAGCAGTGTCAAGAAACGCCTGGCAGTACACTTGCCCGATTTGAATCGTGTCGATCGTCGCAAAGACGTTCGACCCAGAACCGCGCCGCGTGCTAAGTCACGCTCCGCAGGGCCGAAGCCAGCGAAGTGACGATCCCGATCTTTTGACCTCAAGGCATAAGTACATTGTGCCTGCCATCGCTAGACGATGGGCAAAAAACGCTGAGTGTCATCTCAATATGCCGTTATGATTTTTTGAGTTTTGGAGCCTTGGAAGTATGAATGTAATCTCTCGGCAAGCACGATTATTTTGCGTGATCACGCTACTGTGGTTGCCAGTTGCTGAAACGTTTGCCGAACGCCCCAACATCGTTCTAATCCTGGTCGACGACATGGGCTTTTCAGACATCGGTTGCTACGGTGGGGAGATCGAAACGCCCAACATCGACGCGCTCGCGGCAGGCGGGGTTCGGTTTTCTCACTTTCGCAATAACTCGCGATGCTGCCCGACGCGTGCAACGCTGATGACCGGTTTACCGCCGCACCAAACCGGCATCGGCCACATGGTCGGCTTGCGACATGACCGTGGTGTGCCCAGTTATCAAGGGGCAATGAACCGAAATTGCGTCACGATTGCGGAAGTCTTAAAACCTGCGGGGTACGCGACTTTGATGACCGGTAAATGGCATCTGGGAATGCGTGACGAAAGTTATTGGCCGCTGCAACGTGGGTTTGAGAAATACTACGGCTGCCTCACGGGAGCATTCCGGTATTTCAAGCCCGATGAAGTCACAAGTCAAAACGAACAGGTAACGTCGCGCGAGAGTACGACGGATCGTCCCTACTACACCACGGATGCCTTTACTGATCACGCGATCAAGTTCATTGAAGAAGAAACGGCATCCGATGCCAAACGTCCGTTCTTTTTATATCTCGCATACAACGCGCCTCACTGGCCACTGCAAGCTCACGAAGAAGACATCGACAAGTACCGCGAGAAGTACGCGATCGGCTGGGACCAACTTCGAGCGCAGCGCTACCAGCGACAGATCGAACTGGGATTGATCGACCCACGCTGGATGTTGTCGCCACGTGACAGCGCAGTTCCCGCCTGGGATTCGCTCGATGCCGACCAACAAAAGCTGGAGTCGCTACGCATGGCAGTCTATGCGGCCATGGTCGATCGGGTAGATCAAAATATCGGCAAATTGATGACGAGCCTAAATGAAATGGGCGTGGACGAAAACACGTTGGTCATATTTCTGTCGGACAATGGCGCGTGCCAAGAAGGCAAGCTGTTGGCGAAACCGCCGTTCGCGGATGCCGAGCAACGGAATCTTCATCCCGGTGCCGGGGCAAGCTACAGTCGTCCGTGGGCCAATGCCTCTTCAACGCCGTTTCGATTTTACAAGCACCATACCTACGAAGGTGGAGCCGCCACCCCGTTCTTTATGCACTGGCCCGCCGGTATCCAACCACAAGAAAATTGGTATGCCTCTAACGCTGACTTGATTGATTTGATGCCGACGTTCCTTGAACTCAGTGGAGCGTCTTACCCCAGTCAGGCTCACGGCAACGCCATCCCGAAACTGCCCGGAATCTCATTAGTGCCCGCCATGAAAGGACTCAAGCTAGAGCGGGAAAGCTGGTTGTTCAACGAGCACGAAAGCAATGGGCTAGTGATCGATGGCGATTGGAAACTTGTCGCCAACGCCGTCGCCGGCAAGAACCAAGCTAAGGAAGAAGCTTGGGAACTTTACAACCTCAAAGAGGACCGCACCGAACTGCATGATCTGTCCTTGCAATTCCCCCAGCGCCGCAAGCAGATGGCGGAAGCCTGGAACCAATGGGCCAGCGACGTCAAAGTATTTCCCGTACCGCCACGGCGGCCAAGACCCCATAAGCAGAACGGCAAATAGTGACTCCGGCTCGTCCGGTTCAGGTGGGATAGACTTCCAGCCTTTTATACCCCACAAATCTTAAGCTACGCTTCCGTCGGGCTTGCCCCGGTCGGAGCGAGCAACTGACAGGCTACAAGAACACACAACAAGAACCCTTTTGCTCCCCGTCGGGCTTGTCCCGGACGGAAGCAATGATTTTCCAAGCAAATAATCGTTGCTTCCGCCGGAACGAGCCCGACGGAGAGCCGTTTACCAAGAAAAACGTGGTGGTAGCTTGTCAGTTGTGATTCCGACCGGGACAAGCCCGACGGAAATCAAGGTTGCAAAAATGATGTGGGGTATAAAAAGACTTCCAGCCTGTCGTGTCTGAGTGACATATCCCACACTTCTACATCAGGCCGTTGGGCGACTCCATGATAGCTGCATCCGTTTCGTCTTTGACGTTTATCGCCAAATGCAATGCGATTTTGGCCATGCAAATTGTTGTGAGATTCTCTTATCTCCGGCAAACCATTGCCGGGCAAACCACGAGACTATCACTTCGAACCGCGGAATACTTATGAAACTGCTAGGGCCATTGGGAATCTTCTTTGCGTTATTGCTTAGCTGTTCAACAGCGAAAGCCAACGAC
>CAKZVF010000286.1 GCA_937921995.1 uncultured Pirellulaceae bacterium
GCTAAACGAATAAGAAAATCCGAACGGGCAGGAGTGCCCATTCTACGTGACGGCGGTCGGCGTCTACTTCCCGTCTTCCATTTGCTGGATGTACTGCCGGAGGCGTTCGTTTTCGTCGGTGACGCCTTTGAGCTTGAGCAGGTTCTCAACGCGTTTGGTAAGTTCAACACGGTTGACAGGCTTAGAGAGAAAATCGTTCGTACCGGCATCGATGGCGCGTTCGATGTCGCCCAATTCGTTCAGCGCCGTCACCATCAGCACCATCACGCCGGAGGTTGCGGGATCGCTTTTGATCTTTTGACAGACTTCGAATCCGCTAAGTTTTGGCATCATCACATCCAGCAGCACGAGATCCGGCTTGAAGGAGGCAACTTTTTCCATGGCTTCATTACCATCAACAGCCAATTCGGTTTCGCAGTCGATATTGGCCAGATAGGCTTCCAGCAGTTCGCAGTTTGCCGGCACATCATCAGCGATCAAGATGCGGTGCGTTTCAGAGTTTTCCATAGTTTCGGCTTCAAGAGTGGATTGTATGTTAGACAAATTATAGATCGTTTCATGCACTCGTCGAGACGGGGAGCCAAGGTTCGTAGTACCGCTCTTTAGGCGTAATTGCGAACTCTTGTGCTTAAATGCACTATTGCGAACTTGATTAAAGTCAGTCCTGATGATTGAACGTTGCCAGCAATCGTCGGCCGCGCCACAGAGCGTAGGCAAGTTCCCAATCAATTGGGGCATGTTCGGTTCCCGAGGGGATCCAAGTCACGTCGTTTTGGTCGGCGATCGCGGTGCCGGTGGTGCCCTCGAGCGTACCGGTGGCGATCAAGAGCGCTTCGCCGAAGAATGAGCCAGCGGTTTGGATCTGAAGATCCTCGATCTCTTGCTCGTTGAGCAAACTTTGCATTCGGCGCGTCTCAGAACGGTGCAATTGAGTCGCTTGCTCGACGCTCATTTGAAAGATCTCTTGATGCGTCGTCTGCCAACCGGAGAATAGCGCGTAGCAATCCTCCGGCGACAGGTGTCCTATATCGGCCGCAAAAGCATGGGTCAGCGGGCCGCAGATGCCGATGTTCGAATGCGCGTTTTCACCCTTGCCGTAACGATAACGAAACAGGTAACACTGCACCGGGTGTTCGTAGCTGGGCCAATACTGTTCGCAGTTATCTACCAGTTCAATGTGTGTAGGAGCCAACCCCATTTGTTCGGGCTCGGATAACCAGATCGCCAATTGGCTTTCCGCGATCGCGATCTCGCCTTGCAACTCCAGCGAAATCTTATTCAGAAAACCAAGCTCTTCGGCGTACGCCAACACACGTAATCGCGACACTGGTGCCGCCGCCATCGCGATCAAGGCTTTTTCGCCTTCTGGATATCCTAACCGAGCCAGCGCTGCGGCGGATTCTGTTTGCACTCGCCGGTGACGCAGCAACATGGCTTCGATGATATTTTCAGCGGCCACTTGGTAATCCACCAGCGCGAACGTATCGCACAACGCTACGATCAGCGCGACCGAATCGGCCACCTGGCGATTGATCGCTTTGACGTCGATGTTCGGATTGATCTTGCCGGATTCAATCTGTTTAAGATTGCCGACCAATTGCCCCAACAGTTCGTTCAGCGCTTCCAACCGAATTTGAGCCGGGTGTTGCTCCACCAACTGATGGCGATAAAAGAAGTTGCACAGATCATAGATGGCGGGTGCGACTTGCGAATGCCGTGTCGGTGCGTCGATCAGGGAATCTAAAAACCATTCCGGCGGTGTGAATTCGACGTTCATCAGCGGCGCGAAGGCCAATCCAATTCCTGTTCGATCTTCAGGCGGTTGATCGCCCATCAATTGCACCCACAATTCCAAACGGCCTGACTCGGCTCCGGTGGCCAACCAACGCAACAGATGATTGGGTAATTGCGAATCGGGTGCAACGGCCAGATAAAGCGTCTCGAAATTTTGCAGACGGGCCCCCTCCCATGCCAGCGCGAGTTCATCGCCCGGTTTGGCATCTTTGATTTGTTTCAGCTCGCGCACCAACAGCGCCTGCATGACGGGGATCAGCAAATCGAAACGCGGTTTCCAATTGCCTTGATCGTCCGGCAGTGGCGTCACCGAATCGGAGATGGAAAGTTCAGCCAATTTGGCCAGCAACTGATCGACATCTTCGTCGCTGAGTTTCGTGATCTCGGCGGCGTGACGGGGAATCGCTTTGAGCGCTTCAGATTCAGACGAAGCCGTCATGACGAGGCTGATCAGATTTTCAATCATCGGTTTTCTGTAGATAAGTCAAGGATTCCGCACCGGGCGATTTGCTGCCACCAGAGCCAGATTGCTTGGGACAGACGTTAAAATTGAGTCGATTTTCGGGTTTTATCGAGCGATAGCGTTCAAATGAGAGCTTCTGCGTTGACCAAATTTTTAACTCTGGATAGCTTAAAGGCAGCAATGACGAATTTTAATGGGCAAAAAATGACAAATGCCCAATTCTCCCGGACTCACATCGGGCCTCACCTGTTGGGTAAATCAATTGGGCAATCCAAACACAGTTAAAAAGAAAATCGAAAAACGTAAACAGAAGCTCGCCTTCGACAAACTCGGGCTCTCCGATGAAATGCTCGCGACGCTTAAGCACATCGGTTACGAAAAACCATCTCCGGTCCAAGCCGGCGTGATCCCGTTGGTGATGGACGATTACGACGTGATCGGGCAAGCCCGCACGGGAACCGGAAAAACGGCAGCCTTTGCCATTCCGATTCTGGAGATGCTGGACCTGGGCGTTGAGAAACCAAAACCTCAGGCGCTGATTCTCGCGCCGACGCGCGAACTGGCGGTGCAGGTCGAAAACGAATTTCGGCGTATGTCCAACCCGGACGAAGTGCGGTGCTGCTGCCTCTACGGCGGTCGGCCGATCAGGCAACAAATCACTCAACTCGAACGCGGTTGCCATGTCGTCGTCGGAACGCCCGGACGCGTGATTGATCACCTCAATCGCGGTACGCTGAACGTCGATCAGTTATGGTTCGTCGTGTTGGATGAAGCCGATCGTATGTTGGACATCGGATTCCGCCCGGACATTGAAAAGATTCTTCGTCGCTGCCCGAAAGAGCGTCAGACGTTGCTGCTGAGTGCGACGCTGCCGTACGCCATTTTGCAGTTGGCAAAACGGTATATGTACCGCCCCAAAGTGATTAACTTTTCCAAGAACAGCGTCGCGGCGGAGACGATTGATCAGTACTACCTGAACGTCCCCGAACAGATGAAGTACCAGACGCTAAATCTGTTGCTTGAAAGAGAAACGCCCGAACAGGCAATTGTGTTCTGCCGGACGAAGCTGGGCACCGAACGTTTGTATCGCAAGCTGTTCAAGGATGAAGTCTTCACCGACGTGGGGACTTTGCATGGCGACATGAACCAATCGGCGCGTGATCGGATGATGAAGAACTTCCGCAGCGGCAAAGTGAAAATTCTGGTCGCGACGGATGTTGTGGGACGCGGTATCGATATCTCGAATGTGTCACACATTATTAACTACGACATCCCCGAACTGAGCGATGATTACGTCCATCGTGTCGGACGGACCGGACGGATGGGTAAACAGGGCGTCGCGTATTCTTTTGTGACGCCTATGCAAAACGACGAACTGACGAAGATCGAACGTAAGATCAATGCGGAACTGCTGCCCGATGAAGATCTGCAGGAAAAGATCGATGAGATCCGCGCCGAAACGATGCCGAATCTACCCAAGAAGAAACCAAAGAACCGCTATCGCCGAGCGCTGTAGGAGCTGAGATTAAGCGCATTTCAGCCTGGTGGGGCGACACATGACTTGCCGGTGACGTCAGTCACCAGAATCAGCGTAGTGGATTTTGTTAAAAATCCTTTGGCAGCGTTTGCTAAACCCGCGGCCAAACGCAATGACGCCTAAATCAACAAATTAGCTTACTGAAAATGGTAAACCGCGCGTTCGGCAGGAGCTTTAACAAGGCTCCACTACGGACTGAAATTAATCTATCCCGCTTTGCGAGCAACCACCGTTTTGCGTTTCTTCTTCGCCGGTTTCTTTAACGATTTCATTGTGGGAATCGTTTTCGCTTTTGGCGGGCGTTTGACCTTCGTTTTCTTCTTCCGCAATTCGCGCGCGGCGGCGGTTTTGCTGACCAGCTTATACAGAATCGCGTTGCCTCGTTTTCCGCACTCTTGGGCTACGCCGGTCTTACGTAGCACGTAGCCAATCCGCTGAGCCTGGTCGCGCGAGACGCTCAAACCTTCGGCTAATTCTGCGGTATCAAATTTCTTAGGCAGGTCATCCGGTAACAGCGTTTGCAAATCCAGTACGGTTTCGAAGACGTGCGTTTCATGGACGTCCAAAATAAAGCGATCCTTCACCACAAAGTTACCCGCTCGCCGGCGCCGTCTACGGCCGTGACCGGGATAACGCACCTCTTCGATGTCGATCAATGGGATCAGCATCCTGAGATTGGGATGCGGAAAGACGCGTGTGAAGTAAAGCAGTTCATCAAAGACGTTCAGTATCGTCGCTCGCAGCGGGCTCCACCGCCGACTGGTCTCAACTCCATTTTCACTGGTCAGTTTTACCAACCGTTTCCGCGCCACCAACGGTTTGACGACGTCGACCTGATACCCATCGGCGCACAAGCAATTGACTTTATCACGAATCGCAGCAAGCCCACTGCGCTGGATCTCGACCAAGCGATCACCATTGACGACGTCGATACGATAGCGGCCCAGCTTCACTTCGATCCGTGCATCGGGATCGCAGTAGTGTTCTTTTAATTGTCGGTGGAGGGTTGTCTCCATGGCAGCAAACGCATCAAGAGAGAAATCTGGTGAAACGGAAGGTGTAGGATAGTAAAATCCCAGGGAGTAGCACCAGAGGAATGTTGTCCCACACAAATAGCGGTCGGGCGTAAGCCCTCCGGTTCGTTGCGTCGCGATAAAACGAAAACCCGCGTTGCCCCTAGCAAACCGGACGGCTTGCGCCGGTACCGCTAGGAGCCCGGTCGCCCGGGTAGAAATCCAATCGTTGACTGGAAGAGTTGTTCATCTTTAGCGCTGTGATTTTCGACTTCCTGATTCAGCTCCGTTAGATTAGCGCTACAGAATTCGCAGCCCAGTGCTTCGACATGAAAGCGCACAAAACGGTCCCAAGGCTCTGGTAGAATTTCTAATGTGTACTTGCCCAGCGTCGTCCGTTTGGGGCAGCCAGGTCTTAGATCTCGCCAGATGGCTTGTAGATTCGGCGGCACGAATTCCTCGTCAGGCGACTCGGCCGTCATTTCACCGACGGTTTGATTGAGACGTTTGATCAGTCGGTGTTTCGTAACAGCGACTTCGTTTTCACCGATAGCCATCAGTTCCGCGATTCTATGATTGCGTAGCCCTGCGAAAAAAAGCCCTTCGGCGACCTGTAGATCACGAAAGTTCTCACGATCTTTCAGAGTCGAGGTGAGCTCAAAGATGGCGGAACTTAAACGCTGTTGGTCAATCGCGTGTTGCTCCCGTTGCCGCGCGTGATGACTGCTTGAGAGATCCTCGCCGGCCACCTGCTGTGCTTCGGAGGTCAACCGGCAGACAGACGTCGATTTGGCAGATCCCTGTTTGCGATAGAAATCGTTGATGCGATACCGCAAAATTTGAAAGAGGTAAGTCTCTAGGCTGCAGTCACCCCGAAACTGTTGAGCTGATTTGAGAAACGAAACGAACGTCTCTTGCACGATGTCGTCAGCGCTGGCAGTTGCCTTGCTGGGGCCAAGCTGATGGTGGGTGAAGGCAGTTAATCGCGGCTGGAATTTCGCCACGACCGCACGCCAGCCATCCTCATCGCCAGAGAGCACCTGAGCGAGCAACAGTTGATCGACTTCTGAAATAGTGATATTCGTTTTATCCAATGGTCGAGAAAATGATTGCAATGAGCAGGCAAAACCCTAACACCACCATGACGACGACGGAACTAGAAATTTCGGTACGATAGTAGCCCCGTGTCAGCACATTAGAAATGGTTCCAATGACGACCGTCAAGCCAATCAGCAGCGCGACGGACCATTCGAAACTGGGCTTCCAGCCGCAATTAAACACTGACGCTAACAGAGTATCCCCCACAATCTCTGTTTTGGGCGGGCCATCGGGATTAAGAAGCATAAGCCCAACACCTTCAGCGGGCTCAAGCAACACGGAGTAACGAAAAACGTCACCGTAGGGCCGTTCATATTTTTGCCGGAAGCTGTCGGTAAGGTCATAGGCACGATTGCCGATCCAGAGCCTCTTATCGGTCTCCCAATTCCCTTTTGCCCCGACACTGTCCAAAGCAATTTTCATTGCCTGGGATTCGTCAGGCAAGAATTCCTCACCATGTCCAACTGTAAAAGTTCCGTCGGGATGCTGTGCAGCAAACGCATCAAAATCGTTGACCCATTCTTTCTCGATGAAGTTTATTAGGAATTCGGCCGCCAGTTCACCGCCCTGAAGTTTGCAAACCAACGTCCCAGACGATAGCTTTGCTTTTCCACCGTCTTTGTTCTGCAGCCTACCAACGACAACCAGAAACTGCCTCGGCGGCGGCAGCAGATCTTGGGACTTCTCTTCAGTGAAGTCTTTGACCAGGCACTCTTTTAGTTTCGATTGCATTTGTTTTCGAAACGCGATTAGAAACGGAATGTAGTCGCTATCGCTGAGCTCCTCATTAACCAGATAGAATTGGTTGAAGCCGGTATCAGCGTCGACCGATGGATCTTCCAGTTCTCCATTTCCAAGTGCTTTTTCACCGCTGGCACCCGCTATTTTACCGCTAATTTCATTGTAAATCTTAACCGCCATTGGACCGCCACAATCAGCGATGCTGGGATAAAGATCCGCAACAAATCCATCCGGATCTTTTTCCCTGGGCGTCATCTTTTGCGGGTTACTCATTTCCGACGCAGCATTTGAATGGGCCTTTGGCGGCGTGGGAGCCAATTCAGCAGGAACTCCTTCCGGGACCTCGGGAACCGCTTCTGGCGTGAGTGCCGCTGGCGCCTCATGATGTCTCTGTATTCCAGACAGTTCATTCGAAGGCGGCTCATAAACAACGGTACCTGAACTCCAATAGAAAAAGAACACCCCAGCCAAACAGCAAGCCGCGGGAAACAAAAATCGCCAAAGCAACTTTGCCGGCCCTGATTTTGTAGAAGTAACTTGCGCCGAGTGCTTCACCGCGTCGCCGCGTCGCCCTCTATTGAGCTCAGCGTTATTCCCCAGTGCGTTAGCAGGCCCCTCGGCAGTCCCGTTGGAAGAGTTGTTTCCTTGTGATTCATAATGAAGTTTCACAACCTTAAACACAAAGGAAAAGAAGACTATCACGATTACAAATTCGAAGACGCCCATTAGATTTTCTCCTTCAACAAAAGTGAATCAGTTTGATTGCGTGTTTCAGCAAGTTCGTCGATTTGGTCATCCAGATCAACCACTTGCCCCACTTCGGGTGCTCCGGTCTTGCGTTTCGTTTTTGGAGCTTGAACATGCGGAGCCAGGATTTGAATCGTGACGATCACGGCCGCCCCCAGTATTGACGCGGCAATCGTAGCGGTGTCTTGCCCCCCAAAGAATGCGGAAACGAAGATCAGTAGTCCAACTGCCACCGAGGTCTTTAGAATCCCCACGCGCGGATAACGATCGGCAGCGATAAAGCCTCGCCAGTCCATCAGCAGGCTGAAGACCGCGAAAATGGGGATAAAAACATCATCCCATTCCAACAAATCCAGTTCATGCATCGCGGCCATCGCCGCCATCACCACGGGGACAACGATTGCCGGTGCGATTAAACGGACCGAAGCTGACCATGGGAACTTATCGCTTCGAGGAAGGGTTTGAAGAAATGCCCAGCAAATAACTGCTCCGACCAACGGCACCAAAAAAACTAGCAAACCAAATGCCAAGTTCATCAAGGGCAAGAGAACTCCCAGCAGCGTGACAAAACCCGTCGACGCTGCGATCGCGAGGATCACTCTCCAAACCAAACTCGCTTGGTCCTTTCCTTGAACAGGACTGGACGAACGTTTCCATTTTAAACCAAGGAGCTGCCAGAGATCTCCTGCGCCCCACGGCATCGCAAATCCGGGCCTCTCGAAGGGATGGGAGTCCGTTTGATCACGAGTCTCCGCTAGCGCTTCATAAGCCTTAGATGTTTCGATGTTTTTCTCGGCCGCGGTAGCTTTGGGCGAAGCCTGCACGCCGGACTGCTGGGCAACATTTTGTTTTGCTCTGGCGCGCTGAGCTGAATCGCCGATCATCGACAGCGACGCCGGTGCCGGCAAGTAGCTGGAATGATCCTCTGGGCACAACGCCACCAACATTTCATCAACGGACGCAAAACGATCTACCGGTTTGCGCTCCATCGCCTTACAAATCGTCGATGCGAACGGTTCACCGATCGAACTGACGTCAGGCTGAGAGGTTAGATGCTTAATTAGCACTTCCCCCATGCTTTCTCCGATATAAGGAGGAGCACCGGTCAACATCTCAAACAGAATCACACCCAAAGCATAAACATCGACCGCTTTTCCATAATTGCCTTCGCCAATTTCAGGCGCCATGTAGTGCACGCTGCCGACGGTGGTGGTGTGACTGCTGCGATGACTGGTGCTGATGGCCTTGCTGAGGCTGTAGTCACCAATTTTCACGGTGCCGTCCTCGAAGAAAATATTGTGAGGCTTCAGGTCACGATGTACGACGCCCGCATCATGCAAATAGCGCAACCCTTTGATCAGCTCGCGTGTGAAATACATTGCCTGATCGCGCCCGATTCCTATTCTCTTACCAGAGGAATCGGTTGCTCCATCAAGCATTTCGCTTAGTGAAGGCCCGGAGACGTACTCCATAATCACCCATGGTCGACCTTCGGCGTCATGTTTGACATCAAAAATCGTCACCAAGTGCGGCGACTTCAAATTCATACAGTGACCGATGCCACGAAGTTCGATCTCTTCGTAGTTTTGAATCGCCTTCAGCGCCACTTCGCGTCCGGAGTCACTGACGGCAAAGTAGACTTCGCCAAATCCACCACGGCCTAGGGCGTACTGAATCGTGTATCCTTCCAAGGGCTGGTCGCCGTGATCGTATCGATAACCTTGCATTAGGAGTGACTCCTGTGTCCGATGGAGGAAGATGGTTCGATTGAAGTTGCGTTTAGGGAGAACCGACATTCATCCAGGACAACCTGTTCTCCTGATCGCAGTAATTGCGGATCGGAGTCGCCTTTTTGATGTATCAAAAACTCGGTCTCTCTCTGGGTGTTGATCAATCCACTTTCGGGTAAAGCCTGAGCGACCGGTCGTACAATCACGCGATTCTCTAATCCCGATATTCTGAAGTGGCTGTTGGAATTGCCGAACAACACGGCATCCCCGACCAGTACAATCCAGCGTACGTCACGGCGAACCAGCTTGCTTCCACTGATCTTCAAAACCGCCGTGTTACTTGCGGCGACGGGCTTTGAAAAGGTAAGCCGTCCGCGTTTGCCAATCTCGATCGAATCACCATCGGACAAGACTCGCTCCCGAAGCGTTTTTCGATTGACTACAAACGGCGAGTTGCAAGCCGCAATATAGTCCTCGCCGGACCGGCGAATGTAAACGGCGTCCCGCATTCCTTCGGTTTGCAAAACAACGTCCGGACGAACTTTCGTTGAAGTCGTGCCGATCGAAAAATGGTCTCCGGTCAACATCAGCAAACTGCCCACCTGATCGACCTGCAAAATTGATCTTCCACAAGACAACTCCGGAGCAACGGGTCGTCGCAAGTTGGTTAAATCGAGACGTTTGTTTTGTTTAGGCCGGCTGGGATTGGCTAAGCTAACCTGTAACGCGACGCTATCTAACAACCCCACCGGCCCGGTCATAAATTCGCTCAAGCCCTGAATGCACTTCTGCAAACCGGCCAAGGCACCGTCGATCCATGTGGTTTTGGACGCAATCAGTTTTACTTTCTGCAGTTCGTCAGCCGCCACGCGGAAGCGTGCCTCTCCGGCAGCCACAAGCGCGGACTGTACTTTCTTAAGCAGCCCAAACAATTCGACTTGGCGAGCTCCATCTGTAATCAGATGCACTCCAGCAATCAGTTGCATGGTGCGGTCACAACGGTCTAATCGACCGCGATCAAAATCTTCCCAAGCACCTTCCACCAAGACGTCCACGGCCTGATTCAACGATTCAATGATGGAAGGATCTTTCTGACCAGCGTCAGACAAAGACTTGAAAAAGCGAATGCCCGACTCGTTCGCCCCCGCCTCTATCAGTGATTGCATCTGCGTTTTTGCATCCTGCAAAGATCGGTCCTTAATCCCTTGGGCGACCGACCGCTCACGCGATTGAAGCTGTTGCTCAAGCGCGAGCACGGCGACTTGATGACCGCCCAGTTTCTTCGCCAGACGAGCGTCGGCTGCCGCAGCAGCCAGACGATCATCGGCCAGATGCTGCTGGCCCCGTTTGACTAACTCAGCCACCAATTTATCCTTCAACTTCTGGCCGAGGGCATGTTCGCCATCGTTTGAGCCCTCAAGCAAACCCGCGGCCTCGTCAAGCCTTCCGGCTTTGAGTGCGACTTCCGCTTTTTTCAGGTCAAGCTTAAACACGATTGGTTCCGGTTTTAAAAGTGAAGTAATCTATCGCTTCGGTAGGGGGCAAGTCGCTTCGGACACCCCACGTTGA
Organism: uncultured Pirellulaceae bacterium; assembly: GCA_937921995.1. GTDB lineage: Bacteria > Planctomycetota > Planctomycetia > Pirellulales > Pirellulaceae > Mariniblastus. The sequence goes on from CAKZVF010000286.1 coordinate 10,693, forward strand.
ATATATATTTACTTTAGTTGAAATGACTCTGACTGTGAGCGGCAGGGCGCGAGCCGCTGGTTTGTTTGAGTCACGGTTTCCCAATGCCACTGGTAAAGGCCGTTCAACCCGCGGCTAGCGCCCTGCGGCTCAGACATCGTAAGTTAGCGGCATTTATCGAAATCTATTCTACTTCCGCCACATCAACCGTAATGGCAGAAGCGACGCGTTGTTTCTGTACTGGATTCTCCACTGGCGAAAAATAAGCGTCGATCTCCGACAGCACTACTTCTGCGGATACTTCCTCTTTCTTTGTCGATGCCTCAAACGGATCGGACTGGTAGTCCATCACACGCTCAGCCACCGCAAGCCGTGTTTCGATTTGGTCCAACAACTGATCGGCCTGCGAAAGCTGGCTACCGTCTACCAGTGTACCGGATTCAATTTGGCTTGCCTTAATCAAACGATGCTGAGCCGCCAGCGCTTCGACCTTCAGCCCCAATTCGGACTGGCGGATTCTCATTTGCTCCAACACGGCCATCGCCGCGGACAGTCCTTGGGTTCGTTTTTCAAGCAACCGCTGCTTGCTTTGCAACGACAATCGTGCTTGTTTGAAGTGATCAAAGCGCGTTTGAAGATGGTTGGCCAACTGTTGCCGATCTAACTTCATGCTTCCGACCGAAAAAGAAGCCTGTTGCGTCCGCATTTGCCCACGCAAGACGGTCAACTGTTCTTCGTGTCGATCCAGACGCTCGGTGTCTTGTTGAACTTCTTTCTCCAACCTTGAGATAGCAACCTCTTCTTCGGCGATCATGCGCACCTGCGATTGTAGGTCAGGCAAGATCTCGTTGATCTTTTCTTTGGCGCGGTTAAGCTCAAACTCGACCGGCACACTTTCTTTGACGGAGCTTTGAATGGAGCGCGCGGAAGTCTTGATCATGCTGGAGAAATCGGACCCCAGCAACAGAAATCCACCCACCACAACCGTCATCAAACAAGCAGCGGAGTATTTTATCATTCGGAACATGGCGATACTTTCGTATAAGAAGGGAAACGTCTTACAACGGCAAGAAAACGCTTGAAAAGCTCGTATATTGCCGTATTTGCAGGGGTAGTCGGGCGTCATCTCCGAATGTTGCAAAGAAAATCTGAATTTCTTTTTTTGAGTGGCTAATCATCCTCTTCGGTCGCAGGTCCTCGCTCAAAACGGTCCTTTTTTGATACAATCTTCGTCTCTCGAGACCAACGTAAACTCATTGGAAATCTACCCATGGCCGCCTCCGCTTCTAAACTTGCCTCCGGCATTCACGAAGAAATCACGCACTGCATCGGCAGAACGCCGTTGGTACGGCTCCGCCGCGTCACCGAAGGATGTGTGGCCGAAGTTGTGGCCAAGGTCGAGAACATGAACCCGCTGTGGAGTGTCAAAGATCGCATCGGCCGCGCGATGATTGACGCGGCAGAGCGCGAAGGGAAGATCAATTCCGACACGATCGTGATTGAACCCACCAGCGGTAACACTGGGATCGCGCTGGCTTACGTTTGCGCCGCCCGGGGATATAAACTACAAGTCACCATGCCCGACAGCATGTCGATCGAGCGACGACAGCTTCTGTCGGCCCTTGGTGCCGAGATCATCCTGACGCCCGGTGGCGAGGGCATGCCCGGGGCGATTCGGACAGCAACCGAGATCGCAGAATCCGGCGGCAACTATTTCATGCCGCAGCAGTTTAACAATCCGGCCAATCCCGAAGTCCATCGCCAGACAACGGCGCTGGAAATCTGGGAAGACACCGATGGCAAAGTCGATATGTTCGTCGCCGGTGTCGGAACCGGTGGAACGATTACCGGCTGCAGCGAGGTGTTAAAAGAAAAGAATCCCAACCTGAAATCCTTCGCCGTCGAACCCAGCAACAGTCCCGTCATTACTCAGCGCAAAAACGATGAATCCATCCAACCAGGCCGGCATACCATTCAAGGTATCGGCGCCGGCTTCATTCCTCAGATTCTGAACCTAGACATAATCGACGAAGTCATCACCGTCGACGACGCGGACTGTGTTCAGATGGCCCGCGATCTAGCGACTAAAGAAGGCCTGTTCTGCGGAATCAGCTGCGGAGCGGCGGCCCATGCAGCAATCAAAATCGCCAAGCGTCCCGAAAACGCCGGCAAGATGATCGTCGTCGTGCTGCCTGATCTGGGTGAACGATACCTGTCGAC
>CAKZVF010000287.1 GCA_937921995.1 uncultured Pirellulaceae bacterium
CAGTGGCCGCAGTGAAGGCGTTGTTAACCGAACTGACCTGAGCTGTTACGGGCCCTATGCCCCTCTGCACAGCAGTTTGCGGCCAGTTGAAATCGGAAATCGCACAGGTTGTTTTACCGAACTAACAGGACAACCAGCACAATATTTGCAGCATCTTCTTGCTGGATTTTGTGCACTGATGGAGATACAATCATATGTATTAATCATCTCCATTTTCGGGACAGTTTTTCTATGTCATCGCAGGTACCCAAAAGCCAACACGGGGATCCAGCATGGGAAATTGCCACGCTGTTTCCTGCCCAAGGCGATTGGTGCGAGCAGGAATATCTCAGCTTGCAGACCAATCGGCTGATTGAATTGAATGAAGGAAAACTGGAGTTCCTGACGATGCCGACCGAGCTACACCAATTGATTGCGTTCTACCTGTGCACTCTTTTGAGAAATCGTACATCTGACAAAAAGAAGGGCTTGTCTTTAATGGCGCCTTTTCGAATACGAACTTTGTCGGGAAAGTTTCGGGAGCCGGATGTTGTTTTTATGTTGAATGAAAATTCGCGTCGCCGAAAGGCTCAGTATTGGGACGGAGCCGATCTGGTGATCGAAGTGGTGAGCCCGGACGATCCAGCGCGCGACTTAGAGGTCAAACGTGTCGAGTATGCACAATCAGGAATCCCAGAATACTGGATCGTAGATCCTCGTGATCGCAGCGTTTTGGTCCTGACGCTCGAGTCAGGCCAGACTCAATACACCGAATCGGGTAGATTCACTCAAGGGCAAACTGCTCAATCCATTCTGCTCGGCGATTTTCAAGTATCCGTCTCAGAGATCTTCGACCAAGACGGTGCTGGCAACGCGTAAGCGAAGCCGCCACAATAGCCAGTTGCCGACCCGCTGATCAGAAAATTGGCCACTATTGTCCTTCCTCGATCCGAAGCTTTTCCCCAACTTCGTCGCTACACATCACGAACATTTGATATTCAGATTGGTAGCGGTCGACGATTTGCTGGAGGAGACGGACGTGTTCGTCGAAGTCGAAGGTTTTACCTCTCTCTGACACCATTCGGGCTTCCCGGTGACACTCGCTGGTTTCGAGCCAATGTCCGTCAGGCGTTTTTGTGGGTTTTCCACAGGTGACAAAGAATTGACCCACCGCGAATTCGCCGATTCTGGCGGAACCGAAACAAATGGCGGCCAGTTTCCTGTCCGGCTGAGGGACCAATGCGTCGCCGGGAAACACGTTTCGCCAGTACCTTTTTTCTGGGACGACAATCATCGCCATTTCTTGCATGTTGGAAGACTCCTTTCAAAGTTCGCCAAAATTGGCATCAACCGTTTTGGTGATATGGGCAGGGGTAATCAGGGAAACCCACAAACCAGCCAAACCAGATTTTGCAACTGTTGCACTCGCCACTCATTCATGGGTGCCAAAATGGAGATTCATCCTTGCGTAATCCCACACAACGGCTATCCAGCCCACTTTCAACAGGCTGATCCCGAAAAACCGCCAGAGGCCGCGCGTACTGCAACACAGTTCACGTCGATCAAAAAAGAGAAGGCAACAACGATAAGCCGGCGCCGGAAATCAGCAAAAGCTGCAGCTCGAACATCGGCGCGCCGGATGCGCCGAGCGATTAGAAACAATCCAAGCAAGTGGTTTGTGAATGCCTTTTTTTTGTGGTGCGAAGAAAAAAGAGAGTTGGCCATTTTCATACATGGGGGCCTCGCCAACACAATCCTTTCTGCAACACATCTGCATTACTGCGTGTTCAAATTCCAGTCATACTCCAAGAAACTTACGCGATAGTTGCCGCTGGCCACCAGCGCTTGCGCCGCTGGAGGAAAGTAGGGGCTGAGCACTTGCATCTGTTGCTGTTGCGTTTTCCCAAAATCGGAACCGAACCAGCTGATGATTTGGCTCAGCTTCAGATCGCGGCCGTCAACCTGCAGGTTTTGCTGCCGAGCGAAAAAATCTTGGGTGTTGACGGCCAACTGTTGTTCCAATCGCTGGGCAACGTAAGCTTCGTTCAACAGACGCGGGCAACCGATTGACGCACACACAATCGCGCAGTGGATTCGTGGTTCTCCCATCTTCCGCAAAATTTTATGTTCGATGTCTTCCAACGAAACACGTTTGTCGCCGGCGGTGAAAATCAGGTTCTTCCAAATGTTGTAGCCAATTAGTTTCGCCGTGTGGTTGCGAATGCTGGTCGTCGGATAGACTCGTAAAATCCCCTCGATCGTAACCGCGTTATAGGCGTTGATCCAATAGGCAAGCCTTGCCGGACGCGTCGCTTCTTGATCCGGATTGGCTCGGCTCATGTCGCTCAGATAGTTTTTCAGCAGAGCGCGGTCCGCCGAATTCTGATGCCAAGCTTGATAGTTGACCCGGCCGTTGACGTCGACGTATTTTTTCAGCAACTGATCAAACGCCCCGTGATTGATTTCGTTGATGGAAACCCATTGTGGGGCCGGCCACTGACGTCCCGCGTTTTCTTCGGCTTGGGTGACCGCGGCCACAGAAACGATCGAAGCAACGGCGAGCAACATGGCAATTTTTTTAATCATTGGTATCTTTTTGATCTGAAGTCTTGATGGAGTGGAGTCTTGTTAAAGCTCCCCGCAGCTAGGGATCTTTAACAAGATCCACTTCGCAAATCGTAAATCGTCGTAAATCGCCCCCGTGGGCTGGCATCTAATGTTTGAAGTTGAACTTAAGTTCCCAGTGGAATCGCATGAGATGATTCGCCAGCGATTAAAATCCTTGGAGTTGAAATCGCTGGAAGTCGTCTCCGAATCTACGTCTCAGCACTGTGACGAGTATTTCAATCATTCCTTACTTGATTTCGCGGCCCAAGACATCGCGTTTCGCATTCGTAGCCGCAGCGACCAGCATATTTTGACCTACAAAGGCCCTAATTTGGATCAACGCGCGAAAGTTCGTGAAGAAATCGAACTTGAGTTTGAGGGCGCCGAAAAAGATAAGTTTCGACGCATGCTGTTTGGTATGGGATTTCACTCAGTGGCTGCTGTCAACAAGAAACGTGACAGCATCAAAGTTGCCGTCGAAGGCCAAACGATCGAAGTTTGTTTGGATAATGTCGAAGGTGTTGGAACGTTTGTCGAATTAGAACAAGTCGTTGCAGAAAAATCAGAGGTCGAAGCGGCGAAAGAAAACTTGGAGTCGCTGGCGGTGCGGCTGGGCATCACATCGCAACCAACGACGATCAGTTACTTGGAAATGTTGTTGGGTAGTGGATGAGGCCACGAATCCAGCGGGGAATTAGATCCCGCAGGAATATCGGCGACTTTGAATGCAGATGCAGGACTCGTTGCCTTGTCCACTACCTTCAAGTCTGCATTTCAATTGGAATACCGCACGAGACCCTGATACGGAGGCGCAAGCGTGGGATCGAATGAAATTTAGCTTTGGCTCGGCCATACAGACCCGCACTGGTTAGAACAATAGAAAAAATCCTGCCTGAAAAAACAGATACCGATAGACGCAATTTCAACACTGTTCAGACCCAGGGAAACCTCGAAACAATCTCTTCAGGTCTTGTGCTGAATCAATGACATTCAAAATTTTGATTCCGCTCTCTATCGGTTGGTAGAGAATAATTCATCGCTTGTGGACACAGCAGGCTATGCCTTCGGGAAAACTGGGGTGCTTACTTCCCATTTCTGGATTTTCGGCGTAAAGGACCAGCTTGTCGTGAATCTCTTCTTCGATTTTGATTGCAGTTTGAGGTCGGGAATCCTTTTCTGCGATGAATACAAGAATGTCTTCAAGCTCTTGCTCTGCCTTTGGCGTCCACTTTACTGCTGGCATTACTGGCCCGTAATCCCTTTTTCGGCTAATCGACCAAGCACACGTTCCATCAAGGCTTGCCGGTCAAGTGGCTTTGCTTCGCCACTATCGATTGACGATTGAATTCGCTCATGCAACTGCTGTACTTCAATCTGATAATCCCGAAATTTTTGAACGCATTGCTCAGGGGTCAGACTGCAATCACCATCGGTTAGCTGGCGGCTAAGATACAGGTGAAAATCGGACAATTCATTTTGTGGCATATTCGTACTCATCCCGCAATTATAGCATGTTTTCGCAAGCATTTTCCAGAACAAATTTGGATGGTTTTTGATCGACCATTCATGGTTTAATGCTTGTGATTAATGCAGCTGGCTGCGCATTCTGGCTGCGCATTAAAACCTTCTTATCACCACATCGCTGCTCCACAGGCGAAACCTTGCGGCCTAAGTCATTGGCATCGTCGAAATCGCTAACCTTGGATGGGCAAGAGTTCCGATCCTACGCGGCAGACCTACTCTGCAACGCCCTGCGCTGCGCATTGACCGAGGGTTGGCCGTCTTGGGCGCGGATTTCTTCGCGCAGTTCTTGGTCGGTCATACGGATGCGTTTCTCAAAACCAAGATAGTGAATCCAGTAGTCGATCGCAGAACTGGCCAACAACACAAATCCAACATGGAAAGTGATTTGCATCAGCACACTGATGATGGTTTCGCTGATTTGATCAACGGGTCGAAAAGGCATCGCAAAAATCGTCTCGCGTTGGCACCAGAAACTCACCGCCGCCACCGCGATCGCTAGAACGACCTTCGGCAGCCCCACGAAGAAGTAACTCCACGTCGACATCGAAAACACTTGCCCTGCCCAATTCGCCGGCGATAGACGTCCTGGGTCGGCCGAAACCTTTCCCGATTGCCAAACAGGCCCCGTTTGCACCCAATGCGAAGCCACGACCACCAACCAACTTCCCAACATCAGCGGAACCACCGCCCATAGCGCGCCGCTGACCAACTCTAGCCCTGCGGCGGCGGAGGCCTCGCCACTTAGCTCTTTCACCGAATAGGCCCTCCATGATTTGGTCGCGGCAGCGGAGACAGCGGCGGTGATTGAGTTTAAGCTCAAGAACCCCACGATCGTAAAACCGATGACTTGTAGCGCAACGGCCAGCTCAAAACTGCGTGGAAAATCGCCCTCCGATTTTGCCTTTTGACGTCGCAGCGGAGAGGCTTCGTGATTTTTTTCGGCGGCCGAATGTGTCATCGTAGAACCTCCAGAGGCCTTGAGACGATCGACGGGCCGGAGCCGCTGGCTTCTTGAAGGCCCTGATTCACAAAGTCGATCGTCGTTTCGATGTCATCCACAAACAGCCAAACCGTTCCACCCAATGACAAAAACACGGCCATGAACATAACCGCCAAGTTCGAACCTAGGCCCAGACCCAGCAAGTTCATTTGCGGGTAGGTGCGACTGATCAAACCGATCACGATGTTGGAAACGAACAGCGCGATCAACACCGGACCGATCGCGCGGAGGGTCAACATGAAGCTTTGCTGTAACAAATCAGTCACCATCGCCATCATCGGGCCGTCGGCCAAGGTCGTTGTTAATGGGATCTGGATGAACGTGTCCAGTAGCGCGGTGACGACCAACGCTGGACCACTGATGAGTGCGAAGGCGGCGATCGAAACGATGTGCAAGAAATGACTAACCGGAGACTGGGAATCTCCGCCGCCGGTTTCTCCCAATTGCAATCCCGTCATCTGGCCGATGACGGTTCCCGCGGCGCTGGCGGCGGAGAACATGATCGTCACGCCAAGGCCCAGCGTGATCCCAATGGCGGCTTCTGAGAAAATGAACGGCAGCCAGCTGGATGTGGCGAACGTTTCGGTCATCAAATCGCTCGGAACGTGCACCAGAGGCATCGCCAGCATCATCAGCAGCGCGGCGATCGCCAGACGCGTCTTCAGCGCGACGATGCGGCTGCCCAGAATCGGCGCGGTCATGACAACCGCAAGGATTCGAACGAAAACCAAAATGGAAACTGCCAGCAGATTCACAGGTTATCCTTCGAGGTCGATTGGTTTCACCGCTGTTTTTGGCAATGCGCGCTGTTGGAGCTGCGGCATGGAGGAACCATCGCCACCGGTTGCCTCGCGTGATTGTCCATAAGGATGAATCGGCATCGAGCTAGGCCGAGGCTGCATCGTCGGCATGGTCATCGTTGGTTTAAATGCCGGTATGGCCGCTGGCATCGCCGCCGGGGGAAACTTTGCGATCCGCGCGACGGGTCCATCGGTGAAGTCAGGCACTCGGCGGGTGGTGGCCGAAGCAAATTTGAACGGGGATGGATCGGCTTTGGCTACCGGCATGGCTCCGCCCATCCTTGGCGTGCTAAGCGTTTCTCGGGTGTAATCTATCATCGTTTCGCCCACCCAAGGCAGCACGACGATCGTCACCA
>CAKZVF010000288.1 GCA_937921995.1 uncultured Pirellulaceae bacterium
GATGACTTGGACTTCACCGCGTTTGGCCGCTTCGACGACGTTTTGGATGACGCCCAGTTTTTGTTCGACATCATCAGGCAGCTTTCCTGTCCGGTCATCAGGGCGATCGTCGTAGTAGCCCAACAACTTCAATCCCAAGGCCGGGCTGTTACGGATGTTGCGAGCCAATTGGATTCCCAGTTCGTTGGCACCCACGATGGCGAACCGCCGCGCGCTGATACCTTGTTCGACCAGGTATCGCTGGTACCAGTTATGGGCCACACGCACCGCCAATGCCATGACGGGTGTCACAACAAACCAGATGCCCAGCGCTGGCGTGGAAAGTTCCGTTGAATACGCCGTGAAGATTCCCAGCATCTTCAGCAGAACCAGCGTTGTACCCCATGACAAAATTAGGGTCGTGACTTCGCGCGTGAAGGCGATCCCGTTCCAGCGCCGGTAAACGCCAAAAATCTCTGCCAAAAAGAAAAATGCACCGATCGCCAACAACGTCACGATGATCGTAGATTTACTATTGAACTCGGGAACTTGGCTGACAATCAGCAGCAGTCCAAGCGCAATCGTGACGGCATCGGAGAGCTTCATTACGAGGTTTGAAAAGTCTCGTGTTGGACGAACGTGTTGTGGGGATTGATTCATTTTAAAAATCGAAAAGTAAGGGAGGGGATGAAGCGCTAGGTGCTTCGTCAAAGCATTTTGCTTTTAAAAACCGTGGCTCCTGGGGAATTTTGTCCTCGGAAAACAAGCCCAAAAAAGCCCAATAGCCTGTGAGAATGTAGGACGTTCAAACGCTCCAGAGCGGCACTGTATCGAAGACCCAAGCAAACAACCTAAAACTGAGTTTGAGTTTGACGGTTAGGTTGGTTTGGAGGGCTGGGGCTGGGATGCCGCCGCAAAGGTGAGCCGCTTGAGTTCCGGTTAGGCTGTTTGGAAAAGTAATGAGTCTTAGTCTGATTGTTTCTGTCGAATTGATTGTCGGGAAAATGCAGGCAAGAGGTTTGCCGTGCCGATGCAATCCAATACACATTCGTCTAAACCTAACCCGCCCGCGGTTCATGCTTTCACGCGCGAATTCATCCCAAACCACCTTTGGAAGTGCTGTCGTTTATGCGGCAGTGGCTTGTGCTGCGATGTTGTCTGCGCTGCCGGGATGCAGCCGGCAAAACTACCGACTATGGGCTGACCGCGATGCCTATCGGCTGATCAAAAACCGGCAATGCGACCCGCAATGGCAAGTCCCCGATCGACCTGTTGAACCCCAGGCTCAGTCGCGTTTGGCGGATAAGCATGATCCAGACTGTGGTCCTTTACCACCTGATGATCCGGCCGCTGCGTGCTACATGCGTTATCCCAACAACACGAAAAAACCGGTGCGTTTCTGGGACCAGCGCGGATACCAAGGTTCCATTGACGACGGAAGTTGGGAAAGCGCGTTGCCCTACGATGAAACGGGCGCGGTGAAACTGGACAAGCAGCTCGCCGTCGATTTAGCGCTGCTGCACAACCGCCAGTTTCAGACGCGCGTCGAACAAATGTATGTTCAGGCGCTGCAGCTATCGAACAATCAGTTTGAATTTGAGGTCAATTGGTTTGGTGGCAGTGACGGTGCTTTCGTTGCCGGTGGAGAAGGAGCCAACGCAGTGCGGGGGCTGGGCCAATCAAACAACCTAGGGGTCACTAGAAACTTTGCCTCCGGTGGCCAATTGGTAACCAACTTAGTCAACTCCTTCACGTGGCAACTGGGCGGCAACGGTAACTCGAATTTCGCCGCCGGCAGCCTCTTGTTCGGATTGACTCAGCCCCTGCTCCGGGGCGCCTTTCGGCACGTGCGCACCGAATCACTGACTCAAGCCCAACGCGATTTACTGTACGACGTCCGCGACTTTGCCCGTTTCCGCAGGGAATTTTACTTCGATATCGTCCGCCAATATTTGGCGCTCTTGAGTCAAACCCAATCGGTACGAAACGAAGAAGAGAACTTGTTCAACCTCGAATTGAATCTCGAGGAACATAATGTTCTTTTTGAACGTGATTTACGGTCTTCGGTTCAGGTCGATCAAGTTTTTCAGCAATTTCAGGCAGGGCGATTGTCTCTGATAAACTCCAGACAAGCTCTTCAATCGGACTTGGACCAATTCAAATTTGCCCTTGGTTTGCCGGCCCGTGTTGAAATTACGTTTGATGAAGGGCTACTTGAACCGTTTCAGCTCAATTCCGATTCCTTGCTTGAACTTCAAACCAGCGTAGATGGTATAAAGGAGTCATTGCTGAAGTACGTGCCTCCGGATCAACCGCCAGAAGATTTCGTTGGCGAAACCTACGCAAAAGTAAAGTCGTTGGCTGCGGCTTTGAAGCAATTAAAACCGCAGGTCGATCAGGAGTTCAAGCGCTGGGTTGAGGCGTCCAAGCAGGCGGCCGGCGCGATTGATGAAGCAGACCGAGTCGACAATCAACAGCAGATCGCGCTGCAGAAACGATTGGAAGTTCTACTCGAAGAACTGGACGAGGAAATTGGAGATGCGGATGAGATCTATGAGCAGCCACTGTCCGAATTTGAGGTGGCGACCGACGAGGAAGACTCCGATGCGGTGAAGGACTGGAAGAAGTTGGAAACGCTGATCGTAAAACGTTCGGGACTCAAAGAGCGTGTCGCGACACTGGTGCTGCTACAGACGCAGATTCGATTGTTCTCGATCGAGCTAAAACCGCTGGAGCTTGAGGAGGAGGGTGCGGTCAGAATCGCACTCCAGCGTCGGTTGGATTTAAAGAACAGCAAAGCCGCGGTCACCGATGCGTTTCGGAGGGTCGAAATTGCGGCCGATCAATTGGAAAGTGATCTTTCGGTCACCGCGTCTGCTGAAATTGGTACCGACAATGACAACGCGTTTCGGTTGGACAGCGACGCCAACGAATACAACCTGGGCGTTAATTTTGACGGGCCCTTGAATCGTTTCGAAGAACGCAACGGCTATCGCGTGGCCCAGATTGCCTACCAACAGCAACGCCGACAATACATGGCCGACGAAGATGCAATCGTTAACAGCGTGCGATTGAATCTTCGCCAACTGAGAACCAATCGATTCGGTTTTCAAATCGCGCGGCAGCAATTGATCACCGCGACTCGCCAAGTCGAACAAGCGCAATTTAACTTGCGCACGTCCACCTCGGGCGACTCAAGCCTGACTCAAGACCTTCTGCAAGCGCTACAAAACCTACGCAACACTAAAAATGACTTGATATCGAGCTGGATTAACTATGAAACTTCTCGTATTGCGGTATTCGTTGATTTAGAATCATTACAGCTAAATGAACAGGGCGTCTGGATCAACGAAGAAGACGATTTCGACGTTGCGGCGGCTGAGGCGACGGTTGATGCCGCGGATGATGAATCGCTGGCTCCGCGGCTTCCCTATGAAGAATCCGCATCCCCAGACGACCGCGATGACGAAGTCAGAGAAGATGAATTTCGAGACAACGAACTCGGAGAAGATGAACTCAGAGATACCGAACTCTTAAACCGTGAATCACTAAACGATGAATTCCCCAACACAGACACCGGAGAACCTGTCGGCCCAATCAATGAACGGCCCAAGTCCCTCCAGCAGTTCGCCCCGCCGGGACCCGACGGAGGCCAATCGCGGGCGTTCGGCGCTGGTGCTGCTTCTGTTGCTGATCGCCGCGCTGGCGGTTTATTGGATCTTCGCTAAAGGATCTTCTGCCTCGGCCGAAGACGAAAACGTCCCAACCGCCGTTTCGCGCAATACGACGTTAATGGATCGTGTGATTGAACAGGGCGAACTTGAATCGCAGAGCACGATCAAGGGTAACTGCGAGATCGACAACAACGATAACAAAATCATCTTCTTGGCACCCGAAGGCAAGGAAGTCAAAAAGGATGAGGTCGTTTGTAAGTTTGATACTTCAGAGATCACCAGAGACATTACCGATCGGAAATCTCGTGTGAATGAATCGACCACCGAGGTCGAAGCGGCTCAGCAGGAACTGAAAGTTCAGATCGACGAAAATGAGACCTCAATTCGCACGGCGAAACAAACACTCGAATTTGCTGAATTGGATCTGAAGAAATACGTCGAAGGCGATTACTTGGTCAACAAGTCTGAGATTGAGGGCCAGATTTCTGAGGCTCAAACGGAATTCGATAAAGCGCGTCGAGACATGGAGAACACCCGGGCGTTGGTGAAACGCGGATTCCGAGAATATGAGCAATTGAGAGAGGCTCAGCAGGTCGTCAAAAGTGCCCAGCTACGTCTAAAAAATGCCAATCAGAAACTTGATTCGTTGGAGCGTTTCGAACACGTCAAAAGTCTGGCGGAGTTTACCAGTAAGGCCGCAGAAGCTAAACACGCGCTGACAGTCGCCAAGACGACCGCTGAGGCAAAGCTGTTGCAGGCCAAAGAAAAACTGGCCAATGAGGAGCGTGGTTTGGTCATTCAAAAGAATCGCTTAAAAGAGCTGGAGAAGAACTTGGCCCGGCATGAAATAAAGGCGCCTCAGTCGGGCACATTGGCCTACGCTTTCAGTTGGCGTGAAGATGGCAAGGTTCGCGAAGGTTCGGTGCTCTATCAAAATCAGACCGTTTTCATCTTGCCCGACATGGACCGAATGCAAGTGAAAGTCGGCATTCACGAAACGTTGGTCAGCAAAGTCAAACCCGGTCAAAAGGCGGTGATCAAAGTTGATGCTTTTCCCGGCAGTGAGTTGAGCGGCGTTGTCAAAAGCGTTTCGCCGCTTTCCGCGTCCACGCGCTGGGAACCGTCCAATAACTACGAAGTGAAGGTGTCAATCGAGAGTTTCCCCAAAGAGTACAAGCTTAAGCCCGGCATGACGGCAGAGGTCGAGATCGTCGTGGGACAGTATGACGATGTTGTTGCGGTGCCCGTCCAAGCCGTCACAACGCACTCCAACAAGGAGTACGTGTTCGTCAAAAACGCCAGCGGAGGTTTTGACTTGACGCTCGTAAAAACGGGCCAGTCCAACGTTTCGTTTGTTTCGATTCTAGAGGGACTTGGCGTGGACCAGACCGTCGCGCTGGACGCTTATCAGCGCGGGCTAAAAGAGTTCGATTCCCAGGAGGATGAGATTCCTGAGGTTCCTGAATCTGATGAATCAGAAACTCAGGTTGCCGATGCCAGGGCTGATGAGGCTGAGGCCGACGGAGATGAAGCGAACAAGCCAGATGTTGCCGAGAATGGCGAAGCTGCTGTTGAAGAAAAAAAGGTCGATCAAGCAGGTGCTGAAGAGGCTCCTACCAAAGAGGCTCCTACCGAAGAGGCTCCTACCAAAGAACCGGCTGCCGATGCAGCGGAACCCTTACTGATCAGCGGAGCGGCCTCGGAAGGTTCGTAGACCATGATCCAATGGAAAAAAATAACAGCGCTGATCCGGATGTCGTTGCGGTCGTTGATGCTGCATAAACTGCGGTCGCTGTTGACGGTGCTGGGACTGGTTTTGGGCGTGGCTTCGGTCATCATCATGCTGTCAATCGCTGAGGGTGCCGGCCTTGAAAATCAGCGCCGCATCGAATCGTTGGGAATCAACAACGTGGTCGTTCGGAGTGTAAAACCGCCTCAGGACGATCAACAGCAACAACGCCAACGCCTGTTGGAATATGGATTGACTTACGATGACATGCAACGCATCGGTGACACGTTACCTAACGTTCAGCAGATCGCACCCTTCCGCGAATTTCGGCATGAAGCGCGGTATCTCGATCGCGTGACCGAGGCGCGCGTGGTCGGTGTGCAACCGGAATATGCACCAACGAATCGGATCGAAATCGTGCAAGGCCGTTTCATCGAACCGTTGGATCTAGAAGCCAAGGCGAACGTTTGTGTGGTAGGAGCGGAACTGGCCGTAAAATTATTTCGTTACGAATCTGCCGTCGGTAAAACCGTTCAAATCGCTGATCGTCACCGGTTTCAGGTGATTGGGGTTACCGGGACAAAAATGTCTTCGGCAGGTATCGGGTCCAGCCTGGCCGCTCAGGACTTTAACAAGGATTTCTACATTCCATTGACCACGGATCAGAAACGAATTGGAGAAGTTTTGGTGCGGCGGACCGAAGGTTCCCGGACAGCGGAGAAGCTTGAGCTGAGCCAGCTTACGATCCGTGTGACCGAGCCCAAACATGTCAAAACCACCGCCGCAGCAATCGAGAGTCTGCTCGCCCTGACCCATGAGAAACGCGATTTCGAGATCACGATTCCGTTGGATCTGTTAGAGAGAGCCAAAGCGCAGCAGCAGTTGCAGAATTTTGTTTTGGGGAGCATCGCGGCGATCTCATTGCTGGTCGGCGGTATTGGAATCATGAACATCATGCTGGCAACCGTCAGCGAACGCACCGGTGAGATCGGGATCCGGCGAGCACTGGGAGCCAAGAAGTCCGACATCACATTGCAGTTTTTGGTGGAGACGCTGGTGTTGTCGGCATCAGGCGCGATGATCGGCGCCATTGTCGGACTATCCACTCCGCCAATCATCAGCGCCATCACCGGTCGTGAAACGGTGATCACTTTTTGGGGGCCGTGCGTCGCGGTATGTGTTGCGTTGGCCACTGGATTGATCTTCGGCATCTACCCTGCGCGACAGGCTGCCTCGCTGGACCCGATCGAGGCACTTCGGCGAGTGTAGCCTTTCGGTCTCCGAAAGTGCGCCTCGCGCGCCCTTGCTCGCCATAGCGCGTGAGTGGTCTTTCGGGGACCGAAAGACAACAATGGCTAACGCTTGGTGCCACCGGCCAGTTTCGCTGCCAAGCGTACCGCCGAATAGAGGCTGGCCGGATCTGCGATGCCTTTCCAGGCGATATCCAATGCCGTGCCGTGGTCAACACTGGTTCGAACCATAGGCAGTCCCAGCGTCACGTTGACGCCGCTATCGAAATTGAACGCCTTGAAAGGAATCAAGCCTTGGTCGTGATACATGCAAATATAGACATCCGTTTGCTCCCGATGTTTGGTCAGAAAACCAGTGTCCGGAGGCAGAGGCCCGACAATGCGGAGTCCCTTTTTCTGCGCGTGATCAACGGCGGGTACGATGATGTTTTCTTCTTCGCGGTTACCGAACAATCCGTTTTCGCCGGCGTGTGGATTAAGACCCAGCACCGTCAGCGCCGCATCCCGACCTTCGATCTTTTCGATCGCTGCCGCCGATAGCTCGATCACCTCAACGATGCGTTCGGTTGTCATTTCCCCCGGCACATCCAAATAGCCGATATGCGTTGTTACCAAAGAGCAACTGAAATCCGGTGCATACATCATCATACAAAACCGACCGGTATCAAAACGGTCGGCGAACAATTCAGTGTGGCCAGGAAACGCGACGCCCGCCGCATCCCAGGCTTCCTTATTGATCGGTCCGGTGACAACGGCATCGACGACACCTTGTTTTGCCGACGCGATGGCCGCTTCGATGAAGTCAAAACTGCCCTGCCCTGTGTTGCGATTAACCACGGCGGCAACGACGGCATCGGAATCTAAACCTTCGACATCAACAATTGTCGGACCATCGAATTCGGTCGAAGGTTCCAGCGATCGCGCCGCAAGGATCGGGTAATCGGATTTCAATTCACAAGCCGTTCCGACGCGCCGCAGTAGTTCAGCACTGCCGAAAATAACCGGCGTGCAAAGGGCGGTCATTTCCCGGTTTGCCAACAGACGCAGGCAAAGTTCGGGACCCACACCGGCCGGATCACCCATCGTGATCGCGACTCGTGGTTTACCAGATGTTTTAGACAATCGTAAGGAATCCTATTTGGGTTGTTTAAGTTTAGCTTGTTCAAGCTCAACTTGCTCAAGCGTTTTGATTTGCTCGGTCGCTTGTTCGGCCAGCGGTTGATCGGCATAGTTGTCGACCAGATAGCGGAAATATTTCAACGCCTGAGCGATCAATTCTGGTTTCATGCGCGCCGAAGCATCGCCGACGCGGATGTAGCTGGCCCGGGCGGCTTCGTAGATCGCATACGCTTGCAGGGCGCGGATTTCATCTTTTGATTTGGTGCCACCGTAGCCATAAAAAACCAATTTGTATTCGTTGATAGCGGCTTCATACTTCTTCAATTGCTGCAGCATGTCGCCTTTCATCACACGCGCTTGAGCTCCGGTTCGGCCAAGGTCTTCCGAAGCACGTTCCAGCCCGTCCATCGCGCCCTCGTTTTCTCCGGTCGCCAGCCGGGCTTTGGCGATCTCCAGCCACGCGGTGTGAATCAAGATACTGTCGGCACCATCAGTTTCATCGGTTTTGATGTTCGTCAACGGTGTCGCCATCTCTAATGTCGTTTGGAATTCGCCGACTTGATTTGCGCTTTGTGCACTATGCAGCATCAGCAGCTGTAACTGCGATTGGTTCTCAACCGGCGACACCGCAAGTTTCGGCTGTGCGGCTTTATAAGCGGCCAGTGCGTCGGCGAAGTTGTCGAGTTGGAAGTTGGATTGGCCCTTCATGAACAAAGCGTTGCCGATGCGATTGCTTTTAGGGTACTGATCAGCCAACGCTGAAAAACGTTTGGCGGCTTCTTCAAAATTCTTCAGTTGATACTGTGACCATGCCAACTGATACATCACCTTTTCTTTCAGAGAATCATTCTCAGCACCTTCGCCGGATAGGCTTTCAGGTGAAATGGTCTTCATTGCCATCTCAAACGTTTCGGCCGCCGGTTGATACTCGCCGCGCTGGTAGAAGTCAGTGGCAACTTCAAAATGTGCTTCGGCGGCAAGATCGCTGTTAGGGTAGTCTTTGGCCAATTGCTGGAACTGCTCCAACGCGGCTTCGGGTTTGTTCAACCGCTTCAACACCCACGCCAATTCGTAGTGGACGCGATCCGTCAAGGACGTTTTGGGCGTGACCGCCAAAAGTTGGGTGAACGTCGATTCGGCTTCGGGCCAGCTTTCATTCTCAACGTAGGCCAACCCAAGTTCCATCATGCTGTTGTTCTTCTGCTGGCCAGCGGGTGCCGATTCAATAAACTTGATCAGCTCGGCGATCGCGCTGTCTGTTTTTCCCATGCGGCGCTGAGCAATACTGCGGCCCGCGCGTGCTTGCTGAGACAAATTGGTGGTTGGGAAGGTCGTGATTAATTTGTCAAAGGTGGCTTCGGCGGCTTCAAATTGATCGCTGCGTAGCTGAGCCCAGCCCAACCCGTACATTGCTGATGGAAGGAACTCAGAGTCGGGGTATTGAGTGATCACCTTTTTGTATTGAGAGATCGCTTCGGGGAATTTCTGCTGCTCGAAATAAGCTTCTCCCGTTCGCAGCAATGATTCGCTGACCAATTTTGATTTCGGAAATTCTTTCTGCAGAAGACTTGCCGTCGCCAACGCGTCGTCGAATTGAGCCAACCCGAGTTCTGCCTGCATTTTTGTAAACAGGGTCGCGTCCAGGTGGTCCCACGGCGTTGCCGATTCGAGTGCCTGATTCAGTGCGCTGATGGCGCCGCGGTAATCCTTGAGTTCATACGCGCTTTCGCCGATCCAATGGAAAGCTTCGGATTGATCTGCGGGTCGCGCGATGGTGTCAACCTTTGTCTTTAAAAAGTCGCGTGCCTCTTCGTATTTATCTTGGAGGAACAGCGTCCAGCCGATCCGCAATTTCCAACGACCGGCGTCGGGATCATTGGGGTAGTCGCGCGTCAAGTCGCGGTATACTGATTCGCCTTTGGCAAAGTCTTTCTGCGCGATCGCCGCGTCGGCGAGGATGGATTTGACAGTGGCAACGCGCCGATGGTTGGGGTAACGTTCAATGAATTGGTTGGCCATGGCGACCGCATCTTCGGAGGCAAAAGTTTCCCAATTGGCGGCGGCGGCTTTGTAGAGCGCGTCTGCGGTCACCGCCGATTCGGGGTATTCCAAAGCCAGCGCTGTGTAAAGTTCGGCCGCGCGTTTCTTCTGTCCCTCGATCATGTAAGTGGCGTCTGCCTGTTCCATCAACAGTGGCACCATCAACGGACTTTTCTCTGCGGCTTTTGTCCAACGCTCGGTGACGTCGAGCGCGTCCTTGGGGCGATCGGTCATCCGTAAAGCCGTCGACAAAAGGATGGCCGCTTCGATGCCAAAGCGCGAATCGGATTCCGCGACCGGACTGAGCATCTCGATCGCGCGTTCGTATTGCCCAAGCTGCGAAAGTTCGCGCCCGGCCAGCACGGCCGACTGTTGCGATAGGCTTGAATTGGGTAACGCCGCGACCGACGCGAATAGTGAGGCTGCTTTTTTCCCATCGCCCAAACCTACCGCAGCGAGGGCTTGATTAAAAAGGGCTTCGTCCCGGACGCCAGATTTTGGATCGTCGGCCAGTGGTTGCAAAATTTCTTCAACGTCGCGATACAAAGAGGTCGCGTCAGCCGATTCGCCTCGGTCGGCGGCGATTGACGCGAGGCTCAGTTTTGCTTTGGCGGTGCGTAGGCTGGCCTCGATCAAAACGGCAGGGACATCTGGGTTGTCTTTGGCCTCCGATTTTGCGATCGAAAAATAGGATTGGTAGGCTGATTTCGCCAACGTCAATTCGCCTTGTCGTTGATACGCGTTGGCCATGTCGAAGAATGCATTTTTGCGAAAGGTGGCGTCTTCGTTGTCTGTCACTTTCTCAAATTCGGCGATGGCTTCGTTCAGCCGATCCAGTTTGTAGAACGATTGGCCGCGAAAGTAAGCCGCTTGGTCGGAGAGCTCAAAATCAGGAAAGCCCTTGGTGATTTTGCCTAAGGTTTGTGTCGCGGTGGTCAGGTAAACCGAGCTTTCCTCCAAGTCGGCTGGGTTTTTTGATAGCGACAATTGGTTCCCATGATTCATCTGAGCGTAACCGAGATACATCAGCGCTTTGGGTGTGTCGATCGGATTGCCGCTACGTCTCAAACTTTCCTTCAGCGGCGCAAAGGCTTCAGAAAATTTACCTTGGGAAACCTTACAAACGCCAAGGTTCAAGTACGCAACACCGACGCGCGACCAGTCGGGCTGGGTGCTGATGATCTTTTCCCATTGATTGGCCGCTTCGGCGAACTTGCCCGCGTTCTGTAGACGCGTCGCTTCTTGGGCCAACGTTGCGACGGCTGAAGGTTGCGCCGGATCGGCCTGCCATGCATCGGCCGTCGAAATCAGAACACAG
>CAKZVF010000289.1 GCA_937921995.1 uncultured Pirellulaceae bacterium
GATTAAATCGCTATTTGAACCCGAGGAAGACGCTGCCGAATCCAACGTGCAGGTTGCGGGGGAATCAGAAGAGCCGTTGATTGAACTCGAGACCAATGTGCCGGCAAGCGATGGGCACGTTGATTGGGAACTGGCCGCCAAAGCGACGGGGCACGACGCCGGTTTGTTGCGAGAGTTGGTTTCTATTTTTCTGGATGAGTTGCCTGATCTGCTACAGCGCCTTGAAGAGGCCGTTGCCGCCGGCGACGGAGATGCGGTCAAAAAGGTAGCTCACAAAGTCAAAGGTTCCGTCTTGTTCCTGAACACCAAAGCCCCATTTGAATCGGCGTCAAAGATCGAACAGATGGGAGCCAATAACGCGCTCGATGGAAGCGCTGAAGTTCTTGAAGAATTGAAGCAACACTTCGAATCGCTAACCGAAGAGCTCAAAAAGTTTCTTGGGTAGTCGGCGGATGTGACGCAAACTCGTTTTTCGTCTTGTAGTCTTTCACCTTCTGGTATTTCATCTTTTCGCCGTAGCTTGATGTAGCTGAATGCTTTCTTCATTGCTCAAACGTGTCCCCCGGTGCCGGTGGTTTGGCGGTAGCGGGATCATCTTCTCAAAATAGGTTTTGCAGTTCCTTCGCCAAGATTGACTCAAATTTTGCGCGACTGATATTTTCAGCCCGTAAAACACGAGCCATCTGGGGAAATTCTCAGGGAATCTTATTGGGTTTGGATACAATTTTCATAGCGAAAATTGATTCTCCAACTGACTTAACACTTGAGATTGATCCGATGAAAAAGATTTTTACCTATTGCTGTACTCCATTCTTTGCGCTGGCAGTACTGGGCGGTAGCATGGCCATGGCAGATACTGTCTATCTAATTGATTATGACACTCCCGCTGTAAATCCTAACTATGATCAAGGAGATCCCGGGCTGGGAACTGTCTTTGAGACTCCTGGTGCTGGAACTGGAGGCACGCAGGGAGCCGAAATCACATTTGCGGACCCAGGAGCCGGCGGCTCTGCCCTCTTTCCAAGCTACTTTACGGGATTGAACAATGGTGCTACCTCACCTAATCCAGCGACTTCCAATGTCCCCGGAGACTACATCTTTAGTTTTGACTATCAAGCTGTTGGATTAACAGCGTCAGGTATCGGTGGAGAAGCTAGGTTGACTATCGGCAGTAACGTGTTCACACAACCTATTACATTTACCAATTCCTACCAAACGTTTTCTTCTTCGCTTGCCAGCTTAACCGGCCTAACCGCGGCCGATTTTTCAACCGGTACACAGCAAGCTAGATTTGCTTTGTTTGGTGTAGACGGTGAGTTTGGGGGAAGCAGCACCGCTGCTATTCGGGTCGATAATATTCGTGTTGAACAGGTTGATGCAGTTCCGGAACCTTCTTCTGCGATATTGTTTATTGCTGGGTCATTTTGCCTGCTTGGTCGTCGGAGTCGCCGAAGCTTAAACGGCTAAAATCATTGTTGGGCGAACAAGCAATAAGAAGTTTGAGGTAGAAAAGGCTGCGGTGAAATCTGCAGCCTTTTGCTATTGCTGGTCAAGAACTATAACTTCAATTGAACGGTTGCAATCTATTTCATTATCACCGATCGAAATGGTCACTTCACATGCAAAAAGTTTTCTGGGGTGTTCTAAGTACCGCAAAGATCGGGGTAAAAAAAGTTATCCCCGCGATGCAGCGCGGACAGTTCAGCACCGTTACCGCAATTGCTTCTCGCAGCTTAAAGGCCGCACAAGCCGCCGCCGGTGAGCTCAACATCGAAAAGTCGTATGGCGATTACGATGCGTTACTCAAAGACGACGACATTCATGCGATCTATAACCCCCTGCCCAATCATCTCCATGTTCCTTGGAGCATTAAGGCACTCGAGGCCGGTAAACACGTGCTGTGCGAGAAACCGATTGGGCTAACCTCCGCCGAGGGCCAACGTTTGGTGGACGCGGGAAAAGCGCATCCAGACCTCAAACTGATGGAGGCATTCATGTACCGCCATCACCCGCAGTGGCAGTACGCTCGGTCGGTCGTCCAAGCAGGAACCATTGGCCAGTTACGCGCTATTGAATCTCACTTTTCCTACTTCAATGACGACGCACAGAACATTCGCAACAAAGCTGAAATTGGCGGCGGTGGCCTGATGGACATCGGTTGCTACAACATCTCGCTGTCGCGGTTCATCTGTGATGCAGAACCCGCGCGCGTCATCGGCGTCATCGAGAACGATCCAAAATTCAACACCGATCGTCTGGCCACCGCTATTATGCAGTTCCCAGGCAACGTCACCTCCACGTTCACGTGTTCCACGCAACTCTCCCCTTGGCAGCACGTCAACATTTTTGGCACGTTGGGAAGAATTGAAATAGAGATACCCTTCAATGCGCCTCCAGACAAACAGTGCCGCACGTGGCTGCAAACCGGCGGTGAACCGGAACTGGTGCAGCACCCTGTGTGCGACCAGTACACGCTGCAGGGAGATCTAATGTCCAAGGCGATCCTAGACGACACGCCGGTTCCCACGCCGATAACGGACGCCGTGGCGAACATGAAGGTCATCGAAGCCGTCCGCCGCAGTGCCGAAACTGACCGTTGGGTACAGCTGTAGCAATAATGATGAAGAACCCCCCAGCAGCTCAGTAGGGCCGGTTCCTACCGGCCGCGCCCTGCTTTTACCAAAACGCCGGTAAAATCCGGCCCTACCCATCGACCAACTGAAAAAAAAAGCTGCGGTGAAAACCGCAGCCTTTTTGATTTTAGCAATGAGAACGGAGCGTTCTACTCATCGGAACTCGTGTCCTCGCCGGCAGCCTCTTCGCCTTCGCCAGCACCCACACCGACGGCTTCGTCAGTGCTATCCTCGGGCTTCTCCTCTACAGGTGGTTCCACCCATTCGCTGTTGAACTTCAACTGCGTCAGCTTGCCATCGTCATCACGGACACCTTCGACGACGATCTTGTTTTTACCTTCGAATGAACCTTTGAGCAGTTCTTCCGAAAGCGGATCTTCAACGTAGTTCTCCAGTGCCCGACGAAGTGGACGAGCACCGTAGTCGAGGTTGGTTCCTTTTTTGATCAGGAACTTCTTCGCATCGTCGGTCAGTTCTAGCTTGTAACCGCGTTCTGACAAACGTTCCAAGATCTTGGCCAGTTCGAAATCGACAACAATCTCGAGATCCTTCTTCTCCAAGTGACGGAAAATGATCGGTTCTTCGGATAGTCGGTTCAAAAACTCAGGTCGGAACGCTTTGTTGATCTCGTCGTAAACGCGTTCCTTCATGCTTTCGAACGATTGATCGTCGCCAGCACTTGGTAGACCGAATCCAGATTCGTTTTTGATTTGATGAGCACCGACGTTGGTGGTCATGATCAAAATGACGTTCTTAAAGTCGATGTTGCGTCCGAACGAATCGGTCAAGCGACCTTCTTCCATCACCTGCAAAAGTGTGTTGAAGATGTCCGGGTGAGCCTTCTCGATTTCGTCCAACAGCACGACGCTGTAAGGTCGACGTCGAATCTTTTCGGTCAACTGGCCGCCTTCTTCGTAGCCAACGTATCCAGGAGGGGCACCGATCAGACGCGACAGGTTGTGCTTCTCCATGTACTCGGACATGTCGATCGTCACTAAAGCTTCGCTGTCGCCGAACATGAATTCGGCCAGTGCTTTGGCCAACAATGTCTTACCCACACCCGTCGGACCGGCAAACATAAAGCAACCGATTGGCCGGCGAGGATCCTTCAGACCACTGCGGCTGCGGCGAACGGCTTTGGAGATCGACTTGACCGCGTTGGCCTGACTGACGACCGTTTTGTGAAGTTCGTCTTCCATCTTCATCAGACGCAGAGAATCTTCGGTCGACAGACGCGTCAACGGAACGCCCGTCATCTTCGAAATCACCTCAGCGATAATTTCTTCATCGACGACGCCATCGGTCTGCTGTGATTTCTCACGCCATTCGCGTTTAATCTGATCCTTCTTCTTACGAAGTTTGTCGGCTTGGTCACGCAAGGAAGCCGCTTTTTCGAAATCCTGATTCGCGACGGCGTCTTCTTTTTCCTTGTTCAGACGTTCGATGTCTTCGTCGATCTCTTTAAGATCCGGCGGACGCGTCATCGTACGCAATCTCACGCGTGCACCGGCTTCGTCGATCACGTCGATGGCTTTATCAGGCAAGCAACGTCCGGTGATGTAGCGGCTGGAAAGGTCGACCGCAGAAACAACCGCATCGTCGGTGATCTGAACGCGGTGATGTTCTTCGTAACGCTTTCGCAAACCTTTAAGGATCTCAACCGTTTCGTCCTGAGACGTTGGTTCGACGATGATTTCTTGGAAACGTCGCGCCAGCGCGTTGTCCTTTTCGATGTACTTACGATACTCGTCCAACGTCGTCGCACCGATGCACTGAATCTCACCACGAGCAAGCGCTGGTTTAAGAACGTTGGCCGCGTCGATCGCGCCTTCGGCGCCACCGGCACCGACAAGCGTATGAAGTTCGTCGATGAACAGAATGGTGTTTTTGGCGCGGCGGACTTCGTTCATGACCGCTTTGATGCGTTCTTCGAACTGGCCGCGATATTTTGTGCCGGCGACCATCATCGCCAAATCCAACACGACGATTCGTTTGTCGGCCAAGATCTCAGGCACATCGCCCGAGACGACCAATTGAGCGAAGCCTTCGACGATGGCGGTTTTACCGACGCCTGCTTCTCCAAGTAAAACCGGGTTGTTCTTGGTACGCCGGCACAGCACCTGAATGGCGCGTTCGACTTCGTTGGCCCGTCCGATGACAGGATCCAGTTTATTCTGTTTGGCTAGTTCGGTCAGATCGCGGCCGAAGCTATCCAAAGCGGGCGTTTTTGATTTGCCTGATTTGCCTGAAGAAGATTCTCCGCCGCCGGCACCAGCGCCCGCGCCTTCTCGTCCTCCGCGTTCGGAACCTTCGCCGCCTTCAAGGCCGTTGCCCAACAGGTTCAGGACTTCCTCGCGGACGTCTTCCAGCTTCATACCCAAGTTCATCAACACCTGAGCAGCGACGCCTTCTTGCTCACGCAATAGGCCCAGCAAAATGTGCTCGGTGCCGACGAAGTTATGTGCCAATTGACGCGCTTCTTCCATCGAATACTCGATGACCTTCTTTGCGCGGGGTGTTTGAGGAAGCTTACCCATCGTGATCATCTCGGGACCGCTTTGGACAAGTTTTTCAACCTCCAAACGAATCTTACGAAGATCGACATCCAAATTCTTAAGGACGTTTGCCGCGACGCCAGTCCCCTCTTTGACCAATCCCAGCAACATGTGCTCGGTCCCGATGTACTCGTGATTGAATCGTTGAGCCTCTTGATTGGCCAACTGCATCACTTTCCGGGCTCGGTCGGTAAACCTTTCGTACATTCAAATGTCCTCTTATAAACCCAATTTAAAACCGATGTGTTCCATCGGTTTGTAATTTAATTTTCTGTGGGGCAGGTTTAATACCTACCATGTGCGAGACGGCAAGCTGAAAACCTGCTGTTCCCTTAAACCGCTTTTTCGACCGCCAAGACTTTCCCTTGTCGGTTGATCTTCTTTACTCTGACGAATCCGTCGTTGTTGGTCTTACCGGTTTCGGCCTGTCGATCTGGCGGCGAGTTCTCATGTTCAAGGATTAACTCCAGCAACTTTCGTTCCCGAAGAATTTCCGCCTGCCAGGTTTCGGATTCGTCAAACATCTCCAGTGTTTCAAGTTGCCGCCAAGCATTGTCGAATTTCCGAGTGTGCCGATACAACGTCGCCAAAAGCAATCGTGATTCAACGTCACGCGGGTTTTGCGACAGCTGTTTAAGCAACAATCGTTCGGAAGCGTCCCATTGGCCCTTTAAGTATTCGCTTCTGGCGTCAAGAAACAAGGCGTCGGACGAATCTAAGACCGTTTGATCTGCCCGAGACTTCACTGACATCACGTCAGGCAAATTTTGGAACGCGATCCACGCGGCAGCCGCCCATATCGAAAAAATTACCGGCCAAGCAATCGCCGTGAACGTTTCATCGACGAAAATACCCGTCCATATAAAGGTGGAAATGATCGCCAGATTCAGCACAACCGAAAATACGAGCGCCAACATCAACGATGACCACCGACCACGAAACCAAAGTCCCGGCAGCCCCGGCCAGCAGCACAATAATACCGGTCCCCAATTCATTGGCAGTCCCTTCCACTTCCTTGTTTGAAAATACCACCACAAAACGATCCATGCTTCGGCGAAATCAACAGATTTAGGTGGTTGCCGAACCTTAAGTATCAATTCCTCGGGTTTTTACGTCAATCGCAATCAGCCATCACGACACAGTTTGGGCCCAGGCAAAGTTCACACGACTCAGGCATAAGCTGGAGTATTTGGGGGAGGGAGCCTTCAAACAGAGATTTAATCGGAGTAGCATTGAATCACTCAGTCGCGGACGCTTTCAAGATACCGGTTGCTTGGGCGGTTGCCCTGATCTGCTGGCAGCTCGATCCGGCCGAGAAGCCTCGATCGCTTAAAAGAAGGACTCAACTGCCAATTTGGCGTCGCAGTCGAGTTTACGACGTTTTGTTTGCCTGTAGATTTCCGCCAAATAAGTCAATTTTTCTGCCGTTTTTTTTCCGCCAGTTTTTTCTGTCGCCCCATTTTGGTGGCCGATAAGAATGCGAATCCGACATGGACTCTCCAACTTTCACCGCCCTGCCCTGCCCCACCGTCTACGTTTTGTTGGACGGTCGGCGATGGATGGAAAGTCACCGTGCGTTCGACGAACAGGTGAATCAGCTGATTGATGCCGGAGTGACGTTATTCCAATTTCGGGATAAACGTTTATCCGATCGCGATCATGTTGCCATCGGGCAGCGGTTAAGCCGTTTGGTCAATGAAACCAATGCGGCGTGGATCATGAACGACCGCACGGACCTTGCCATCGCCTCAGGAGCCGCCGGCGTCCATCTTGGGCAGGACGATCTTTCTGTTGAAGCCGCGCGCAAGATGATCGGAGATCGTAAATGGATCGGCGTTTCCACGCACTCGATTCAGCAAGCCCGGCAAGCGGTCGCCGATGGCGCGGACTACATTGGTGTTGGCCCCGTGTTCGAATCTCAGACCAAGCAATTCACCGATTTCGTCGGCGTCGATCTGGTTGCTGCCGTGGCCAAGGAGATCCAGATCCCCGCGTTCGCGATTGGGGGCATCAATCTAGAGAACGCATCCCAAATCCGTGACGCAGGGTTGAGAAGAGTCGCTGTCTCTGGTGTCGTCAACCAATCCAATAATCCAGTGGCCGCAGTGAAGGCGTTGTTAACCGAACTGACCTGAGCTGTTACGGGCCCTATGCCCCTCTGCACAGCAGTTTGCGGCCAGTTGAAATCGGAAATCGCACAGGTTGTTTTACCGAACTAACAGGACAACCAGCACA
>CAKZVF010000290.1 GCA_937921995.1 uncultured Pirellulaceae bacterium
CATTACTTTTGATCCCGGCAACGCGTTTGTGCACCCGCATGGAATCACGCGGGAACAATTTGATGGTCTTGCAGATGAACTTGATGCATGCCGCCAAGAGATGCTCACTGAAGACCTGACGTGGTGGGCCAGCGGTGAAAACATTCCCGAGGCCAAGCAACCACTGCACGCCGGATTTCATGAGATGCCTGAACGGATGCTTGATGAGTATCAATCCGACCGCGCTGTGAGTGTGCTTGGCCGAATTTTTCAGTCCGCGAAACGGCTGGGAGAATTGGTAGACAAAGTCGTCGTGCTGGGCGCTGGCGGATCGTCCTTGGGGGCTCGCGCGTTAATGGAGGCGTGCTGCCATCCCTACCACAACGAAATGACGCGCGGCCAGCGCGGCGGGAAGCCTCGGATGTACTTCGCAGGCGATAACTTCGACAACGATTCGACGCAGGGGTTGCTCGAATTTTTGGAGTTCGACTCTCGGGGAGACGGTCCCGAAGGAAACTGGGGGATCATCGTGATATCCCAAGAAGAAAGGGATTTAGAAACCGCGGCAGCGATTCAATTCTTTTTCGATGCACTAGAAACCAAAGTCGGCGAAGATCGGCTGAACGAATTTATCATTCCAGTGTCGGGTAAAACGGGAGAACTGGCCAACATTGCCGCTGAGATTGGCTGCGTGGATCGCTTCGTCATCCCCGATGGTGTTGGAAGGAGATTCAACGTTTTCTCATCGGTGGGTTTGTTGCCGGCTGCGGTGCTGGGAATCGACATCGTAAAAATGTTAGAGGCGGCGGCAGCGCTGAACGCACATTTTCAAACGGCCAAGCCAGGAAAAAACGCCGTCATGGACTACGTGGCGGTGAATCACTTATTGGAAACCGATGGGGCCAATCGCGCTGATATCCGCGCGCTTTCGGTTTGGTGCAAAGCGCTGGAATCCGCAGGACTTTGGTACGATCGTTTGTGGTCCGAGTGCCTTGGTAAACGGGGTAATAGCGCATTGCCGGCGAAGCAACGCAATAGGGTTGTAAACAACCTAATCGTTAATTCTTGGCGGCAGGAATCGTTGGCGATTGGTAAAAGCCGTTGGAGCGACGCCCCATTAAGCGAACTTGCCGAGAAAACATTGCCACAAATTACCAGCGCCGCCGTCAGGGCCTCCAATTTAGCTTATAAAGAAGAGGGGCGACCGTCGGCTGATATCAATCTTCCGGCCGCCGATGAAGCGGCGTTGGGTCAATTATTTCAAATGCTAATGTTAGCGACCGTTTTAGAAGGGCGGTTGTTGGGACTGAATCCTTACGGTCAAACTGGCTTAGAAAATTACAAACCGATCATGAACCAGTTGTTACTCAAGGGCGTAACGACATAAGGACACCGTCGTCTTTGGGGTCACATTTCTTTAAAATTTCGATGCTCTCTCATCTCAAACAACCTTTTCCATTTCCGAGGCAACATGTTTGTTAATTCACGACCTTATCAGACCTTTCCTACAAACAGGTCATACGATTGTGGCGTCGTCGCGGTGGCGTTGCTCCTGGTTACGCTGATGGGAAACGGATTGTTTGCTCAAAACACGAACGATCAACTGCGGTGGCGTTTCCAACCTGGCGAACGCTTCAACGTCGCGCTGATCAAAACAGGTAACGTGGAAACGCAAGTAGACACGCGCATTCGAAAAGTCGAAATCGAATCGCAACTGGAATTCCAGTGGAATGTCATCAAGGTCGAGAATCGCAAAACGACGATTGAACAAAAGCTGACCCGAGTGGTCTTGGAATCCGGAGCGCCCGGCGATGTTTCTGCTCAGCGACTATCTTATGACTCATCCAATGTCGTTTATAAAAAAGGCATTTCAAACACCGTCGCCAATCAGTTGAAGCCCTTGATCGGGTTGACCTATCAGTTTGTCATTTCCGATCGCGGGGAAGTCCAATCTGTCATGATCGCCGAAGATCAACAAAGCATCGTCGAAGCCATCCCCGCTTCGTTACCGATCAAAGACTTGCTGACCTCCAAAGGACAACAAGCGAACTTGGGGTCTGCGACTTGGGTTTGTCCTGAGTCTATGACCGAGGATCGCACGTGGCAAACGAAGCAGCTGCTGGATTCAGAATTGGGAACCTATGATCGGATCAGCCGCTACACCGCTGGCGAACCTGAAGACGAGGTTGTCCAGATTGACTTTGTGACTGACGTAAAACACGATCCTAAAATGGCGTTGAAGATGTTTGAAGGTAAAGGGCGAATCGAATTTGACACCGCCGAAGGCTACGTCCGCAGCAGCGAATCATCGACACGCATGACAACCGAATCGCCCTACCGCGATTTGGTTGTCAAAACGACCATCGAGATGGCATCCGAATTGAAAATGGAAAAGTTAAATTGAGCTCAGATTTTACAACGGTGGCCAAAGTTGGCGACATCGAAGAAGGGACGGGTAAATCCTTTGAAGTCGGAGATCGAATCATCGCGATCTTCAACGATGGTGGGACTTATCGCGCGATAGATGACATGTGCCCGCACATGGGTGCTTCGCTGGCGACAGGTTTCCTGAACGAATCTGAAGTCTCATGCCCGTGGCATGGCTGGCGTTTTGATGTCCGCGACGGAACTTGGTGCGACAACCGAAGCTTGAAAACCGATGTCTTCGAAGTGCGCGTTGTGGGAGAAGAAATTCAAGTGACCGCAACGCCCGTGATCGACGCCAAAGATCAACTGGACGCCAACCGCGAAAGCGAAAATCGGGCTGAGTAAATTCCACGTAGTGGACGAGGCAACGAGTCCAGCGGAGCGTTAGATTGTTGCCTGACCGTGCTAGGACTCCTCGCGTCATCCACTACCTGTAAAAAAATCATGAACACCTCCGACTCTAGCGACGTATCGATAAAGCAGTTCCAGGACCTTATCCGGAAGATGTACTTCGAAAAGGACCAGGCACGCGGAATCCCCGCCACGTTCATGTGGCTGACCGAAGAGATAGGTGAACTTTCAACGGCGTTGCGTGAAACGGAGCATCTTGCCGAACAATTATCGCAGTCGTCCGACGCTGAACTACAGACCAAACACGATGCGGTCAAACGTAACTTGGAAGATGAGTTTGCCGACGTGTTTGCTTGGCTGGCCACGATCGCCAATGTTGCCGACGTTGATTTGTCGGCCGTTTTGTTCCGCAAGTATGGAGCGGGTTGTCCGGGCTGCGGCAATTTCATTTGCGATTGCCCGGATGCTGAAAAACCTTAGGGGGCTGTCAGGCCTCAAAGGCGTTTGTTTTGGGTGAATCACTAATGGTCGTTCGGTCAATTTTTGGTTAAGCTCTTACGCTTGTCTGACCGCCGTTTCCCGAGCTGATCGAAGACAATCGAAGTTATTGCGATCGAAAGAATTCCAACATTGGCCACCTCTTCAAAACCCAGCAAAGCCCCTTCGTGGTTCACGGCTTGCTTGGCCGTGTTGCTATTGAGCTCCGTCGCGCTGCCCGCTGCTGCTGAGATCCACGATGCTGACTTTGGGTTTGCGGGCAATGTGAAGCTTGGCCACTGGGTTCCTATTCGATTCTCAACCGAGTGGACCGGCGCTGCTGAATCATACGCCATCACGACCATCGACGGAGACGAATCGCCGGTGACTTACGCGGGTCGGTTGAACGAACAGAACGAGGCTTATGTTCGGTTTGGCAAAACCTTTGGCAGTGTGGATTTTCAATTTCTTAAAGATGGCGAAGTCATCAGCGCTTATCAGCGCGACAAATCAGATCTGGACAATCTATCCTTCTCAAAATCAACGGCGCTGTTGACCGTGATCGTTGGTGACGGCCCGTTATGTCCCAAAATCAAATCAGCCATTGCCGCCGAATCATCCGACGAAGAAAAACTTACCGTCGAAGTATCGTCCGTTTCTGAATTGCCAACGGAGGCCATCGGCTGGCAATCGGTTAATCGTTTGGTCATTTCATCAGCGTCGGTCGAAGATCTTTCAGAGGCCAAACCCGAACTCTTTGCAGCGATCAACGATTGGGTGAAGGCTGGCGGCGATCTCGTGTTGATTGGGGATCCGCTCCGACCCAACTTGTTTCAAAAACAAGGCGTTCTGGCAGCACTGTTACCTGGCGAAGCTTTGGGCGCAGTTCAAATGGAAAACAGCCGGGACTTGGAACGATTCGTCAGTACCGGCCGCCGGCAATTGATTGGCCGCGATGACCCGCCACTGCCGATGCTGCAGCTAAAGCCTTCGGACTCCGCGCTGGTGGTGGCGTCCGCGGGCGACTATCCGATCCTGGCGCGGTCTGCGCGTGGGTTTGGACGCATCTCATTTTGCGCATTGGACTTGGCGGGGGACCGTCTGATGCAGTGGCCCAGCCACAG
Organism: uncultured Pirellulaceae bacterium; assembly: GCA_937921995.1. Classification (GTDB taxonomy): domain Bacteria; phylum Planctomycetota; class Planctomycetia; order Pirellulales; family Pirellulaceae; genus Mariniblastus. Next base: position 4,359 of record CAKZVF010000290.1, read on the forward strand.
CGGATTGGTCGAAAAAGTGGTCGCCTCCAACGATCAGGTAACCGGCCAACGAGCGCGGCAAGAGGTGCAGCGTTCCAAGGTCGGGCTGACCCATTCTGGATACACCGACCTGTTGGGCCAGCTGCGGGTTCCTTTGGATGATTTTTCGTCGGTCCGGTTTCTGCCGTTCACATTGGTCGCGGTTTTGATCACGCTTTACATTCTGTGCGTCGCAGTAGGCGACTACTTTCTACTGAACAAAGTCCTGAAAAGGATGGAGCTGACTTGGGTTACCTTCCCCTTAATGGCGTTGCTGTTCTGTGGATTGGCGATCGGAATTTCAAAATTCACGCGCCCGTCTGAACTACAAATCAACCAGATGGAGATCATTGATTTTGATTTAGTCGATGGCGCTTCGCGCGGCACCGCGTGGGTGAACCTTTATGCTCCCACCGGAGAAAAAGTAGACATCGACCTCGACGATAAAACGTCCTTTGGTTTGGACATCGGCCAACAAATGGTCAGCTGGCAGGGCCTGCCCGGCGATGGGCTTGGCGGCATGGAGAACGCGGTCAGCACCGGATTCAAACAGCTCCGATATCAACAAAAGATCTCGGTCAAGGAAGGTGGCCCGAACGTTTCGATGGAAGGACTGCCGCTGCAAGTCGCTTCGACGAAGCCGCTGCTGATCAAATACGAAATCGCCACTCCGATAAGTTTCTCCAGCCAGTTTTCCAGCGCGCGTGATCGATTGGAAGGTACTTTTAAGAATCCATTGTCGGTCCCCATCTACAACGGCAAAATATTTTTCGGCGAGTACGTATACCTGTTGAAGCAACCGTTGATGCCCGACGTCGTCACGCTGATCGAATCGGATGCCAAAGAAAAAACGTTACGCAGCTATCTCAATCGCCGTTCGGCCAAGGGGAAAGAAGGCAACGATGCCGGTCGCAGCCAAAACCGGCCTTGGGATCCCGATGAGAAAAGCCTGACGCGGATTGCGGACGTGATGATGTTCTACGAAGCGGCCGGAGGGCAGGGGTACACGGGGCTGACCAACGGCGTTCATCGCGAGATTGATTTTTCGCGGTTGCTGCGTTTGGGCCAAGCCGTTTTGGTTGGGCAAACCGAGAGCGGAAGTCGAATCAAAATCAACGGACAAGACGTTTCCGACCGCTACGATTCAAATATTACGATGGTCCGTATGGCGTTGCCGGTATCAAGCCGGTAGCCGATTGACGGCGGATAACCCAAAAGGTTTCACGATGATCAAAACCGAAAATCTAACTCGCAAATACGGCGACATGTTTGCCATCAAAGGCATCGAACTGGACCTGCAACAGGGCGATCTGTTCGGCTTCATCGGCCCCAACGGAGCCGGCAAAACGACGACGATGCGGATCATCGCCACGCTGACCGAACCGTCGTGGGGCGAGGCCTATGTTTGCAACCATTCGATC
>CAKZVF010000291.1 GCA_937921995.1 uncultured Pirellulaceae bacterium
CTTAGATGAACTGGCGACTTTGAACTCCGAAATCGTCGAATTGACTCAGCTGGTCAATAGCTTGACCACGCAAAACGATTCTTTGACGTTGAAAGCACAGGGGATGGGAGGAACGGTGCTGGAGACTCCTTATCAACATCCCAAAACCAGCCCGCGCGATATTCCCAACGCCGATCAGCAACCGCTATTGTCGGGCAAGAACCAGAGCGTTTCGGTTTCACGCGGCCAGCGTTTTTGCGAGGTGGCGGATCTTTCGAATTGGCAAGCGTATGTGTTGCTGACCGAAGACCAAATCAAATTCGCAAAGGTTGGAAACGCTGCGGCGATGAAACTGTATTCGCGTCCATGGGACAGAATTGAAGCGGAAATCGAGGAGGTCGGCGTTACGGACCTTTCGATCAATCGCGACAGTTACGAGATGACCCAACAAGAGATCGCTCAGCTGGGACAGCAGAATGAGATTCCCGATCTTGTATTGGAAATGGTGGCTCAGTATCAAAAACCGGAACTGCAGTACTACGCCCGTGTTCCGTTGCCGTCGGATCAGAAGTTGCGGATCGGCATCGGTGGCCAGGCGAGGCTGTTTACGGGGTACCGTTCGTTGGGAGCGCGGTTGCTGTGGTGGGTGAACCAGACGTTTAGGTTGTAGGGAGCTGGTGAAACGAAATGTCTTTTTCCGATCTCCGAATTTGAAATTGGTGGGTAGGGCCGGTTTCCACCGGCCGTTTCAGGTGAAGGTAAGACGCGGCGGGTAGGGGCGGGCCCAACAATTTATTTCGGATCTAGAATCTCGAATTTCCGATCTCGGATTTTGAATTTCAAAATCAAAAATCAAAAATCAAAAATCAAAAATTAGAAATTAGAAATTAGAAATTAGAAATTAGAAATTAGAAATTAGAAATTAGAAATTCACCTTTCCACGTCAGCCTAAAAAAACGACCATCTCCCAAGCTCATCACCAGCGCCTTTTCTCAAACCAACCGCTCCCTATCGAAACGACCGACAGACTCTCTACCGCGGTAAACGATAGGGCGGGAACTGGATCAGCAACTGGTTAAGATATTTCCGCATGGCGGGATTGAGCAAACTGCGATCCTCTTCGATCTCCCCCAGCAGCTTTCTGATCGTCGCTTCCTGTTCGTCTACACCGCCGGCGAAATCATCAGCGGGACTTTTATTTAACACCACTGCCAATCCCACCAGCCCCGTGACACGAAAGCTCTTATCCATGTCGCTGAGATTGGAAAATTCGCGATAGATCGCTTCGGCTTGCTCAAACCGCTGCTCCTGCAAATAGAGTTCGCCCAATCTGGCATTGGCGCGGCGGTGATACAACTCGGTCTTATTCGCCGCATCTCCAGCCTCCTCGATCGGGAAGTACTTGATCACCGATTGCCAATAAGCCTCTTTGGTTGAGATTTCTTGATCGTCTTCTAGGTCATAGATCCCCCAGTAAGCCGATTCATATTGCTTGTCGACGGTTTCCTGTTTGGGGATGGGCGTTTCTAAAACTTGTTCAACCTGCAAAGGATCGTTTGGGGCCAGTGCGTTGGCAACGTAGCTGCCGCCAAACCAACCGGCCAGGCACAAGCCGATCGTGCCGATTATCGACAGTACGCGTTTGCCAGGACCCGAAACGGCCTTTCCCTCCATCGCCAATTGGAGTTTCCTGACGTGCGAGTTACCCTCCACCGGCCGCGTCGTTTTCAACCTTCGGAAATCAATGTTGGAAAGGTCGTAGTCCTGATCGATGTTGATCTGTTTGAGTTCGGCCAAAATATCGCCCGCATTTTGGGGGCGGTCGGCGGGGTCCTTCTCGATCATCCGATGGACCAAATCGCACAAGGATTGTGGAAGATCCGGTCGCAATGTTTCCAGTTTCGTCGCATCGTTCTTGACCTGCTGCATCGCAATGGCCAGTGGATTATCGCCTTCAAACGGCGGTGATCCCGACAGCATGTGATACGCCGTCACGCCCATCGAATAGATGTCGCTGCGAACATCCAAAGCGCGGCCTTCGACTTGTTCAGGGCTCATGTACAGCGGCGTTCCCATCGTAATGCCGACTTTGGTCAGTGCCTGGTCCGTGCTGTCACTGCGCACTTGAGCCAGCCCAAAATCAGTGACCTTAACGTTGCCCTTTTCCGACAACATGATGTTTTCGGGTTTGATGTCGCGGTGCACAACATGAAATTCGTCGGCCTTTTGAATCGCTTGAGCCGTGCCCGCCAAGATCTCCATCGCCAGCGGCGGTTCAACGGCCCCGTTTCGGATTAGAAACTGCTTGAGGTTTCTACCGGTTACGTATTCCTGAGCAATGAAGTAAATGTCATCGTGTTGGCCGACTTCGAAGATCTGGACGATGTTCGAATGGACCAGTGCTGCCGCCGCACGGGCTTCGCGTTTGAAGCGATCGACGTAGTTGTGATCGCGGGCAAGGTCTGCATGAAGGACTTTGAAGGCGACCGAACGGTCAAGTGAAATCTGTCGCGCCAGATAAACGTCCGCCATACCTCCGCGGCCCAGCCGGCGCAGGATCAAATAGTCACCGATCGTGTTGCCAGTGAGGTCAAGCGCGCGATTCGAGTTGTTCAGACGATCAGACATGCCCGTAGTATGTTTTGTCTGGGGCAAAATAACAACGTGGCAATCGTGATTTCCGCGCTTGTGATCTTATTTGAAAACCGTTTCGACGATCGTTTTATTCGTCATCATCGCCGTGAGCGATCGCGGGCCAAAACTTTTCAAAGCCATCTTCGGCCAAGGCGTAGTCGGGGCTGTTGTCCAAATCGTGACATGACAAACACAACGTGGCTTTGGCTTCGGCCTTGGTGACGATCATCGCTTTCCGAAGTTCTTCGCTCTCTTCGCCAGATTCTTCGGATTCAACGTGAGCCGATCCTGGTCCGTGGCAGTTTTCGCAGCCGTTACCCGTCAGATGATCGTGGGCCACTAGATCGGTGAAGCCCGTTTCGTAAGGGTAATACTGCTGCGGGTTCCAACCCACGGCGTGGCAACTCACGCATTCGGGATCGAAGTTTCGTTTGACCCAAGTCCGTTCTCCGGGTTCAGTTAAATCGCGAGTGGCTTTTTCATGGGGGCCTCCGTTGCCATCAATGCCTGCTTCCCAGATATCGAATTCAGCGTCGTGGCAGTCGGCGCAAGCGGCCGAGCCAACGAATTTGCTGCCGCTGGGGTGACGGCGCGGTTTAATATCCTCCAACTGCCCCTGTTCCCAAAGCAATTTCAAACTGTTTTGGTAATTAAGGAATGCTTGACGCATTTCAACCGCATCAACGAATCGGGCGTCCATCGGAACGCGTTCATACTTCAGAGACTTCTTTCCGTCGTTTTCGTAGATGCCGATGATGCCCGCGTACATTCCTTTGACGCCGACTTGGATGATCTGTGTCGTGTGTTTTCCAGTATTGACAATCACCGGTTGCAACGTCGGATCTCCGGCTCCGCCTGAAGTGATTAGTAAATCGAAAATCGGAAACTTGTTGGCGATCTTTTTGCATGTTTCGGGGGCCGATTGCAGCATCAGAATGTTGATGTCGCACTTCTTCGCCAGCAGCGGGCGCGCAATCGCAGAAAGGCCTTGAGAAACGGTTTGAACCTCCAAGCCATCTTTGCGTTTAAGCTCCTCCAAGTGTTCGTCGCCGACGGCCATCGTAATTCCGATTCTCTTGCCATTGCGTTCGATCACGCGGAAAGGATTCGGCGTCGTGTCAACGAGGACCTTGACGTTGGCACAAACGAAGGGGCTTTTGTCTTCTTCGACAACATCGGCCATGATTTGAAACATGTCGACGGGGTCAAGTTTGAGATCATCAACGCCCAGCCCAACGGCCGAATAGTCCATCGTTTTACACAGCGCCTCGTAAGCGGTGCGGAGTTTGAGTTTTGCTTGTTGGCTGACCCGGCGGATTTGATTTCCCGCGTCGATGCTGACCAAATCCCAGCCTCGTTCGAGCAGGATTTTTTGGCAGGTCCGGCGACGCAGCAAGCCACCTTTTTGCTTGTCCAAACCCGTACATCCACAGGGTTCTATATATCCATGCAAGCGGCCCGACACAAACAGTGCGATGTCTGGTTTTTCCCAATCCTTGACCAAGTCTTCAGCCGGAGGAAATTTCGGTGCGGTTTCCGATGCTTCGCCGCCGTCGAGGATCACGCCGCTAGCGGAATTTTGAATCGGAGATGATAGCAAGAGATTGAAGAAGCTGACCGGATTGTCACAACCCAATGAAAATGCAAGCGTCGCCATAACGGTGACAACGACGGCAACTCGAGTAGTGATCCCTACGATTTTCATCAGCGAATTTCCAGAACAGCGAAACGTGGTGGGTTTCTGATTTAACGGTGGCAATGCTTGCTGCAGCGGCCAAATTTTAATGCAAGGCCTCAGCTTTGGAAGATACAGGTGCTGAGCGTTTGGGTAAATGGCAACGCGGGGCAATTTTCAGCTACCAGCGTAATATGTCGCACTACGATCGGACGTTCTTTCGGTATTGGTCCCGCAGGTGTTGGCGACACTTGGTGAAGTATTGCTGAAAGTCAGCGCGTTGATAATCAGGGTAAGTCCACCGGCTGCTGCACCAGGCTTTGCTCCGATAGTGCAACGTGACTTCGGCGAAAATACCGTCGGCAATGTATAGCCGGTGGTCGCGGTCTTTGGTCGTGGCCAGCACCAGTTTGGCTTCGCTGATGTAGCCGGGATCAAGATTGACGGGGCGCTGCTGGGCGTATTCGTTTTGGTCAGCGAATTGGATTTCCAGTTGATTGGAATTTATTTTCGCTGCGACGATCGTCTCGGGAGAAACCAATCGCTCGAACGCGACAAATTGTTTCTTGAGGTCGTCGCCCATCGTCTTTTGATAATATTCGGTCTCCACGAAATCATAGACAGGGCTTTCCAGCGCGACCGGACCGTGCGTTTGGGTCAGCTGGTCAATGCTCCAAGTGAGCGCTTCTTCATAGCGGCTGACCATGGCGACGATCAGCAGTACCGGTCGATGTTGTGTTATGTCACCCAAAACAGATTCCTGAGGAGTGAAGACGGATTCGGGGAGAGGGACATGAGATTTCTGATTTCAAATTTCTGATTTCGAATCAAAAATCAGAGTTTAGAAATTGGAAATTGAATTTCGTATCCCCATTAACCAATACAAAAATCAATACGATTTGCCAAA
>CAKZVF010000292.1 GCA_937921995.1 uncultured Pirellulaceae bacterium
ACGCAGATCCCGTGCGCCGAATCGATATCGCGGCCTTGATAGAAAACGGTCGATTTATCCGCAACCGCGTCCCCGTCGGTGTCTTCGATAATCAGAATGCGATCACCAGCCTCACGCACTTCTGCGTCGGTGTTGCGAAAATGCCGGTAGTTGACCACCTCGCAAACCCAAACGCGACCCAGATGATCGACGTCGATGTTCGAAGGGTTCGCCAGCAGTGGTTCGGCAGCGAAAAGGCCAACTTCCAACCCCGGGTGGATGTCGAATTGTGTCGTTGCATTGCTGGCTTGATGGACCGGCGCTGAATCGCCCTTGGCGTTCTGGCCGAAGCCGGTTTGCATGAGCAGGCAGATCGCGGAGACGCTCGCAAGCGCCGACAAAAAGAAGTCGATCGAAGAGTTGCTGTCTTTCATGTCGCTCACTTTTTTGGTGGAGGTGGAGGTGGCGGAAGAGGTAGCGGAGTCGTGATGGCGGAGGCCCGCGCCCCTTGAGCGGCAGAGCGCTAGCCGCTGGTTCGTCGATCTACGGTGTCCCAATGTTTCTACTTATCGCTCGGCAACCCGCGGCTAGCGCCTTGCGGCTCAAAAGCATTATCAGCCTGCAACCTCTTAGCCTAAATCCAGCTTCCCGCCTTCGCAAAGATTCTTCTCTCCGAACGATTTTAACTCATTGCCGAACGCCGATGTGAGTGTCATCCAAAGTCGATTATGAGCGACGTCACCCATTTTCAAATAGCGGCCCATTTTGAATCCCTTTGCAGAACCCGCCAACAACATCGGGATATTCTGCAGCGTATGCGAATTTCCTTTGCCCAGTTCGTTGGTCCAGATCACCAGCGTATTGTCCAACAGGCTTTCATCGGTGCCAGGTTCTTTCGTTTGGGCCAGTTTCTTCAGAAGGTAATTAATCTCCCCTGCAAACCACTGGTTGATCTTGGTCAGCTTCTTTTGCGAATCCTCTTTCATGTCCGGATCATGCGAAAGTTGATGATGGGGTTCGTTAATGCCCAGCCACTTCATCCGCACCTGGCCGACGGAATTCGAATACTGCAGCGTCGCAACGCGATTCATATCGTTGGCCATCCCGTTGACCAACAAGTCGATTTGCATCTTAGAGATTTTAGGCATGTTCTCTTGGCGCAGCGCCACGCCGTCTTCCAAATTGGGAGCTGGAAAGTCGAGCTGTTGTTGGGCCGCTTCGCGCAGGTCGCGTTCCATCTCCGAGACGAATCCTTGGTGCGCTTGCATCATTTCCTGCGCTTCTTTACCGAGTCGATTACCGACGGTTTTCAGCTGGTCTTTGACGTCGTCCAAAACGCTGCGAAGGAGATCGTCATCTTTACTGCGTCCGTACATTCGGGTGAACATAGAGTAAGGGTCATCCACCGGCGCGACGGGACGGTTTTTGCCGGCGTAACACATGCGCGTCCACGGATCGGCCTCATCACGCACCTCGACGCCGAATTCAAGCGATCCAAAACGAGTGGACGTTGTTGGTGCCGATTGCAGGAAGTTCTTCAGTTCTTGGTCCACCGAAATATCGCTGGCCCAACCGGCCGGCGTATCCGAACCGCCTTGGATATTCCCCGGCAATAGTTCTGCACCGGTTAGAAGGCAGCTCATCCCGCGCATGTGACTATCACCATCACCGCGGACTTTGTTGGAAACACCATGAAGCAGCAACATCTTGTCTTTGAAGTCCGCCAGTGGCTCAAGAATAGGCGTGATCTCAAAATCCGGCCCTTCGGTTTCAGGCCAAAAATTATTCTGCACGACACCGTTAGGCGAAAAGACGATGATGACGCGCTGCTTCTTCTTGCGTTTGGTTAGACTGCCAGATGAATCCCCAAATACGGCCGGCAATCCTGAAACAAACGGCAACGCCGCAGCGCTTACGCCCAATTTGGCAAGGAACTGTCGTCTTCGATAAAAATCGTTCATCGCATCTTCCTCGGAGCTGATTGAATTATTCGTCGTTGTTTGGATCGTCGGAAAGGTTGACATCGTGTGTCGCCGCCACCACCGCAATTTCAACGATTAAGTTCTGGACGTTGAAGTTTGATTGTTGGAACTTGACGTGCATCTGGTCAAGCACGTCCGGCCCAAACGCATAGATTGGCTGTTTCACGAAGTGTTCGAACATCTTTTCGATAAAGTTACGATGAGCCTCCGGGCTATTGACCAAGTATTTAGCCAGATCCTTAGCGCCGTTAAAAACTACCTTATCCGATGTTGGTGAAAGGTAAACGGTCTTGGAGTCGATGGGTTTGTCTTTTTCGGTATCGCGGAACCTGCCAACGGCATCGTAGTTTTCCAAACTAAAGCCCAGCGGGTTGATGACGCTATGACATCCGCTGCAGTTGATTTCTTTTGTCTGGTGCGTCACGCGTTCGCGTGTCGTCATCGATGGATCAAACTCTTCCTCCAATGGCTCCACGTCGATCGGTGGTGGCTTCAGAGAACGGCCCAAGAGGCTTTTTGCGACGAAGACGCCCCGGTGAATGGGCGAGGTGTTCTTATAGTAGGCCAATCCCGTCATCAAATAGGGATGAGTCAAAATACCCGAGCGGCGATCCGCTTCGAAGCTGACCTTTTGGAACGGTTCCTCTTTGGTTTTTTCGATTCCGTAAAAGGTCGCCATTCTTTGGTCGATAAAGATCTCATCAAAAAGTAGTAACTTTCGGAAATCGGGGTCTTTTGACCAGACGATTTCATTCAGCGACATGTCGATTGAATCACGCAGCGATTGAATCAGTTCCTGTCCGAATCCGGGGTAAACGTCTTCGTCTTTCGAAGCGTGCGACGCCTTCTCCATCTCCAACCAATGGTAAAAGAATTCGTTCAGCTTCTTGCGAGTGCGCGGTTTGTACAGCATCTCCCACGCCGCCGCGACGACTTGATCACTCGTTTTCAGTTTCCCACCGGCGGCAACTTCGTTCAGTTCTTCATCGGGAATGGAATCCCACAAAATAATCGAGAGACGATTCGCGATGTCATAGGAATCAGCATCGTTTTTGAAGCAGGTCAAATAGAGGAACTGCGGCGATTTCAGTGTCAGCAACATCGTGCGTTTGACCGCCGCAAGATCGCTGGACGCGATTTCAAATTGTCGATTAACGAAGTACTGTTTTTCCTGATCGTCCAATTCGCGTCCGAACGCTGCTTTGACAAAATCTGTGGCGAATTTCAAATGTCGTTCATGGTCTTTGGCGACACGCTCTTGTTCGGTTGCTTTGCTTTTTCGACGTTTAATTCGACCGTATTTATCATCGAGAATCGAATCAAGCTCGCGCTCGAAAAAGTTCATGGTCTCCATCGCAGCGCGTGTGGTTGCGGCATCCCATTGGTCGGAGATGCTAGTCCCGCGTGCATAGCCGATACTGCTGTCGTCGGCCGGGAATTTGGTTTTGAGAACAACCATCGGATGAAACCAGCCACTTGAAACCGACCGCGCGGGAATGACCTCGCGGATGCCCGATGGTTTTATCCACTCAAGTTTGATGTTCGCCGTTTCGTCGTTGTACTTGAACATCTTCAGCGCAATCGGGTAGACCTCGCCGGCATCCAAACGCATCGTCGCGCGGAACTCTTCGGTGTCTGTGGAATTCACGCGATTGTCGATCAGTCGGTTTGTACCATTACAGGAGAGTGAAAATCCGTTCTTCGAAGAAACTATGAACTCATAGGTTCCCGTTTCTTTAATGATCAAACCACCTTCAAAGAAGATTGAGAATTGGGTGGGGTCTTTTAGCTTTTCAGCGTCCGGTGATTTGTCGGCGAAATCAAAATTGATAGTCGGTTCCAGACGCTCAATCAGGGGCTTGCCTTTCCCGAGTTCGCGCGTGTCATAGTATTGTGCTCTGAATCCTCGTTTTTCGCCGACCCATGGAGCTCCACGAAATGCTTTGACGATGTCGCGCACAGAGTTTTGGTACTGCCCAACGGTACGCCTTGAAAATTCGATGTCGGGCGGATTGTTTCTGCGTTGTGCAGCGCGGGAATAGAAGGCCTGATAAAGATAAGCCGTCACGACTTCGGCGTCTTCGCCAGCGCAATCCTCGGGAGATCCTTCTGGCATCGTCTGGTCAACGTATTTGCTTAATTCGGAGACCGGCAAATCTCCGATCAGAGGAGAATCATAAACGCCTTCGACGCCTTCTGCTTTTTCGCCGTGGCAGAGGGCACAGAACTGAGCGTAGATTGCTTGGCCGCGTTCGAAATCTGCAGGCAGCATCTGACCGTTGGTCGCTGAACCGAAAGCGCCGAAGATCACTGCTGCTACCGACAAAGCGCCCCAAATTGTACGACGATCCGAATATAGTTGGGCTATCATCATGCAATCTCAGCAAAGTTCAGCGAGCGCGGCAAAAAGAAAATTGACCGGCGACGAACGGGGCAGTTTCTCAGCGGCCGATCCAGTTTAATCAGCAGTTGCCGCGACGACCGCCGGTTGCCTTAAACTGAGTTTTTGGCAGCCAGATTCGCATTTTCTCTATCAATCGCCTCAAGAATCAGCTTTTTCGCGACATCGACCTCGCAGCACTGCGCAATTTTGACCCATTTGCCGGGCTCAAGATCTTTATAGTGACCGAAGAAGTGTTCAATCTGTTCGACCGTAATCTCGGGCAGATCATTGTACGACTTCAATTTTTCATAACGCCGCGTTAGTTTCGTCGAGGGCACGGCAATGATCTTTTCATCATGCCCGGCATCATCTTCCATGATCAAAACGCCTAACGGGCGACAATTGATGACGGCACCGGGAACGATCGCGCGAGTGTTGCAAACCAAAACGTCGATCGGGTCTCCGTCGGCAGATAACGTGTGCGGCACGAATCCGTAGTTCCCTGGATAAACCATCGACGTGTACAAAAATCGGTCAACGAAAAGAGTACCAGACGCTTTATCCATTTCGTACTTAATGGGCTGTCCACCCACGGGGACTTCAATGATTACGTTGATGTCTTCGGGAGGGTTTTCGCCGATTGAAATCGCGTCGAGTCTCATGGCTTCTCAATTTCAGATTGGAGTTGTGAAGAATTTGGAGTGTTGCAAAATTTTCGTTCGTGAACTTAGCAAACCTTTCGGCTTTTCTACCTTAGCGTTTTTTCGCCTAAGGATAGAGCTCATCTGTTGTCAAAATTGAAAAAAAAAAGAGCGAATCCTAAAGAATTCGCTCTATGTGCTTTCTCGATGGGAAAGGACTGCCGTTTATTTGGCTGTGGCGTTACTGCCAACATTCTTTACAACGTCAACCAGTTCCTCCGACACCTTGATAACGGCGTCTCTAACGTTTTCTTCGCCCAGCCGGAGAACTTTGACTGTCTCCCAGCCTTTGTCTTCTTTCCCGTCCAATGTGGATCGGAAGGTTTCGTACGCGGCGTCGATCTGTTGTTTGGCTTCTTCAGTCAGACCGGCCATCGTGCCTTTCCAACGCCAGTTCAGTTGGCACTGACCTTTGTACATTTGAACAACCGCACATTTCCCTGCCGAACCGGAGAACGTCGCGTAGTCCGATTTCCCTCGGGAGACCGACGTGTAGGAGATATCGAGATCCGTGTGCTCGACGATCTCTTCCTCCAAAGCAACGTAAGCGTCGTAAGCTCTATCGCTTGGACAGAGACGTTCCGTTTCTTGGATCCACTGTTCGCGTGTAATTTCTGTAGGTGCCATAGCTTAAACCTTCTCAAACTCGAATTGACTCAATTGATACTATCATAACCCGAATTTCAGAATTTTCTCACCCCGGATCGTCCATTTTTTCTTCTACACCGAGAAAAGGCTTAGCCAGACTGAAGTTTTTGAACGAAAATCGTGTCCTGAATCCACAACGGCCTTGGAACGCGTCTTTGCTTTGACGATAAGAATTCTATTCTGGTTCAAGATGGGTGCGATAAGATAAGCAGAGCGCTTGCGATTCCTCCGATTTGGGGCTTATCTTTTCGTACCGGAAAACGAAAATGTGAGCTCACGCTGTAGGGTTGTCTCAAAAAACGTAACATAGGAAACGGCCTGTTTGCGGCTCAACAGCACACGGAACTGCGGCAAATCTTTTTAAGGCCATTTCTTGCCCGCGTAAATCATCAATTTTAACTCAATTCTCACCATGAACATCAAAGCCAACGCTCATCGGGGCTACCTACTTAAATACTTGCTCATTGGACTCGCAGCGCTAGCTTTTGGAGCGTGGCATCTCAAAGACGGATTGGTCACCTATCCCGCGTTACGCGAGATGGCGGATGCTTATGAATTGCTGCAGGGGCCTTTGGACGAAAACGGGAAATCCGAGATCGCTGACGGCGAACTGCAAGCGAACTGGCAAGCACTCGCGGCTGAAAACGAGTGGCCCGAAGATGTTCCGAAACTGAACGATGAAATTGATAACCTGTTGCTGTACAACTATTTCATCGGAGCGATTTTTACCACGATCGGACTGGCGTGTCTGTTCTTGGGTCTGACGACGATCGGGAAGTGGGTGGAGCTCAAGGACGGTGTCTTGTCCGACAAACGTGGTAACTCAATCAACATCAAAGACATCGTTGAGATTGATAAAAAGCGGTGGGAGAAAAAGGGCTTGGCAACGCTGACGGCCAAGTCGGGTGGTGAAACGAAAAGAATGATTTTGGACGACCTCAAATTTGACCGCGCATCGGTGGATGAAATGTTGTTGCATATCGAGCAAACCATTGGCGAAGATAAAATCATTAATGGAGAAACCGAAGCCCATTACCAAGCAATTCGAAATCAGAAGCTGGCCGAACGCGAGGCGAAGCAGGCGGAACTAGATCAGATGGAAGAAGGTGACGCGTAGGTGTCCTGCTGACCCGATAGCACTTGCGGTTCGTAATATTGATTTTAAACGCTCACAAACACTCACAAAGGCTCGCTTTTTTTGAAAAGGCGAGTCATTTTTTTTGAAATCACCACTTCAATCGAGATTGAGAAATCTGATATGCTGACGATTCAGCCTAAGTTACAGGCGTTTCAAATCTCTTGCTGGACGGATCCACCCTATGAAGAAGCGTTCGATTTTCGGCACCGGTTGTATGCTGGTGTTGCTTTTACCTCTGCTATGTTCCTCCCTAGTTTTCGCCGAAGCCCCGGCATCAAACGATTCGCCAGTAGAGCGTTCGCATTTTGACGAATCGGTGCGTCCCCAAGACGACCTGTTTCAACACGTCAACGGGAAGTGGCTCCAGCAGACTGAAATTCCCGCAGATAAATCGAACTATGGTTCGTTCACGGCGCTGGCTGATCTGTCGCAAGAGCGCTGCAACGAAATGATCAAGCAACTGGCCAACGAGCGACATGAAACAGGCTCCGACGCTCAGAAGGTTGGCGACTTCTATAAAAGCTTCATGGACGTTGACCGCGTCGACGAACTCGGCAGCCAACCGCTGGCCGAGATGTTGGCAGCGATCGACGCTATTGAGGACGTTCCCGGGCTGGTCCAACACATGGCCTACCTGATGACGATCGGCGTCGATGTGCCGCTGGGGATGTATGTGTCCCAAGACGCAAAAAACAGTACCCTCTACGCCGTGCACTTAATCCAAAGCGGCACGACGTTGCCCGATCGCGACTACTACCTAAAACACGATCGTAAAACGTTGGAGAACCAGATTAAGTTCCTGGACTACATCGACGCAGTGTTCAAGCTGAGCGACGTCCAACAACCAGAGTCCGCGTCGGATAAAATTCTGACCATCGAGGCGCAATTGGCCGAAGCGAGTTGGACGCGCGTTCGTATTCGAAACGCAAACGAGCGTTACAACAAGTTCACGATCGAGGAACTGAGTGAACTGTCGCCGGAGATTGATTTTCAATCGGTATTTCAAGAAATCGAAATTGAAACGCCCGACTACGTCATCGTTAACACGCCCAGTTTCTTCGAAACGCTCAATGGGATGCTGACCGAGACGCCGCTGGAGGACTGGAAAGCCTATCTCAAGTTCAAATTGATTAACACGTTTGAAGAGTATCTTTCTCAGGACTACGTCGACGCGGGGTTTGACTTCTTCAAAAAGGCCTTGGCCGATGTCAAACAGCAGAAACCGCGCTGGGAACGCGGCGTGAATCTTGTGGCCGGGCGCGGTGGATTCGGTGCGCTCGGTGATGCGGTGGGCAAGCTGTATGTGGCCAAACACTTCAAACCCGAAGCCAAGGCCAAGATGGATGCTTTAGTTCAGAACCTAATCAGGGCCTTCGACGATTCGATCGACGGATTGACTTGGATGTCCAGCGAAACAAAGGTGAAGGCGCGGGAGAAATTAAAGAAGATCCGCACTAAAATTGGTTACACGGTGGCTTGGCGTGACTATTCGGATCTGACGGTGGATCCAGATGATTTGTTTGGCAACGTTCTGCGTTCAAACCAAGTCGAATTTCGCCGCATGGTCGGAAAACTTGGGCAGCCGATCGACCGCGAAGAATGGGGTATGACTCCGCAAACGGTTAACGCTTATTACAATCCGACCAAGAACGAGATCGTTTTTCCGGCGGCGATTCTGCAGTCACCCTTCTTTGACGCCGATGCTCCGGTGCCGCTGAACTATGGCGGTATCGGTGCCGTGATTGGTCATGAAATCAGCCACGCCTTCGATGACCAGGGCAGCCAGTACGATGGCGATGGAAATCTGAACAATTGGTGGACCGATGAGGATAAGGAAACATTCGAAGCACTGACGGGAAAATTGGTCGATCAGTACAGCACCTATCAACCTTTGCCAGGTAAGAACGTCAACGGAAAATTTACCTTGGGCGAAAACATCGCGGACCTGTCCGGTTTGGCGATCGCGTACAAGGCGATGGCTTATGAGAATTTACCCGACGATAAAATTGCAGACTGGACCCCCGAGCAACTGTTTTTTGTTGGCTGGAGTCGCGTTTGGCAGCGGAAGTATCGCGAGGCCGAAATGCTGAAACGGCTGCTAACCGATCCCCATTCGCCATCCCAGTTTCGCGCCAACGGGCCCGTGATGAACATCGACGCTTTTTACGACGCTTTCGATGTCCAGCCGGGCGATCAGCTTTACAAACCTGAGGACGAGCGAATCAAGATCTGGTAATCGATTGATTCCCTACCTTACTAACTAAGTTGCTAACTACGTGGCGGTTTGCCGTCCACCCAAGGACCGGCAAGCTTCATGTAGTCGGGTTCAGTGAGAACGCTGCCCGTGTCACCGCCATTCCAACCTGGAATGTGTTTTGGTTTCGCGCGGTCCTTTGACATTTTTTCCCAGCCTTTGGCCCACGATGAATCGGCATCTCGGACGGTGTAGGTTTCGTCGTCAAAGAAATACGCTTTGCCGGTGCGATAACTTTGAGCGCCGAGGATCACATTGGTGATCGCGGCGGCTCCTAGTTCAGGGTCGTTGTTGCAAAGCGCTGGATCATCGGCGACCATTGCATCAATCCAGTTTTGAAAATGTGCATAGGTTGTATCTTCAACCTTCTCGGTCTTAATCTCCTCGCGCTTGAGACTACTGTCCAAGGTCACTTGCGGCCGTTCGGGGATGAAATCAAAGCTGTCAAAGCCTTCGCCATTGCCAAACACCAGCGAACCATTGTGCCCCCGAATGACTTGCTTGATCGGAGTCGCCTGAGCGGCCATCGTGGCAGTGACCAGTCCTTGCACACCTTCTTTAAAATCGGCGACCACCGTCGCGACATCAGGAACGCCTCGTCCGTCGTACTCAAGAAAAATTCCTCCCGCGCCAACCACGCGGCTGGGAAATCTCAGCCCGGTGGCTTTGAGCATGGACGTCGTCCGGTGCACGAAGAGATCTGTGAACATACCCGAACCGAAGGACCAAAAACGTCGCCACTGAGCAAAAATCTCTCGATCGAAATCCTCGTATTCTGAGAGCCCCTCTTCCACGCCAAGCCAGCGTTTCCAGTCGATGTTTTGAGGCGTCATCTCTTCCTCAAGTCCGTAGTAACGCCATTGCCCCATCGACGAATTTCGGAAGTATTCGGTTTGATACATCAGCACTTTGCCAAGCTTCCCCGAACACAACAATTCGTTAACTTGAGGCCACAAAGGCAAACTGGTCGATTGAACGCCGACCTGCATCACTTTGCCCGACTTGCGCCATTTTTGAAGCACGCTGATGGCTTCTTCCACCGTCTTGGTCATCGGTTTTTCGCAGTACACGTGAAGGCCGCTGTCGAGCGCATCGATGACCTGTTTGTGATGCCAGTGGTCGGGCGTTCCGATGCAGACGGCATCCAGATCCTCTTTCTCAATCATCTCCAGATAGTCGACGTACTTGCTGGGCGCATTACCGGTCTGTTGTTGAATGAAGTCAGCGGCGCGATCGACATTTTTATTGTAAACGTCGCACACCGAAACAAGCTCAATCGGCTGCCCTTCGAGCTGTAGCTTGACCAAGGTCTTCACATGAGCGCCGAAACCGCGTCCGCCGGGGCCGATGAATCCGATTCGAAATTTACTATTGGCATCCGCTTTCACGTCCGCGTCAGCAGTGGAGGCAAAACTCCATCCCGCGCCGATAGCGCCTGCCGCCCCGATTTTCGCGCTCCCTTTGATGAAATCCCTGCGGTTTGATTTTTCAGAGGCTTGTTTTGACATGATTTCCTCGGTTGCGTTTGAGCGATGAATATTGGTTTGATTCGATCCTCTGCGTTGGTTGACAGATGTATCACAAATCAATCAGCAGAATTGCCAATCTTTAGACTAACAAGCGAATCGTTGCCAAACTACCGCCGCGCAAAGAAAAACATGCATTCAATCGTTCCGGTTAATGGCGGCAGGCAAAAAGAATGCCGCTGTGAGAGGTATCACAGCGGCATTGTTAGTTCTTGTTACGCAGGTGTTTTACGCTTGGCGTTGCACAAACGTCTCTCCACCGTTGAGCGCTCGGTCAGCGAAGTTTTCGACGTCGATATTGAGAATTATGCCGTCGAAGCTATCCACTTTGTTATTGCGAGCAGTAACATTGAGGAACTCGCCTCTGATAAACAGTTCGTCCAGCAGGTCCGTATCCAAGACATCATCTGCAGCGTCCAGCGTGACGATACCGTTTAGACCGGCATCAATGGAGCCTACCAGAATGTCGCCACCGGTTCCGCTGGTCTTCACAAAGACACGATTGCTCAGCTGTTGCGAAAGGATCGAAATGTCGTCGATTCGCACCGCACCGCTTCTGTTGGTCAAACTGAATTGGCCATTGGAGATCACCGTGTCAGAGACTGTCGTGTTGCCGGTGTTGAACAAGAAAACACCTGTTTCAGTGTTGCTGGTCGTGGTCACCGATATTTCTTTGGCGAATGAATGACCGATCACGCCATTGAATGAATCGACCGTATTGTTGCCGGCCTGGTATGTGACTTTGTGTGCCACCACCGCTAATCGGTCGTTGATGTCGCCATCAACGATGTCATCGCCAGCGGTCAGTACGACTCCGCCTGTTCCGTCCCTCACGACGATACGCGCCGTCGAAAGATCCGACCCAGTTCCATTGGCGGCAATCTCGATCGCATTGCCGGTTGAAATTCTGTTGGATTGAACATTCCCCGTTACGATGTTGCCTTCGGCCGAAACAGAAATCTGACCGTGAGCGGCAACCGCCCGTGTGAGAATCAGAGGGTTGGACTCGTTGACAACGATGTCACCACGGTTGGCATCACCATCAGACATGATGCCCGCACTAACATTCAGCGTCCGTACGGTTGTGTCCAGTTGCACCGCAACATCTTGATCATCGACGTTGTTAAGTGCTTGGGCCAGCAAGTTTCCAGCCTGAACGTTGGCGGTGATGTCGTCTTCGGCAAACAACCGAACATTGTCGTTACTGCCGAGCACAGTAACAGATTCGACATCAATGTCTGAACCATCACCGCGTGCGATGAGCGTAATATCGTGGCCAGGCAAGGAGACGCTGGCGTTGCCAGTAATGTTTCCATTGGCTTGCAGCGTAATCGGACCGTTGTTGGCGGTCAGCTGTGATTCGATATCCGTTCGTTCGTTAATGAAGACCTGCCCACCACGTTCAACACGCGAGGTGACAGAATCGACATCGGTGTACAAGAACACGCCATTGAGGTTGTCGTTGTTGATGTTGTCCGCAAAAAGGAATAGATCTGCGCCTTGCAAACGACGAATGCCCTCAGGGGCGGCCAAGCGAATGTCATCCGCTGCTGCGAGGTTAACGTTGCCTTGAGCACGAACACCATCGACAACAATATCGTCAGAACTGGAGGCGGCTGAGATTTCGCCGACCACATCAAATTCGGTCAGCAATGCTGTGTTGGTTGCCGTGATATCAACGTCGCCGCCGGAAGTGACCTCTTCCAAATTGACGCGATCGCCAGAGATACGAATGTCACCACCGGAGCTTAGGTTTTGACCGATGACTCTTGCAGGCGTCGCGATATCCACGTCACCTGTCGCGTTTAAATCATTGACGATGATCTGTCCTGGTGCCGTCAGTAAGACGTTGCCGTCAGCGGTCAGCGTATCAATGTTGATTGTTGTGGTCGAATTAAGAACGAAATCATCAGTTTCAAAGATACACAGTTCGTCAATACGATTTTGTGGACCGGTGAAATTAATCGAACCGTCTTCCAGCACTGACACAAACAGCTTTTCAGTGTCGATAGGAGCATCATCGTTCTGGAAGAAACTTCTACGAACTTCCGGAGCAATAAATGATTCCAAACGCACCAACAAATCTTCATAAAGTTCGTCGGGATCTTCGCCGGGAGATTCCAAAGTGATCAACAAGGTTCCCGTTGGTTGGGTGGGAACTCCATCGTCGAATTCAGTCTGCACATCGAAGTCGTCACCGAAGGTGGCGCTGAAAGCAGCACTGGCCAGGTAATATCGTCCTGCGGGCAGTCCGCCTTCAATATCCTCATTCGTGATGTTCGCATTGACGCTCAAAGAAGGATCGTCTGACACGAAGACAAGGTTGCCAACTTCGTCGTACAGAGCCAGTTCAGCATCGAATTGATTTGATTCAGCTGTAAACTCAAACGGAGAAACTCCGTCGTAAATAAACTCAATAAAGAAAACGCCTCGCCCATCTTCACCGAACTCGTCGGTCAAGAACTGGGCTCGTGTATCGTCGCGGATGACTTCAAATTTTTCGACGTTGTCCAATTCGACTGGAGGAACACCAACGCGCGGGTCATCGACGGTGCCTCCAAAGCCTGTGCTGATGTCGATGAAGCTTTGCACGCCGATGCCGATCTCAGGGATGCGGTCGGTCAAAAGTCCATTGATCGTCGCTGGGTCGGCAATGGTGCTCGCACTGGCACCCTCGATGCTTCCGTCAAGGCTGACGATTCGGAACGTACCCACATCACTGAAGCGAATAAACGATTCGTCTCCGACTCCGCGGGCGGCAAGTTGGCCCGTGTCGTTGGTGTTGTTGCTGAGGTCAATTTCTTTTCCTGAGACGTACAGTTGTTCTGATATCACGGAGGTGTCGACGTCCTGGGTCACATCTGATTCCACGGTCAAAACGAATTTCGTCGTTTCAAAACTGGCATCGAAGTCAATTCGGTTGGCGTTGATCCGCGCGTCGCCGTCGGCCCAAGAGTCT
This sequence comes from uncultured Pirellulaceae bacterium, assembly GCA_937921995.1. GTDB lineage: Bacteria > Planctomycetota > Planctomycetia > Pirellulales > Pirellulaceae > Mariniblastus. The sequence goes on from CAKZVF010000292.1 coordinate 13,571, forward strand.
TCAAAAAGTTCGTCTGGGCGACCGTCGGGATAGATGATCGGGGCGCTGACCAAGGTGATTTCTGATGAGGTGCTAAAGTCGAGGTTGCCTCGCACGCGCGTCGAGAAGTCAAACACTCGCAGGCCGTCCGAAATGAATCCTTCCACATCTCCATCAAAAATGAAGTCGCCACGTCCCTCGGAAATTTCAATGCCGCCAAGCTGCAATAGACTGACGTCGATATTACTGGTGTTCTCCTGTGTGAATCCTGTGCTGGCTTGAAGGATCACATTAGGACTTCTCACATTCCCTGTAAGGGTTAAGCCGCCATTGAATCGTGAACGAACGGTATCGCCAGCGTCATTACGTCCGGCCGCCAAATGTGTCGTCGTTCCCGAACTGGCGTTTTGTACCGAGAAAGAGTTGTGGTCGAAAACTCTTACTAAAACATTTCTGGTGTTAGTCCTACTTACGATGTTAACTTCACTGAAGTCGTTGTCGCTGGAACCGCTGAGGTCAACGGTTGTCATGATGCCTTCGTCTTCACTGAAAACAGCGGCCGTTGAAATATCCAACAAACCACCGATAACGATCGGCGAGTCAGGTGCTTGGCCGATGTTCCCTGAACCGGAGGTGATGCTGGCATTGCCTCCGACATACAAAGCGTCGATGCCATTTCCGTTGCTACCGATGAAGTTGGCACCGAACTGATCGATGACCGTAAGATCGCCAACAGCGGAGTTGATCACCAAGTTCCCCGCGACTTCCCCGCCGAATTGGTCTGCCGCGAAATCGTCAAACAAAGCGTTTCCACCAACTTGGAAACTCAAGTTGCCAAGCGTGATTCCTTCGGAGACGTTGGGACGATTGTTTGATTGAGTCAGATCCGCATCGGTGATCAGTGTGGTGTCAAGCAGATCGAAATCGTTGCCATTGGAGTTGAGAATAATGTTCCCCGTTACATCAATGGCCAGCGTATCCAAGGTCTCGCCGCCTTGGAAGTTAATAACAGCACGTGCTTCTGGGGCTCCGAATCCGGTCGAGTTAATGACCAGTTCGGTCACGTCGGTGGCAACAAGTCGATTTCCAAGTTCGTCACCATCATCGTTGATGCCGGGGAAATCTAAACCGGGGACAAAATCGCCTTGCCAGTTGTCACCATCAATCGTCGCGGTTAGTTCACCAGCGACGGTGACGGTAAGTTGAGTTTCCTCATTAAATCCGTCGATCGTTAGTACGCCACCGGCAAACTCAAAACTTGCGTCCAGCGGGAGACGTTGTTCCAGCGATTGGTACTGCAAGCCACCTGTTCGTCGGCGAGACGAGGATCGTGGTTTTTTGTCTTTTAGATTCTTTGCTGAAAGAGATGTACGTTCGGTAGCGGGCGTGCGCTTGGTCATCACAGTGCGTTCCTAAAAAGTTGCATAGATCTTTGGTAGTTTCAGATTACTCAAAGGACCCTCCGATAGACCCTTGGATTTATAAATCCAAAACGGAATATCGAAAAAACATGGTGGGAAGGGGCCAGGCGTAATCGTAATGACCCGAAATATCGTCAGGACACTCACCGGAACAGAGACCCTCGATTGTAAATGAAGGGCCGCTTTTGGGGAAACAATATTCCGCAAAATTTTGATGCCAGCCGAAGAAGGCCGATGGTGAAGAGCTTCACAGAGAGGGCAGTCTGCCCGAACGCGACACTTCGGCATATCTTCTTATTCGCGTTTCTTCGACGTTGAAAAAGCAGCGATCACCGTTGGGTCGGCAAGACGCTTCGCGCTTTAGAATGAAAGGTCGAATGCGATTCAATTATGCCTGTCGATGATGCAGGTGATAAGAGAAGCATTTTTGTTTTCGTGACAAGTGCGCGCTGAATTTAGAAAACGATTCGGCCTTTGATGCGACGGTTAATGCAGGGGCGGGATTCGTGGCCTCATCCACTACGTTTTAATTGACACGAAGTGACGGTCTAGAAACGCACGTCATCGGGGTCAAGCGACGGCATTGGAAGACTGTCTTCCTCGTCCAAATCCAAATCGTCAAACTCCGGCAATACATCATCTTCCACAAAACGCGACGGTACAACAAAAGGCACCACTTTATGGATCGTCGGTGCGAGTCCGAATGGATCCAGTCCAACGATCCACATCAACCCTAGATAAGCCAGTGGGAATGCGATAAATCCTCCCACCGTAATCTTCAGCCACTCGACGACCGAATCCGGTTCTTCTTCGGGCTCGCTGGACGATGATCGACGGCTGCTTGATTTGCTACTACGTGAGGACCGTGACTCAGAAGACGACGATCTTGAAGAAGATGAACCCGATGAAGAAGACCGAGATCGCGCTGATTCTCTCGGCACTTCGTCGACGACCTTCACGGCGGAAGTCGCTTCATCAGCAGTCGTTTCCTCAACGGTCGATGATGCGGATTGCGTCGTGGCCACAGGAACTGTGGAGGCATTAATCTTTGGTCTCCCGGTTCTGGACCGTTCGGCCTCTTTGATTGCCTGTTCTTTGCGTTCATCGGAACTGCGCGAACGACGTCTTCGCCGACGCCGGTGCTTCGCACCGTTATAAATCTGCTTGGGCACCTCAAATTTCACGCGCGGTTTGACCGCATTTTCATCGGCAGGTTCGCGGACGCGATCCACGACCGGTGTGTAATCCTGCGCGACTTCTCCCTCAATAATCTCCGCCGCCGGGATGGCAGAGGCAATCAATTGTTGAACCGGAAAACGCTTTTCGCAATGTGGACAGCATGCAACATGGGTCACATCAGTCGTCACGGGCACGCGCATCAAACCATTGCAGGCAATGCAGTTACCCAAGATCATTGGACGTTCAGGTTGAGTGCTGGACATATTAATATTAACAATTCAATATCTGATCAGTCGATTCGACCCGTTCAGTATACAGCTTTCTTTTGATTTGGCGAACCACCCTGCAAATTTCAAGATGATAATCTGCGTAAGGTTTGCTGTTTCCTAAACTTCCAACAATCTCACATTCGCAAGACACTTTTTTCAGCTTTTAGATTTCCCTTACAGCTGAATATCGGTTTGAGTTTTTTCGGTGTACAAACCCGGTTCGTCAATGCCGTCTCCGTCAAAATCTCCAACAACAGGTTTGTCAGACGCGCCGCCAAGTTCAAACGTTTTGTCAGTGGCAGTAAGTTCTCGATTCCCGTCGGTGTCGATCAGCCATTTACCGCTGCGGTAGACAGCGATCTCTTCGATGCCATCGCCGTTGAAGTCGCCGACCAAGGGGGTGTCGCCGGCGCGTCCGAAGTCAAACGTTTCGTCTTCGTGATCAAATCGACCGTCACCATTGACGTCGACCTCCCAATGTCCGTCTACAAATTTGCCAATGGATCGAATGCCGTTTCCATTCCAATCGCCTGTGACGGGCATGATCGTTCCTTCTTCGATGCCGAAAACGTGATCGACAACGTCGGAACGGTCTTGGCCGTAGCTGGATAGTTTCATGATCCGTGCGCCACTGGCTCCATCATCGTCCGCCGGTGGCACATTTTTGGGACGCGTGACAAGATCGTTGTCAGGGTTTGGTAAACCTGGTTCACGGTCAATTGCCTCTTCGTCGCGTTGCCACATCGGTCCAAAAATACCGATGTCATCTTTGCCGTCACCGTCCCAGTCGCCCACAACCGGACGATCTTCGACGTCGCCCAGTTTTGCGAAGAGATCTTCCTGATCCCAGCGGCCGTTATGATTGATGTCGATCAACCAGTAACCGTCCTTGAAGACCGCCATCTCGTCAATGCCGTCGCCATCAAAATCGCCAGCCAGTGGTGTCCCGCCCAGCATGCCGAAGGTTGATTGTTTGGAGGCAACGGTGATGTTACTGTCCTCGTCCATCGAAGTGAATGTCCAGACCGCTTGATTCATGTCGAAACGATTCCAATCAGTTGAATCAATATGGCCTGCTTGATGCCAGATCGAATCCGCCGCTCCGTCGCCGCCGTAGGCACGCGGCTGTCCCGCGTTGATCACGCTAAGGTGCCAAGTGTACGGATCGTCGGGAGTCGCAGCCTGTTGGTTCTGGAATGATCCGCCCCGGGCTGTGCCGACGAACTGAGTGAACGCACTTGGCTCAGATCCCATCAGCCCACCATGGCCGGTGATGCCTGGGCGAGGCGTGATCGGATTGTTGAGAGGTGCTGGATCGGGCGGTGTTGGAGGATTGATGGTTGGCGGAGTAACTTCGACCGGTGGAAGCACGCTGACGGATACTTCGGTGAAGTTGTTCAACTGAGAGATGCCACCGTTTTCAACTTGAATCCCAGCCACAACATCCTGCAGCTGCACGTCAGAGAAGACGCGTGTCAGCGACGCGATGGCGACGCTTACTTCTGAATCGTTGTTGAATGTCGCTCCGGTCGTGGTGCCGACGACGTCGTTTGCGTCGGTGAATCCATCTGGCTGAGTCTCTAACACGACATAACTTCCCGCTTGCAGGCCCGTGAACCAGTATTCGCCATTGGCCATGGTTTCAACCCAAACCGGTGCATTGGGATCAGAAGCGTCAATGTGTGGATACTCATCGGCGTCGACTTCGCTGATCGTGACGGGACGCGGAGCAATTTCACCTTCGTCGCCAACGGTAGGGTCAATGAAGTAATACAACTCCATCCGGACACCTTCGATCGGCGTGTCGACACCTTCCTGATAGACACTGTCGCGCTGGTCACGATAGTTAGTCGGCAAAGTTCCGTCTTCGGTTTCAAATGCCGGGCCGTCTTCCCACACGCGTCCGTGAATCTCAGCGGCGTCGTGTTCGCAGAAGTTGTATTGAGTCAGTTTTTGTCCGGATTCTATAGAGATGTTCTCGATCAAGTTCTCGGAAGCATCACCGCCACCATCACCGACATTTTCGCCACCTGTGAAAAAGCCATCGGGCTGAGTTTGGCGGATGGAATAGTCGCCAGGAACAAGTCCTTTGAAACTGTAAGATCCGTCTTGGGCAGTGGTCGTTGTCGCCAATACGTTCCCGTCGGCGTCCAGCAACTCCATCGTTACGCCTGCCAGCGGTCGGTCCGCTGGGGTCGTGCCAAACACGCAGTCGCCATCGTTGTCGACGTGGACAAATCCCGAGATCTCTGCCAACTTCAATTCGCCAAAGTTGTACTCGACGCCTTCATCGCCGCCATCCAAAATGATAACGCAGAATTCGTCGTTGCCATGTTCGCCGTTGGTGACACCATCAACGGTGCCGACGGTGTCTTTGCCGTCGTCGAAGTCATCGGGTTGCTGTTCACGAATTTTGTATTCGCCCGGTGCAAGCCCATCAAAGCAATAGTCGCCGTTGGCGTCGGTCGTTGTTTCGGCGATGACATTCCCATCGACATCAAACAACTGAATGACAACCCCTTCGATGCCTTCTTCGCCAGCGTCTTGCACGCCGTTATCGTTGCGGTCGTGGTAAACGGTTCCTTTAATCGACGCCGGTTCCACCTCGCAGAAGTTGTAGTTGACGCCTTCATCGCCAGAACCCAGCACTACTTGGTTAAAGCGGTCGTTGGTGCTTGAGCCTACGGCCGCTCCCCCGACAGTTCCCACGACATCACCACCGTCGATGTAGTCGCCTGGTTGGATTTGCGCGATCGAGTAGGTGCCCGGTGCCAAGTCATCGAATTCATACTTGCCGGTTGCGTCGGTTTGCGTTTCGGCCACTAAAGATCCACTTTCGTCAAACAATTGAATGGTTACACCCTCAATTGGTTGGAAGTCAGGATCGTCGGGGGACAGTTTCGACTGCCCGGGAGTGTCAACGCTGACGTAACCACTGACCGAAGCGGGTTTGAGTTCGCCGAAGTTGTATTCGACGCCGTCATCGCCAGCACAAAGTTCGACTTGTGTGAACCGATCGTTTGATCTTTCACCGTTGACTTCGCCAAGCACGTTGCCGGTGGAGTCTTTGCCGTCAATGAAGTCTGCCAAAGGGTCGGCACCATCGGGATAGTTGTTGATCTCGACGATTTCGTAGATTCCCGGCGGAAGCGCTTCGACGCAGTATTGACCATTTTCATCGGTACGCACAAAGATCGGATCGGTATCGGCGAAAGGATCGTCGGTGACGCCCGGTTTCGCACCGACGCGGGTCACCTGAATCAGCACGTTGGCGATTCCCTCTTCGTTGGCGTCGAACACGCCGTCGTTATCTTCATCGTGCCAAACGTTTCCTTTGAGCGTCGCCGGTCTTACTTCTTTGAAGTCGTTGTTTGCGGCGACTGTGTTGCCCAGCGGGATCTCTATCTGGCTGATGATGTTGCCTTCTCCGTTGGCATCATCGCGCACCGTTCCGCCTTCAGTACCGGCGACAGCACCCGTGTCCAAGTAACCATCGGGCTGCGTTTGGACCAGTTGATAGGTGCCGGGCTTGAGGCCAAGGTCCAATCCAAATTCGTAGTCGCCGTTTTCGTCGGTGACGGTAGAGGCGACCGTTTCGTATTGGCCTGTTGCTTCGTTGAGCAACTGTAGGTCTATATTGACGCCCGAAATTCCTTCTTCGGTGCCATCGTGGATACAGTCAAGATCTTCGTCATGGAAAACAGTTCCCGAAATTGCGATCGGTTTTTCCACCAGCTCATAAGCATCGACAGCACCAGCGGTCCGGTCTTCGAGGTTTAATTCATTATCGCGTGTCAAATCCAACAGCCCGCCGGAAATGGATTCGCCTTCGCTCAGAATATCGTCGTACTCATCGTAAAACAGGCCTTCGTTTTGGGTCTGTTCAAAGCCGTCAATCAGCGTCGTGTCGACCGAAACGTCCAGCCCTTCAAATGTGTAGTGCTGGTCAACGAAGGTTGCCGTGAAAAGGCTACTTTCGAATTCGACGCCTGACGCGATGCGGTCGTTGCGGCGCCCTTCCACTTCATCCACGTCGATCGTGAAAGCCAAAACATCGCCGGCGACGAAGTTGTCGACTTCGACGGTCAGCGTCAGCCCATCGGCAGACACGACAGCGGAGGTAATGTCTGATGCGACGATGCCAGAACTATTGGCAGCGTCGAAGCGGAAGCCATGGAATTCTGCGGTGCCCGGGTCCGCAGAATCAGCGTCGAAGAACATGTCGCCATCGTTGAGCGTACCCGAGAGGTCTTGGTCGCCGCTGATGACGAATTGAGCCAATTCGGTGGTTTCGGATCCGCCTTCGTAGGTTACTTCAAAGTGATCAGGTAGACTGTCGCCGCCTTCATCGCCTTCGAGATAGGTCACACCCGCGACGACCGGGTCGGCCGAAAGAACCTTGCGTTCCTCCATCGCTTCGAAGTGGCACCGGCGCAGCGTCGCTTGCTTAATGATTTTGTCAGCCTGAGCATTTTTTTCTTTGCCCAAGATACGATTCGAGATGTTATTGATAAGGCCCAACTCTCTACCTCCATGTGAAAGAGCGTGGTGATTCGAACAGACAGCAACGCAGCTTGAGACTATTTAACGGCCGTTGGGTTCCATCCCGCTGGCAGCTTCGTGTGACGATCTTCACCGACTGGCAATTTCATTGCCGACGAATCCATCTCGGTTCTCCAAATTCGTACCGAAGCATCGTAGCTTCCCGATACGAGCATGTTTTCTTTTGCGTCCAGACACGACACGGTGCCGGTATGTCCCGTCAGAGAACCCAGAGCCGCCATGGCGCTGGTGTTCCAGATGTGGATATGATTGTCGCTTCCGCCGGTGGCGAAGAAGCCGCGATCAATGATCTGCGTCGCAAAGAGTTTTGCACCCAATCGCTGAGTTTCTTTGGCTGCGTCGGGATCGCGTGGGTCTGTCAATTTGATGACTTGGTCTTCGCCAGCGCTAAGAATTTGATCGTTGGCGGTGAAAGCGATTGACCTGACGCGCTGGCGATGCTTTTTATAGGTGGCAATCTCATTCATGCCGTCAGTCAACCAGACTTTGATTTTTCCACTGCGACCACCGACGGCGATCATTTGGTCATCCGCTGAAAAGGCAACGCAGCGATTGTCGGTGCAGTCACAGTTCTGTTCAGCGATCCGCTGACCCGTCTTTGCATCGTAGATTCGCAGTTTACGCTCGAACCCTACGGTCGCCAGTTTTGAACCATCGTTGGAGTATGCGAGGGCGATGATGGCTTCGGGGTGGCGTTTTTCGATGACCGGGTGAGCAATATCGTCGACGTCGGTGATGATGAGTTTCCGATCATTTCCCGCGGTCGCCAAACGTTTTCCATCAGGTGAGAACTGAGACGCGCGGACCCAATCTTGGTGGTGCTTGCTGTGCTGAGTGATCTTTTTTTGCAGCAGGTCGTAGATGCAAACGTAGTGGTCGTCGCCCACGATGGCCAATAGGTCTCCGGTTTTCTGCAGCGCGACGCCCGTAACGACCGGGCGGCGATGTGATTTGGTATGAGCAACGGTTTCGATGGTGTCGCAGTACCAGTTGAGGTTGCGACCTACCGCGTCGGCGCGACCTTTGCGTGTTAAGACTGCGGCGGTGGTCAGGCCGGCAGCAGTAGCAAGAAATTGACGGCGTTGGATCATGGGTTTTGTTCCTCCTGAACATTAGATCGACGCATCAAAGAAGTAGCGCGTTGGATCTATTTCAATGCATGGAACATCGGATTGACGCACTCATCATCGCCACCCAAAACCCGCCGGCTCGCCATTGTGACAAGAAGAAGCGGAGTAAATGGTGCAGGCGTCGGTTGCTAGCGGCCGTCAGGGTTTACCGCGCTTGCCTGAGTCGAATTGCGGGGCCGCGATTGATTTTGGCGGCTGGTTGGAAGCGTTCGTGGCCGGATGCGGCAATGAAGTTAGGCGCATGAAAAAGGCCGCTCAGGAAAAACCTGAGCGGCCAATCGTTTCAATCAGCGATCGAATTTTCGCAGAGCCCGTTTATTGCGTGCTAAGGATGACAATGAATGGCTGAATGTCCAAGAAGTCAACCGAGCCGTTGCCATCAATATCTGCTTGCGCGAGATACATGTTGTTTGACAGGAGAGCAATGAATGGCTGGATGTCTAAAAAGTTCACCACTCCGTTCAAGTCGGCATCTCCAAGCAGGACGGTGGAATCTGTGTCGTAGGTATAAACTGTCGCCAGTTCAAAACCTTTCAGATTGAAGCTTGAGGTTCCAACATCTGCGGTCAACGTCGATTGTTGCAGCAGCGAGAATCCCGGAAACCGCGCCGTCGCGGCGAAGTTGTTGTTGATGGCAACGTTACTTGCCAGCGTTCCGGTCGCAAGTCCAAAGCCGACCGAACCGGTTCCGTTACTTAGGACGGCTCCGGTTGTGCCTTCTGGGAAGTTGTTCGACCGGAAGTTCGTCAAAGCGACATCGGTAACATCACCTGGAACGAAGGTGGAGCCATCAAGGGGTGCTCCGCTGAATACGACGTTTGAGATGGTCGCCGGTGAGAAAACGAGCTGTTCGCCATTGTTGATTGCTTCGTATTGAGCGGCACCGATTCCGATACCGTTTCCGGTGTTGCCTCCGGATGTTGTCAGCTGGCCATCGGGCGTGCTGATGGTGAAGCTTAGGTCGTAGTTTAACGTGACTCCTTCGGGAAGCTGGTTGCCGTCGGAGAAGTCGTTTGCGGCGGTCGCATTTCCGACAATTTCGGCCGTACCGCTGACCGTCGTCGTGTTGGCCGCTCCGGCAACAACGGTGCCAGACAAACCGAACTCGGGGAAGAAGTTGTAAAGAGAACCCGTGTTGGCATCAATCGCTTCAGAGAAGAACGGCGATACCGGCATCGTGCCGTCACCGATATTGTGAGAGTAGTTGGTCAGCGCTACCTTTGAATCGGAGTTAGGAGCGGTGAACTCGTAGTTCAAAAAAGTAGTAAACTCGAGGCCCTTTACGTTGAAGGTTCCTGTTTCTGCAGTCAAAGTGATTGGTACATCCATCAGCATTGCCGGGAATCGCGCTGCTGCTGTGAAGCTGTTGTTCATGATTCCACCACTGACAACCGTCCCTGTTGAGGTACCAAATCCAATCGTGTCTGTTCCGTTGTCGAGAATCGCTCCGTTGGAAGCTTCTGCAAAGTTGCCGGCGCGAAACTGAGAAAGGCCAACACCTGTTACGGTGCCCGGTGTGAATGTTACTCCTGCATCAGTCGGCGTACCTGAAAATGAGACGTTGCTGATCGTAGCAGCGGAAAACTCGATGGACTCGCCTGGATCAAACACACCATTAGGCAGAGCGCCTGGAGCAATGCCGTTGCCCGTGTTTCCGTTGGCCGTCACAAGTAACCCGTCGCTTGTAGAAATGGTAAAACTCAAGTCATACGTAAGCGTAATGCCTTTGGGCAAACGGTTGCCGTCATTGAAATTGGTGAACGCGTTTGAGTTTCCCGCGATGGTCAGCGTGCCCGAAACGGTAGTCGTGTCGCTGGCCCCCGAAACAATATTCCCCGCCAAACCTGCAGCCGGCGCGAAGTCATAAACGGTACCGTCTGAACCGGTGGCTTGAGTGAAAAACGGAGAAACGGGTCCGCCGCCGATGTTGTGAGAGAGGCTATTAACGGCCTGAGCTTGTTTTTGTGTTTGAGCGTCCAGTTGGTGACTGCCAAACGCAAACACGCTGGCCATCAAAACTGCACCAAAATAAATTCTTCGCATACTTAACCTTTCACATCCTTAGACGTAATAACGGAGGGGGTGGAATGAAAATGGACGGCAGAGTTGCTGGAGTTCCAAAACACAAAAATCTGCTTAGACAGAGCTTAACATAATGAGTTTCAGAATTCCGAAAATACCGTCAAAAAAAGATTGGCATTAAGTGTCCATTGAACCGTCACGTGGCGATCTTAAGGTAATAGCAATTTTAAGGTAATAGTTAGGGCCACGATTCCCGCAGCTGTATGAAAGCGGCGTAAAACGGATCAGCAAACGATTCACCAAGGGCCGCAATAGATTACCAATGAAAGGCAAAAGAGGCCGGACACGTGACCCCTACCATTACCGCAAACCCAAAATGTCATGTGGAACTTAACAACGGTTTACTCTTTCAGTAATCAGCAACAAGACTTGTTTCCCGAAGGATATTTTCATTGGGCGATGTCTTGTTTTGGGGCGCTGTTCGTTACGTCTACTTTCTTAAAGCGCGATCGTAATGCCCGGTTTCCAACGGTCGCGGATAGCTACTTCTGAAAACGGCTGGCGGGAACCGGCCCTGCTATTCCGTAAGTATTCGAACAAATGTGGCAATGTCTAAAAAGTCTACCGCATTGTCTTCGTTGGTGTCCGCTTCGGTTTGATAGACGCCATCGGTCAGCAGTTCGATCATGGGGCCAATGTCTAAAAAGTTCACGTCTCCATCTCTGTTAACGTCCCCTCGAATAATAGGCGTGAAGACCTTGAAGTCATCGAAGAACGCCACTTCTTCCTTGGACGTGTTCCATTGATCTCCCGATCCGCCAAAGAATGTGCTGAAGTAAAGCCCGTCAATCTTCAACGACTCAGTATCGCGGAATCGAATGTTGTCCAAATCCAAGACCAGTTCACCGTCAAGCCACGCTTGCACGATCGCATCATTTTGCCCTTGTCCATTAACGACCGAATTTAAAACAATTCGATGGCGAACGTGATACCAGCGGTCAGAATCAAACACCGCCCAATCTCCAGAGGCCGAATCGTCCCAGCGAAAATCTTCGGCGAAAGTGTTGGGTTGATCGGGGTGGTACAGATACTGGGAGATATTGGCTTGGTCGCGATCCAGCGGCGACCCCGAAGATCCGTCAGTCCGCCAATGCATCCGAGCACTGAAGCCATCGGTTCCATCGGGAACGTTTCCACCCGTGTTAGCGTCGCCGCCAATCAGTCCCGGTAATTTTCCGCCGCGTACAAAATCAAAACCAGCACCAAACTTGATCCGGTATTCCACAAACAGCTCATCGTATTCCTGATCAAAGTAAAGCTGCCACTGAGCCCCTGAGTTTGCCGAACGGTGTTGCCCTTCAGGATAAGTGACCTCCAGTGATTTTCCAGAAAACGCTTCGGCGTTGTCGACGATAGAAACACGACCTTCTTCCACACCATTGTCAAACGGAGGATTGTTCCAGTCGGCGTTGAGGTTAGCGATCGAATAAACGCCTGTCGCATCGTCATCAAAATCGTTTTCGTAAATCACGACCTGTGACCAAGCCGTTGACCCAAGAGAGCAAGAGAAAACGAAAAACGCAGAGAACGCGAAAAAGGAGAGTGTCAAGCGGCGGAGGGAGTTGGTCATGCTTGTTCTGCCATGTGTGATAGGTGGTGGGAGAATGACGAGGAATATATTTTACTCCTGCTGATTTGCTGCGGCAAGCTTGAAAATGCCCTCGTTCCACAGCGGTTTGCTCTCATGTAGTGTAGTTCACAAAAGGTACGCAGGAGCATGACACCTTCGATGTTTGTTTGAGGTCTAAATAGAGGCGATTGAGGGGGCTGAACCGTTAAAGTAGAATCCGAACTCCAGAAAATCTCTGTTAAAGAGTGCGACTTCAGCCCCCGTTGTTTCAACGTTGGTTTAAACGCTATTTCAAAAAAAGTCGATCAGCCAGGTGCATCCAAAACGGAACCCAATGTCAGTACAACAAGAACACGGTGGCGAACTAAGCGCGGAAGAGTTTCGAAAGTTCACGCTCTACTGCAACCAGAGCAACAATTATCACGACGACACCAAACGCGCGCAGATCCTTGGACAGACCGGCGAAGATGTAAGGATCGCGCCAGGAGCCATCGTTAGAATTCGCGAAAACCAGATCGGGAAGAAGAGCTACATCGGTTTATACAGCTACGTCAACGGTGATATCGAGATCGGTGAGAATGTTTTGATTGGTCCTACAGCGAACATCGTCGGTTCGAACCATGTGTACAATCCTCAAGACGATTTCTTCAGCAGCAGAAGCGACGACGCGGCCGGCAAAGTGGTGATCGAAGATGGCGTTTGGCTGACCGGCGGCGTGACGGTCACGCCAGGATGCCGAATAGGCCGATGTGCGTTGATCTGTGCCAATTCGGTCGTGACGAGCGACATTCCGGCTTACGCGATCGCCGCGGGGACGCCGGCGAAAGTCATTGGTAACATTGACCCGCAAACGGGCAAGTACCATTGGTTCCACAAAGAAGACAACGATGCTTAAACTGGACCGAACCCACGACTTCCAAATCCATCTGTCGCCCAGTCAAGCGTATCCGGCGGCGGTCAATCCACCCAGCTTCAATTGGCCAGAGCACGTTGCATCGCGGCGTTACCGGTTGGAGCTGAAGCATCTTTCTAGCGGTCAACAGTGGCGATGGGAGGAAGTCAATTCGCCGATGCAGCTGTCGTTTGAGCTTCCGGTCGGTGAGTATCAATGGCGTCTGGTGGCGCCCGAGGAGGAGCAGCCCGAACAAGAGTCGGACTGGATTGAATTTCAAATTGGCGAGAACCTGCCAAGCTATCTTGCACCAATGGCGGAGGCGCTGTTTGAACAATGCGACGGTCATCAGCAGTGGCTGATGTATTTTGACCAAGACATCGAAGCCATAAGATCGCACTGTGGTGATGTCTATCGGAAGCTGAAGCATACTGCCGCGCTGGCGGTGCCACGGACGGAGATCCATTTCCCTTACCATTACCGGCGCGGTCAGGAGGAAGGGAAACGGGAGGCCATCGCCAACGTGCGAAAGTGGATTGATCGCGATTTGATGACGCATGTCTTGCTGTTCCGCATTTGGGGGGAGCAGCAGCACGGTGATGAAGCCATGCAACGTTTGCTGCAGTTGGCTCAATGGAGCTGTGAAGGACCGGCGTCGCTGTTGCGTCCTTGCACTTGGGGGGATGAAGTCGGTTGTTCGCTGGCGCGGAATTTGTTTCTTGCCTATCATTGGCTCAGCCCGCTTCTCAACGAAAACGAAAAAGCGCTTTTCATACGACCGATGTTGGTTCGCATCGCGCGACAGATCACCCAGCGGTTAAAGCAGGATGACTTCAAACAGCATCCGGGCCATTCGCACACCTCGCGTCTTCCGGCCTATCTTGGGATCGCGGGGTTAGCGCTTTACCGGGAACATGCCCGGGAGGAATGCGAGCAATGGCTTAACGACGCGCTGGAGATCTATCGCGGCGTGCTGCCTTTTTACGGCGGGATTGATGGCAGTTGGGTGGAAGGCCCTTTCTACGCATCGACCTATAGCAAATGGTTCCATCCATTCTTCTTAAGCGTCGAACGTCTGTCTGACTTTTCGTTTTATGAACATCCGTTCTATCGAAACTTTCTTGCGTTCGCTCGAGACTTCATCGCGCCACAACAAACCAGCCATCCCTTTGGCGACGGGTTCTGGTGTCGTCGTGACGGGAAAGAATGGCCCGGCTTTTTTGCTCAGAATCCGCTTCGGATTTACGCGGGAAGGTTTGGGGAAGTCGCCGATCTTCAACAGTCGCAGGAACTGGAAGATGAAATAGAGGACTACCGCCTACACATTCTGGACGTGGTGCCGACGGTGAAGCAAATTGCCTTTGATACCGCGGCCAAGGAAAAACGGCCGGGCGTTGAGAAGCGTACTGATCAGAAAGCGCTGAACAATTACTACGCCCACGCAGGGCTAGGGAAGTTAACGCAAAAGCGGCTGGCGTTGTACTACCGCGCCAGTGCCTTTGGTAATAGCTCGCACCGCCACGGCGATCAGGGGAACGTCGGATTCTTTGACCAAGGTGTCGGCGTCTTGGAGCCAACGGGGAGTTTTGGTTATCGCTTCGGTAGCCAGCATCATCGCGCGTGGACGCGTCAAACGATCGCCCATAACTTGCCGCTGATCGATGGGCAGGGTCAGATCCTTGATGACCCAAGTTCGGTAGGGCGCGTGCTGTCGAGCGAAACCGAGGGGGACTATCACGTCGTTAGGTTGGATCTCAGTGCATCCTATGCCAGTCCGCTGAAGCGGTTTTGGCGATCCTTGCTGCTGCTTGAAGATGTTGGGCTGTTCATCGTCGACGCGATCGAGCTCAGTTCGGCGAAATCTGTGAACTGGCGTTTGCACAGCGCTCTTAATGTTGAACCGAATGCTGATCACGGCGGTGTTTTACTGCGCGATCCACGGCAGGCAATTGCCGATTACCACTGCCATCTATTGAACCATCGCGATGTGCGATGCACGTTGGACCATGGTTATGTTCAAGAGCTGAATATTTCTGGCAGTTCGATTGAGTCAGATGCCAGTGAAGATGTTGTACATCTCGATTGGCGGCTGGATGATGCACGCGCGCATGAAGTAGTGGCGTGCTGCGTTAGCCGAGGCCAAGTTTTGCCCGAGGTGAGTTTTGGTGTTGATCAAGAAGATAGATCGGTTGCACGACTTAAGTTTGAACAGCGCGTGATTTCGATCCCTGTCTGGGGATAACTATTACTGGTAAGCAACGGCTTCGGCGCTTGCAGGCGGCTCCGATCTACATGAGTCGAGCCATCATAATCAGGCGAACACTCGGTGTTTCCTTGGGCATTGAGGCGAGTTTCCTTGACGAAAGCTACCGTGAGGAACATACTGTTTATTGATAGGTAAATGCCTGACACGCTACAAAACCTTCCCTTTTTACCTTAGAAATCGCTGCTGCCGCCCGTCTAAAAGCGTCGCTGACGGCTCCAACCTGCCGTTATTTTTCTCTTCCAACAATGCAGCTCACCTAATAACTCGTTGGTATTTCTCCGTATGAATTTCCTTATTTGTCGGCGGCTTGTTTCGGAACTCCGATCACACCTTCTTCTTTGCTGGGTGAAGAAAAAGATCTCCCTCGCGGCAGTAGTAGTTCTATTATGTGTTACCCACGGTAGTTTCGCGCAAACGGTGACCATCAATTCCAACGTGGTTGGCAATACGCCCAGCGTCATCGGATTAAATAGTGGCAACTATTTATCTGGAGCAAACACCACCAGTTTCTGGCGCTGGACGGGCGTCAACGGGGCTCGCATCTTTACGTCCGCTCCCAACATTGAGCAGGACGACGACATACCCGGTCAAGGCGATGGCGTGAACAGTTTGACTTCGTTCGCGATTCGTCGCGCGGCGGTGAGGGCGAATCCGAATGATCCATCGCTGATTAATTTTGCTGAATTTGAAAACGGCTACCAAAACAACCAATCTGATTTTATCGACTACGATTTGGCCTACAGCACATTAACCGCCAATGGCATTGGGCCGCTGGCAATTATCAACCGCACCGAAGGTCAGTTTCCTTTCGCCAACGCTGGAACGGCCGCGGGCTGGGCGGACCGTTGGGAGCACTGGCAGCACTATTACGCACAAGCCTATTATTTGGGAAGCAACTACAACGTGCAGCGGTACAGCATGTACAACGAACCGGACCAGAGCAGCCAAGACGTAACGCAAGCGGATTATCTTAATCGCTTGCAGCTTGCCTCCGATGCGATCCAAAGCGCTTTGGAGGACGTCAACCGTGATTTTGGCAAAAACCTCCAACCGAACATTCTGGCTCCCATCACCGCCGGAAGCGCCAATGAGTATTTCCGAAGGTTGGATAATTCCGACACGCGCGATGACAACCAAGGTTGGGGCGAACTGGTCATCAACAATCTCAACACAAATCTTTTCGGCCAACCGGATCCAAATTTTCAGTTGATCCATACTTATGCTTACCAACAGTACAACGCGGACGGGCGTCGGTATGCTGACGATCTGGAATTTATCCAGGATCAAACCCTCAACGACATCGTGACCAACGGGCTCGTCGGTGATGTGAAGTTTGGGCTGACCGAATTCAACGTTCACAGTAACGGAGTGTTTGAAACGCGCACCGACGACCTCGACACGCCCTCGCGATATGCTCGGCTGGGTGGAATTTTCACGGGATTGGTGAATCAGCAGGCCGACGAATTGTATGTGTTCAAATTTAGCTCCAACGCGGAAGACAGTTTTCTCCAAAAGAACGCCATCTTTCACAACAGCCGTTTTGACGCTCCCTACAACGTGGGCGGAGCGACATCAGCGGCGGGTGTGTTGAAGCTGTTTACCAAAGGCTTCGTAAACGCCCAAGCACTTCTTGAGGAGCCCACCCAAAACGTCAACGACCTCGACGTCGCGGCCAGCTACAACGCTACGGAGGGTCGGTACTACGTCCTGTCGGCCAATGAACGAACGTCCGATCGCACGCTGACGTTCAACTTTTCGGCGCTCAATATTGAAACCGGCGCGATCGTTCAAATTGAAGAAGTCTCAGACGGAAACATCGCCGAAGTGACTCAGCGTATTCCACTCCCGTCCAACGGTCAGATTACATTCGAACAGGCCCGAGAAAGCGTTGCGCTGCTTTCGGTTTCAGAGGTTGCCGGCAATTCACTCACCATCACGCCAACCGATGACGCGACCGTCCGATCATCCGGCAGCAGCGACAACAACTTCGGAGCCAGCAACAACATCTTTGTGCGTAATATTGTTAACGCGAACAATGACCCCAGTGGGCGATCGGTGGGGTTGTTGCAGTTTGACATTTCTGCCATCGGCAACGACCTAGTCGATCGCGCGGTGATTGAAGTCAACGGCGAAGTCAACGAAGGCAATGCCGCGTTTGTGACAACTCATGTCTACGGAATCACCGGCGACGATTGGGATCAGGACACCGTAACCTGGGACGACGTCAATAATCTGTTGCCTCCGGCCCAGCAAGGCACAGAGGCCTTGATCGCTGACAATTTCGTCACCGGCGTATCGACCACGGTGGAATTTCTCGGTCATCTCACCTTCAGCCAAACCTACGGATCGGTGGCTTTGGATATTACAGACTATCTGAATGGCAATTTAGATAGCGAACTAAGGTTGCTGGTTGTCAGAGAAATACGTTTTGACGGCGAAGCCGCTGACCGAACTGACGGAGCCGTTCGTTTCGATTCGCTGGACGATGTCGACGGGATTGGCCCCAAGCTATTTCTAGATCTGATCGAAGTCGCGCAGCCAGTTCTTCTTGGCGATGTCAACCTCGACGGCGTTGTTGACTTTTTGGATATCTCGCCGTTCATCGCTTCACTGACCTCGGACCAGTATCAAGCCGAAGCGGACGTGAACGAGGATGGGTTTGTGAACTTCTTGGATATCGCGCCCTTCATCGGGGTGTTGAGCACGCAATAAATTAGGGCACTGTTGGTCGAGTTTAAGAGGAAGTATTCTAAAGTAGTCGACGTGGTTCGTTGCCTTTTTGAATACACACCCTTCAAGTGAACTCTGATGAAACCAGCACAACCTTTGAGCGCATTCGATCGGATCGGTCTTCTCGGCCTGCTGCTTTTTGCCAGCATTTTTTTCTGCGATTCGGCGAACGCGAAGGATTTCTTCGTTTCTCCCTCGGGCAGCGACAAGAACGACGGGACATTGGAACAGCCCTTCGCAAGCTTGACGCGCGTCCAAACTGCGGTCAGAGAACATCGGCAGGCTCATCCTGCTGAGGGAGTCACCGTGCAGATCCGCGCGGGGAAGTACTATTTAACCCAACCTCTGGTGTTCACGCCTGCGGACAGCGGTTCGGTGGAAGCTCCCGTCGTCTACAAAGCTTATCGCGATGAAGCCCCGCAAATTTTGGGCGGCGAAAAGCTGGCCGGTTTGAAATGGGTCAAGCACCGCGGCAATATCTACAAAACGAAAGTGCCAGAGGGATTGGTTTTCGAAACGCTGTTCGTGAACGGCGATCAGCAGATCTTGGCGCGATACCCAAACTACACCGAAGACGCACCGGCCTTCAATGGCGTGGCCGCTGATGCGCTTTCCAAAGATCGTGTGGCGACGTGGGAGGATCCCACCTACGGCTACTTCCACGCCATGCACAAAGCACGTTGGGGCGGAGTGCACTATCAGATCACAGGCAAGAAAAACGACGGGGAAGTTCAGCTCGAGGGAGGGACGCAGAACAACCGTGGCAGCAGCAAGCACGCGGAATACCGATTTGTGGAGAACATTTTTGAGGAACTTGACGATGTCCACGAGTGGTACCTAGACCGTCAGAAGGCCGAACTTTACTGGTCCCCCCCTGCGGGCATGGAGCTTGATCAAGCCGAATTCGAGGTGGCGGCACTGGAGCAGTTGTTCGTGTTCAAGGGAAGTTTAGAAAATCCCGTCCGGCAATTGTCCCTTGAAGGGCTCACGCTCAAACGCACCATCCGCACCTTCATGAAAACGGCTGATCGGCTGTTGAGAAGCGACTGGACGATCTATCGAGGCGGCGTCGTACATTTCGAGGGGACCGAAAATTGTGCGATCCGTGATTGCGAGTTAAAGGATCTGGGTGGCAACGCGATTTTCTTCAATCACTACAACAAAGACAGCGCAGTCGACGGCTGCCATATTCACGACGTCGGTGGCAGTGGCGTTTGTTTTGTAGGCGATATCAACACCGTCTGGCATGAAAACTACAACATCGGGGAAGCCCCGCCGCTTGAAGAATTGAATTTCACTCGCGGGCCAAAGACCGAAAACTATCCGCAAAATTGCCGGGTCGACGATAATTTGATCCACAACATCGGGACGGTCGAGAAACAGACCGCTGGCGTTCACATCAGCCTATCGGCGTACATCACCGTCAGTCGCAATAGTATCTACGACGTTCCGCGCGCGGGAATCAACATCAGCGAAGGCAAATGGGGCGGACACGTGCTTGAGTACAACGACGTGTTTCTTACCGTCCAAGAAACCCACGACCACGGCGCGTTCAACAGTTGGGGACGTGATCGGTACTACACTAAGAATCGAGGAATGGCCGGCGACCGAGTGGCCATTCACGGATACGACTTAGTGAAGCTGGACATGCTGGAAAAGATCGTGATCCGAAACAATCGTTTCCGCTGCGACCATGGCTGGGACATTGATCTCGATGATGGGTCGGCGTGGTACGAGGTCTATAATAATGTGTGCCTTAGCGGAGGCATCAAATTGCGTGACGGAATGTTGAGAACCGTCTACAACAACGTCAACATCAATAACTCGATGAACCTGCATGTTTGGTTGAAAAATAGCGGCGACGTGGTGACCAACAACATCTCCACGCACGGTTACTTTCCGATTGGAATGCGTAATTGGGGGAAGCTGCTTGATAAAAACCTTTTCTTTCAGAAGGAAGCCCTGCTGAAAATCCAGAACTCTTATGGAACAGATGCCAACAGCGTCTACGGTGACCCGCAATTCGCGGACCCTGCCAATGGCGACTACACCGTAACCAACAGTGAATTGGCGAAGAAGATTGGCTGGGTTGATTTTCCGATGGACCAGTTTGGTGTGCAAAAGCCATCGCTCAAGGCCATCGCGGCAAAGCCCGAGTTTCCCAGAATCGAACTTACCGCCGACGAGGTTGTTCCGGGGATCGACTACATGGGCGGTGTGATTAAAGACATCGTCAACGACGGCGAAAAATCTGCGGCGGGATTGCCGGATTATAAAGGGGCCAAAATCGTGAAGGCGCCCACCAAAGGTCTCTTCTCGGTGGTGAAGCTGCAAGATGACGACGTCGTGCTCAAAATCGACGATGAGGAGATCACCAATATCAAAGGTTTCATGAAGCGGCTCTCCGGTGGCAAAGAGAATAAGACGATCAGCGTATGGCGTTTTCAGAAATTGGTCGTTTTGGATTTACCCGACCCTGCCACGGTTCCCGCGCTGATTTCAAAGGACCGCTGGACGGTTGTGTCCTGCGACAGCGAAGCGGCACCGCGCTACGCGGCTAAACTTGCCTGTGATGGCGACTCCAAAACATTTTGGCACTCTCAGTTCGAACCGGCAGACCTGCCCTACCCTCACGAAATCATTGTGGACATGGGTGCCGTTTCGATTCTCCATTCGTTCGAATGCCTGCCTCGTCAGGACACATCGCACCCGCGGATCAAAAATTTCGAACTGTTCGTTTCGATCGACGGAGAAGCGTGGGGTGAGCCTGTGATCAAAGATGCTTTCGAGGATTCGAAGAAACTGCAGAGTTTTGCGATCGACAAGGTCAAGGCGCGCTTTTTTAAGCTGGTCGGGCGGTCGGGATACACGCGCGAGGCCGCCTCGGTGGCTGAGATGTCCTTTTTTGGGACCGGTGTGCCTCAAGAGTAAAACGGTGAAGTCGCCTGATTGCTGAGCAGTTGCCTAAAGGGTTCAACCGGGAACGGGCTGTTGATTTATTGTGGCATAGGCTTCTAGCCTGTGATTTGAGTCTTCAAAGAAGACTAGGTGATTCAGACTAGGTGAGCCCCACAGGCTAGAAGCCTATGCCACTTCCCTACCGCGACTAAATCAACAGACCGGGAACGTACGGGCTTTGATGGGCCGTTTTTTTAAAGAACAAGTCGTCAGTTCTCACTGTCGCCATACACAAAACGGGGATGGCAGTAGACAATACTCCTTGGGCGGTAAGGATGGTGACTTGGCGCCGTTTAAGATGAACCAATCAAAGAGGCTGGTGGGAACCGGCCCAGATACAATAACTAACGAAATTGGGAAAAGATTCGTGTCTGATACAACAACAAAAAAACAGCCTCATGAATTGCCGAGTTGGCAAGCGTTGAACCAGCACAAAGAAGCCATTCAAAAGAGCGCTCTTCGGCAGATGTTTGCTGACGACCCCGCGCGTTTCGATCGTTTTACGCGTCGGCTGGACGGGATTTTGGTGGACTTCTCGAAGAACTTAATCACCGAGGAAACGCTGGAGTTGCTGTCCCAGCTTGCCTCTGAATGCGAATTGACCGACGCGATCGGCGACATGTTCTCAGGAGAAAAAATCAATATCACCGAAGACCGCGCTGTGCTGCATGTCGCGCTTCGGAACCGCTCCAATCGGCCGATCATGGTTGACGGCGAAGATGTCATGCCGCTGGTGAATGAATCCTTAGAGAAAGTCAGAGCTTTTTCCGAAGCAATTCGCTCGGGGCAAAAGAAGGGGTTTACAGGAAAAGTCTTCACCGATGTCGTCAACATTGGAATCGGTGGTTCTGACCTGGGGCCGGTGATGGTGACGGAAGCCCTCAAGCCCTATTGGAAAGAGGGTTTGCGACCTCACTATGTCTCCAACGTCGACGGTACGGATCTCGCCGAAACGCTGAAAGTGCTTGATCCGGAAACCACGCTTTTCTGTGTGGCCTCCAAAACATTCACGACGCAAGAAACCATCACCAACGCTACGTCCGCGCGGACTTGGTTGCTGGAACATTTGAAAGACGAAAAAGCGGTTGCGGCTCACTTCGTGGCGCTGTCGACCAACGCTGAAGGTGTCGCCGGATTTGGTATCGATACCTCCAACATGTTCGAATTCTGGGATTGGGTAGGAGGCCGTTACTCGCTGTGGTCCGCGATCGGCCTTTCGATTGCCATTGTCATTGGTCCCGACGCCTTCGAGGATTTACTTGCCGGAGCCCATGACGTTGATGAACATTTCCGCAACACCACGGACATGTCCCAGAATATTCCTGTGCTGATGGGGCTGATTGGAGTCTGGTATCACAACTTCTTTGGTGCCGAAAGCCATGCGATTCTGCCGTACGATCAGTACCTTCACCGTTTCGCTGCTTATTTTCAGCAAGGCGACATGGAAAGTAACGGCAAAGGCGTCGATCGGCAGGGGCGGCGTATTGAGGACTATACGACCGGCCCTGTGATTTGGGGTGAACCGGGAACCAATGGTCAACATGCGTTCTATCAACTGATTCATCAGGGGACGCGATTCATTCCCTGTGACTTCATCGCGCCGGTTCACAGCCAAAATCCTTTGGGCGATCATCACGATATTTTGTTGGCCAACTATTTTGCTCAGACCGAAGCACTCATGGTCGGCAAGACGCCGGAGGAAGTACGCGCCGAACTGACTGCCTCAGGTCAGCCCTTCAGCGAAGAATTGGTGACTCATAAGACCTTCACGGGCAATCGTCCGACGACATCCATCATGGTGGACCGCGTGACGCCTTATGCGTTGGGGCAGTTGATCGCGCTGTATGAGCACAAAATATTCGTCCAGGGAATCATTTGGAACGTCAACAGCTTTGATCAATGGGGCGTGGAACTTGGAAAGAAACTGGCAAAGACGATTTTCCCCGAACTTCAATCCGATGGCGAAATCAGCTCGCACGATTCCTCCACCAACGGGTTGATCAATCATTACAAGCAACTGCGTAAGGGAGAATGAGCTCAAACAAGTGTTTGGTTATTATCGCAGTTTATCGGTTGGCTCGCAGAAATGCGGGCCTTTCGTATTATTTCAACAGCTCGTTGCAAAAATGGCTGAAGAGACGAATTGTTTTCGAGGCAAAACCCCTGTTTTCTATGGCTAAATGACAAGGGCGCTGAATTTTCGATTACAAACTTAGAGGGGCATCATTACCTCTCCTATTCTTTAAAAATCTACCATGCTAAGTTGTAAACAACGGTGGGTCCGGTTATGATCATAGTCTGGATTACACCTTCGTAACCCGTAGATTTGCCCCGCGTAGGTTTACGACAAAGATTTTCA
>CAKZVF010000293.1 GCA_937921995.1 uncultured Pirellulaceae bacterium
CGTCCACTGGAATGCAGCGCGGCGTGACCTTCAGCGGTTTGAGTTTTTCATCCACCTCAGGGCAGTCCACAAAATAGCATTCGGCAAACCCGCCGTGGATCTCAGGTTTGTCTTTGTTCTTGGGAGTGAAGTATTTTTGGAACTTGTCCCATGATTTGATTGAACGCGTGTTTTCTTCGCGCAATGCTAGGGCGCGGTCGAACATGCCTTGCTGCATCTCGTCCAGCGTTTTGATCACATTGGCGACGAACTCGGACCGCGAGACGCCGTAAGATTTCGGTTGGTCACGCCGACCGACAAAGACGCTGTCTTTCTCTATGTCCCGCGCCCCCACTTCGATTCGAATCGGTACACCACGTTTGACGTGATACCATTTCTTTTCGCCGCCACGCAAATCCCGATCGTCGATGAGTGCTTCCAGCGGGTACCCGTGGTAGGTCAGCCCCTTCAGTTCGTTCAACAGCGATTGGCAATACTCGGTTACTTTGCCTGAGTCATCGTCGCCTTTGACGATGGGCAGAATGACAATTTGCTTGGGCGCCAAGCGTGGCGGCAGCATCAAACCATCGTCATCACTGTGGGTCATGATCAATGCGCCAACCAAGCGCGTCGAAACACCCCACGACGTTGTCCATGCAAATGACTCGCCGCCTTCTTTGTCTTGGAATTTAATCTCTTGAGCCTTGGAGAAATTCTGGCCAAGGAAGTGCGACGTACCCGCTTGCAGCGCTTTGCGGTCCTGCATCATCGCTTCGATCGAATAGGTCACGTCGGCACCCGGGAATCGTTCTCCAATCGTTTTTTCGCCTTTGATCACCGGCATCGCCATGACGTTTTGAGCAAAATCGGCATAGACGTCCAGCATTAATCGCGTCTCTTCTAAAGCTTCTTCTTTGGAGGCGTGCGCGGTGTGGCCTTCTTGCCAGAGGAATTCTGCCGTGCGAAGAAACAATCGCGTACGAAGTTCCCACCGCACAACGTTGGCCCATTGATTGATCTTCAGCGGAAGATCGCGGTAGGACTGCACCCAACGCGAAAACGCATCGCCAATGATCATTTCGCTGGTCGGACGGACGATCAGCGGTTCTTCCAGTTCTCCCGCAGGCACCAACCCGCCATCCTTACCGGGTTCCAAACGGTGGTGGGTCACCACGGCACATTCTTTGGCAAATCCTTCGACGTGTTCGGCTTCCTTCTCCAGAAAGCTCTTGGGAATGAAAACGGGGAAGTAAGCGTTCTCGTGACCGGTGTCTTTAAATCGGCGATCTAACACGCGCTGCATGTTCTCCCAAATGCCGTAGCCCCAGGGCTTGATCACCATGCAACCACGCACCGGAGAGTTCTCGGCCAGATCGGCTGCTTTGACGACTTGCTGGTACCACTGAGGATAGTCTTGGTCGCGGGTCGGGGAAATTGCGTTTTTCGCCATCGTTTTGCTTGCGTTTGGAAATAACTTTGCTTATTTAAAGTGATGTCAGATAACTGGATAGTTTATTGTTTTCGCCGCCTGCGTCATAGCAGGGAGCCAACCATTGTCGAGGAGAGTGGATCGTCATAGAATCCCCGATCTGATATTTCAATTTTATCGCAATTTCACAATTCTCTCTGCCCAGATTTGAGTCCAATATGCCCCGTCGTTTTGTCAATCAATTAGCTGATGGTGAGTCCGTTGATCAGGTGTTCCTGGCGTCCGAAAAGCAGCTCCGGACCAATCGCAACGGAAATTACTATCTGCAATTGAGGCTTTCCGACAAAACAGGTTCGGTAACGTCGATGCTGTGGAACGCCAACGAAAAGCACTATGAATCGTTCAACAACGGCGACTACGTGCACGTCAAAGGCACCTCGCAAGTCTACAACGGCGGCATGCAAGTGTTGGCGAAGGAAGTCAGCAAGTCCAATGATGATTCGATCGACGAAGAAGATTTCGTAACGCTTGCCGAAGCGTCGATCGACAAAATGGTCGCGCGGGCCAGTGAATTGCTGCGCGGGATGTCGAACGTTCATTTGCAGAATCTGGCCGAGTGCTTTTTGCTCAGTGAAGACCTCATGGCGGGGCTGCGCGCAGCTCCGGCGGGGATCAAGAACCATCATGCCTACCACGGCGGTTTGCTGGAACACGTTTTGTCGCTGATGGAAGTCGCGGCGCTGGTCGGTCCGCACTACGAAGGCGTCGACGTGGATGTGCTGTTGATGGGGGCTTTTATTCACGACATCGGCAAAATTCGCGAGCTGACTTATTCGCCGGATCTGGGGTACTCGGATTCCGGTCAGCTATTAGGCCATTTGGTCCAGGGCGTTTCGATCTTGGATCAAATGATCGGTGAAACCGAAAAGCAATCCGGTGAAACCTTCCCCGAGGATTTGGCCAATCACCTGCGGCACATGATTGTTTCACATCACGGTTCTTATGAATTCGGCAGCCCAAAATTGCCGATGACGTTAGAGGCGATCACGCTGCATCAGTTAGATAATTTGGATGCGAAGCTCAACAGTGTGAAGCAGTTGATTGAAGAGGACGTGAACAAAGATAGTTCTTGGACGGTCTACAATCCTGCCATGGGACGCAAGTTCTTCAAGGGGTAGATTGGTTGCCAGCGGTCGTAAGTCTTCCGAATCCGTGAATCTTCCGAATCCGTGAGTCTTCCGAATCCGTGAGTCTTCGGTGCCCGCAAGGATGGTCCGGTGCACGGGACGATCGCAGGTTTTGTCGGCAGCGACGCGGGCGATGTTAAATTGCGTTTGGCATGGCCGTTGTTTTTGGCCAAGCTTTCAATTTTTGATTCTTGCCGATTCCCAGCTGCACAACGCATGTAAATTGTTTCTGAGCGGGAAAACAATTTTGTTGGCAACGGTCGGCACTGACGTTGTCTATCGTACCGATCAACCGACGATTGCAGAACCAACTGAGCAATTTCTACTTCATCATTTACTTCATGTTCCGCTTTAAGGCCGAATTCACCAGAAGCCGAATTCATCAGGCCAGTGGTTCGGTGGGAATTTGGATTTCCGGCCTATCAATGGGCGATCGTCATTCTGATCCCTATCTCTTTGGGGACGCGACCAACGTCACACGCCGTTTTGCCCAAATTCATCATGACTAAATCAGTCCAACCACACTTTATTAGCTACAAAAAGCACCGTCCAATACTACACTTTGAATATGACAGAAAACACAGAAATAAAAGAACTTATCTTAGACCTTGTCCTCGCTGACAATTATCAACCTCTCAAACCCCGCGCGATCGCAAAGAAATTAAAACTGCTGGACGAAGAAAAGCAGGTGCGCCGGTCCATCAAACAATTGGTGCGCGAAAAGAAGATCGCCTTCGCGGCCAATCACATGGTCACCAAACCGAAGACCAAAACAAAGAAGGCAAAGAAGCCCGGGTTAGCCGCAGTCCAACATTCAGACGTGAAACCTGAAACCAATAATCGCAGCAAACCAAAAGCGGAACCTTCTCCCAAGGCGAAGGCGAAGACTGAAAAAACGTCGCCCAAGAAAACGAAAACCAACGAAGTCATTGGTACTTTCCGCAAAGCGTCGGGAGGGTTTGGTTTCGTCACGCCCGAGGACTCGACGGCCACCGACCGTTCTGAGGATATCTTCATCCCCAAGACGAAGACGTTGGACGCCGCTCATTTGGATACGGTGCTGGTGCGTGTGTCGCGCGGGCGCGCTCCCTCGGGTCGCGACAAAGGGAAAAAGGTTTCTCACAATCGCACCTCTGGACGCATCATCAAAGTCGTCCAACGTAAGACCCACCGATTCGTCGGAAGCTATTGCGTCAGCGGTGACGACGGATTCGTCGTGGTCGATGGCGGCACGTTTGATTCCAGTATTATGGTCGGCGATGCGAGTGCCAAGAACTGCCGCGTCGGCGATAAAGTTGTCGTCGAAATGGTGCACTTCCCCACCGCAAGTTCGGTCGGAGAAGGCGTTATTGTGGAAGTGCTGGGGGACCGAGGTACGCCGGGCGTCGATACACTGATGATTATCCGCGAATTTGGGCTGCCCGAGGATTTTCCCGAAGCGGTGCTCGATGATGCTCGTAAACAAGCTGATCTTTTTGACGAACAGATCAAAGACGGTCGGACGGATTTTACTAACACGACCGTCTGCACGATTGACCCCAAAACGGCGCGCGACTTCGACGATGCGATCTCACTGGAAAGAATCGAGAACGGTCATTGGAAATTGGGCGTCCATATCGCGGACGTTTCGCATTTCGTTCCCTATCGCAGCGATCTGGATAACGAAGCTTTCGCGCGGGGCACCAGCGTTTATCTGCCGGACCGCGTGATTCCGATGTTGCCCGAGATCATTTCCAATAATCTGGCCAGCCTCCAGCCTGACCGAGTGCGGTACACGATGACGGCCATCATCGAATTCAACGCCGAAGGTGTCCCGATCGCGACCGACCTTCATCGTGGCGCGATCAAGTCGGCTCATCGTTTCAACTACGAAGAGATTGATGATTACTTGGCCAACGACCAACCGTGGAAAAAGAAGCTGACGCCAGAAGTGTTCGGCTTAGTCCGCAACATGCACACACTGGCGATGACGCTGCGGAAGCGGCGGATGGAAAACGGTTCGATCAATCTTGTCCTGCCCGAGGTTGTGATTGATTTGGATGATGATGGACGCGT
>CAKZVF010000294.1 GCA_937921995.1 uncultured Pirellulaceae bacterium
GCGCAAACCGAGGATGGATCGAAAGCGCCAAAGCGATTGCCGATTCAGGTTCAATCCGACACGACGGCCAGCGGTTTCGCGGGAGGGATCACGTCCAATGATTTTATTCCGCTGATGGATTTGATTCAGTCGGTGATCAAACCCGATTCATGGCAAGACAACGGTGGCGAAGGGGCCATTATTGATTACCCCGCGGGTGTCTACGTGGACGCCGCCTTGGCGACCGCATCGGTCAACGAAAATCTCCCAACGCCCCATCGTCGAAATTTTAGGACAACTGCCGGCGCGGACATCAACCGCACTTCAAACTTGCGAACGATTTCGCTTAACCGAATTGAAGACGTGATCACCGAGGCCGCCGCAGCCAACCGTCCTTTACTCGATGATTTAAAAAATCTAGCGGGCATCTATCGAATTGACTACGTGTTCATCGACACCGAAAACGAAGACGTCTTGCTTGCGGGACCTGCCGGTCGTTGGCGGAAGCACACCTCTGGGACTGACATCAACGTTGAATCGGGCCTCCCAGCGCTGAAGCTGGACGATCTGATCGTTTGTCTGGTGAACGCATTTGCCAAGGATGGAAAATTCGGCTGCACGATCGTCCCTAAGCCTGAGGCACTGAAATCAGCGCAGGAGTTTCTTGCGGCGACAGCGGCCAAGGGGACAATTGCGACGAATCGAAAGTGGCGTGAAACGCTGCGTTCGGCGGTTGGAAGACAAAAGGTGATCGTGCATGGCGTTGCTCCCGATTCCGGCGTCGCACAAACGATTGTGGCGGCGGATTATCTGATGAAGAAAATCGGCATGGGGCTGGAACCGACGATTGATCAATGCCCGAGCTATTTCGATCGCGTTGAAGCGGATCCGGATTCAGCAAAAGACCAAACTTTGATCCGCTGGTGGTTCACGATGGCATACGACGCTTTAACCAAGGACATAGACGGCCGCGTATTTCAATTCAGCGGAAACAGCATCAAGGTCCTCAGCGAAAACGAGTTCCTGAATCAACGTGGGCAGCGCGTTCACACGGGTGTGTCGGATAATTCTACCGCTGGGTTTGCTGAAGACTTTAGTCTGCATATCCAACAACTGGCGGAGAAACATCTGATCTTCGCCAATCTGAAGAACGTTTTTGATCTTGCGATGGTTGCCAATATTATTAAGAAGTACGACCTTGGAAATCGACTTACGTGGGAGCAGCGATTCGGTGCGACTACGACAGGCTCCTCGGCACGTGCGCGTGAACAGACACGTTATGTTGCGGCCTCCTATGAGTACAACGGCGAGGTCGATTCGGTTATGAATTTTGAAACGTTCGATTTCCGAAAGGGCCGAAAGCGCTTTCGCCGGACGATGGTCGGCGTCTCTGGCGGCGTCGAATTTGACTCCAACCGTTTGTTCAAGACTCTGAAAATTCGTGAAAAATCGCGTTCCGAGTTTCCTAGGTCGTTCTTGGGCAATGGCTTGGCACCCACCCCGCTGAATCAACCAATAATATGGTGGTGGGATTGAGCAATCGTGGCCTTGTTCGGCGTTTAAAGTTTGACGAAACTAACGATTGATTCAACTTAATTTGCCCTACAAACCGGTCTTCCGGTCCCAAAAATCCCGGCTATGGACTATCTTTGTGGCGCAGTCGAAGATGATTATCATAGGTAGAACGAAATTTAGTACAGGCTCTGCTGCTTGATAGCCAGCTTCCGACTTTTCTGCGCGGCAACTCGCCCGCGGATAGATCCGAGACGAATCCGCGCCGCCCCTCCCACCCAATGATACAAGGTACAAGTTCACGGCCATGCGACACGTTTTGCTTATTTTCTTCGTCATCGTTGCGAATGTTTTGATCAATGCTGACAGTGTGAGTCAGGGCCAGATGCGTTTTCGCTATCGACCGCAACCTCAGTATCAACAGCCTCAATATCAGAGGTACTATCGCCCCAGCACCCCGCCGATGAACACGCGCTATCGGTCTGGGTATCGCCCGACTGTGGTCGGCGTGGCACCCACGCCAGGCACAACACAACCTGTCCGCGCGACGCCGACGCCTGCTGCGGGTAGTCCCGCAAAAAAAGGTGGGTACGCGTACATCAAAGAAGAACTTCCGCCGATTAAAGAGTTCCCTCGGATCGCGGCGGACTACGAACCCCAACGCGCGATTTTGATTTCTGTTTGCGAATTACTGCCGACGCACGAGAAAGTCTTTTTGCAGATTTTGGAGGCCTGTGAAGGACACATTGAAGTTGGTGTGCTGGTCAATGATAAGAAACAATTGATCGACACGGTGCGGTTGCTGATGAAGCAAAACCGTGAGTTCCCACATGTCAAATTTTATCATTTGGACTTGGACACGATTTGGCTGCGTGACTTCGGGCCAAGGATCGCTCAGTTGGCCAGCGGTTCGGTTTCGTTCGATTTCCTCTACGAAGGAACGCGGCCGCGCGACGAAAAGATGCCTAAGGCTTGGTCCGATTTGACCGGCGAACGCTACCATGCGGTGCCTTGGACGATGCAGGGTGGGAATTTGCTTTTTAATGGCAAAGGATTGGCGTTAACCACCGAAAGAATTTTTGATGATAATCATATCCGCTTTAAAAAGCTCCTGCCTGGGACAGATCCTGAGGTCGAGCGGCGTGAAATGGTCATTAGGGAGTTTCGCAAGGAATGTAATCTAAGCCAGATCGTCGTCCTGGAACCGCTGCGCAACGAAGCGACTCGGCACGTCGATATGTTCGCTGCTTTTGTGGCCGATGATCATGTTTTGGTATCGCAACTGGCCCGTGGCGGTGATCCGGTCAATGCCGCGTTGCTCGATCGCAACGCGGAAAAACTTAAAAGGGTGGAACTGGGTGATGGACGGAAACTAAAAGTAACTCGTGTTCCAACCCCACCGCGCGAAGGTAAGTTCTGGAGCACTTTTACCAATGTTATTTTTGCGAACGATTTGATTCTGTTGCCCGCGCTCAGCTCGGATCAAAACGCTTATGTCGAACGCGCTGTGTCCATCTACAAATCTTTGCTGCCCAAACACGAAGTCGTCGTCATTGACACTTCGTCGCTCAAGAAACTGGAGGGCTCGGTGCACTGCATGAGCATTAACGTGCCAAAATTTGCCAGCTTACCCTCGCGGTATCTCTCATTGAAGAAAGCCATTGCCTTCGTTAAACAGGCTGATGCGGCAGGAGCCAAACAAGTCGCGATTCCAACGATCAAGTAATGGTTTTGCCTTTGGTCAACCTAGGTGCATAAGTGTGAAGACTTAAGTCTCAGGCATTTGCCTGCATCATCTCCGTGCAGCGATCGCTGCAGTCAGTCGCCGGTCGCAATCATCTCCGCGTTCGGTGCGTAAGCCGCTCTTCGTTTTGAGGCTCAATGATTAGGCCACCAATCCTGCGGCGGCACACAACAATGCTCAAAAGGTCGGAGTGAAGTCTGAATTTGTGTGCGAATTATTGGTTAATGAAGAGACCGGGCTCGTGGACTCATCCGATACCACCAAAACAAAAATTTCACTTGCAATACAGCAACAGTGCCGCAACTATTGTTTACAATACTGGTTTCAACGATATTGCGATCTTTCGTCCTTAAACCACCCCCAAATGGCGACTCCATGAACTCGAAGTCCGTACTTTCAACTCTAGCATTGCTTTTCGCTTGCGTGCTTTCCACAAGCCTTTTCTGCTCGACCACAAACGCCCAAACGGTTGCGGAACCTTCTGCCACGGTCGATGCCGACGTCGATCACACTCAACCGCACCCTGAGGTGGAAGGCGCGGTCACTGCGATTCGTGAAAAAATCAAATCCGGCCCCTTCGAGGCGAAATGGAAATCGCTCGAGGCGTATGAAATTCCGCAGTGGTACAAAGACGCCAAATTTGGAATCTTCATTCACTGGGGAGCCTACAGCGTTCCTGCATTTGGATCCGAATGGTATCCACGTCAGATGTATATCGATAAAGGCCGCCGAGGCGATAATTTTTTTCAGCATCACATTCAAACATACGGGCCGCAGAAAGAGTTTGGCTACAAAGACTTCATCCCAGAGTTTAAAGCAGAAAAATTTGATGCCGCGTCATGGGCGAAACTGTTCAAAGACACCGGGGCTCGTTATGTGATTCCCGTCGCCGAACATCATGACGGATTCCCTATGTACGACTGCACGTACACAAAATGGGATTCGACCGAGATGGGACCAAAACGTGATGTGATCCAGGAACTTTCCGATGCCGTCCGTGCCGAAGGAATGAAATTCGGAGTCTCCAGTCACCGCGCGTTCAATTGGATGTTCTACGTTCGCAGCCCGGACTTCGATAACGCGGACCCCAAGTATGCGGATCTGTACGGTCGTCCGATGCCGTTTTTGTTTGACAAGGATGCGGCCAATTACCAAAAGAACTTTCCCCCGCAGGACGACCAATTCAAAGACGACTGGTTGGCGCGTTCTTGCGAGTTAGTGGATAAGTACCAACCGGATGTGTTTTGGTTTGACTTCGGCATCTGCCCCGACCGCAATGGGACGCACGAAGAAAACCATTTTGCAGGCCATTTGAAGGAGTTCGCGGCGTACTACTACAATCAATCGTCGAAGTGGAATGACGGGATTGGCATTATCAACTACAAGTGGAAGGCGTTTCCTGAAGCCGCCGCGGTTTACGATAAGGAACGATCCAAGGAAGCGGCCATTCGGATACCGTTTTGGCAAACCGATACCGCCGTCAGTTCAAGTTCTTGGGGATATACAGAAGACCAGAAATACAAAACGCCCGACCGTT
The DNA here is from genome assembly GCA_937921995.1 of uncultured Pirellulaceae bacterium. Classification (GTDB taxonomy): domain Bacteria; phylum Planctomycetota; class Planctomycetia; order Pirellulales; family Pirellulaceae; genus Mariniblastus. The sequence goes on from CAKZVF010000294.1 coordinate 4,773, forward strand.
TGGTTGACGATTTGGTTGACATCGTCAGCAAAAATGGTTGCCTGTTGTTAAATGTCGGGCCACGGGCCGATGGCACCATCCCGGAAGAAGATCAAGCGATCCTCAAGGCGATCGGCGGTTGGCTGAAGATCAATGGAGAGTCGATCTATGACACTACCCATTGGAAGACGTTTGGCGAAGGCCCGACAGGCGTTTCCACCGGTCACGTTGCGGAAAAGAACGATAAACGATTCACTGCCAAGGATCTAAGATTCACGCGCCGCGGCGAGACGCTATACGTGACGGGGTTGGCTTGGCCCGAAGACGGAAAAGTCAGCGTCACGAAGCTGGCCGAAGGTAGCACACTCCACCCACAGCAGATCGTGTCCGTGGAGATGCTTGGTTCTGACGAGAAGATTCAATGGAATCGTGACGCCAATGGACTGAATGTAACACTGCCGCAAAACCGTCCCTCAGAATTTGCTTATGTACTGAAAGTGAAATCTAAACCGGCCGCTGCCGATAAGGTCGGGGGGAACAAAAAGGCAAAGAAGAATGAAGCGATCGTCTTGCCCGACGAGATCGAACCTTCACAGAAACAGTGGTACGCACACTACGTGAAGCAAAAGAATGCTCCCAAGCCAGCAGACATGCTGCTGAACACGGACCCCGAACCGGAACTTACCGATGGTTTTTCGCCACTGTTCAACGGAACGGATCTGACTGGTTGGGTCCCTTACGGTGGAACCGCCAAGTTTGAAGCTGTCGATGGAATGATCCGCGGCACATGCGATCCGTCCTCCAATAGCACCTACCTTTGCACAACGCGCGACGACTTCGTCGATTACGTGTTTACCTGCGATATCAAATGGGAGGTCGATGGCAACACGGGAGTGATGTTCCGCGCGAAAACAAAACCCAACCCTAAGGCCAAGGTAGACTCAAAAGAAACCAAGGTTGTTTACGGACCTCAAGTCGAAATGGAGGAGGCTTCTAAAGGGCGGCATTGGTCGGGAGGGATTTATGGTCAATCCTGCGGCGGGTATTTTTACCCGCTGTGGTTGAAGAAACACGCCCAAGCGCGTCAGGCAATCAAAGACGGATGGAACCGTGTGACGATCGAAGCCAAAGGAAATGTAATCAAGGTTTGGGTCAACGGAGTCCCTGTTTCTCATTGGGTTGATGATGGCACGTACTCAAGCGGATTTTTTGGCCTGCAGATTCACAAAGGCCAAAAAGGAACAGTTCTGTTCAACAATATCAGAGTGAAGGAAATGTAAGTTTCACTGGCGTGTACGGATGAATCGGCAGTGCGGACGGATAAAGAGTGAGTTGTGCTGCATATAAAAATAGGGAGACGGATTCAATTTGAACCGTCTCCCCAACGAAGCAAGTCGCCGCGCCCTACCCCTAGGAAGCCGGAACTAGCACCTCGTTAAGCACGTGAACGACGCCGTTTTTGGCGCGAATGTCAGTCGCCGCCAGCGTGGCATTCCCATTAAGCACAACACCATCGGTGGTATCCACGCTGAAGGGTTGCTCCAGCAGGGTGTCGACCGAGTCAAGCAGCACAAGGTCCTCTGCAAAAATCGCGTCCGGGGCCACATGGAATTTCAGAACATCCGACAACTCCTCCAAGGACAGGCTCTGCACCACATCGTCAATTGCGGCAAACGCATCATTCGTTGGAGCGAAAACTGTTAGCGGGGCAGAGGAATTGAGAGCTGAGGTAAGTCCTGTTGCCTGCACGGCGCCCAACAGGGTCGAAAGCTGTGGCGTGATGGTCGCCAATTCGACGATGGTTCCCAATCGTGCGCCTGAGCGGATCAGATCCGTAAATGCTTCCGATGCCAACAGCGTTCCATCGACGATCTCGTCTCCTTCAATCTGGCCTGTTGCTACCGTTTGTCTGAATTGAGTGTTCTCATCCACCTCCAGGCTGTCAGAGCCATCCCCACCGTTGACGAATACGCGTGATTCAAAAACAGAATCGGCAACGAGCACATTGTCGGCTCCTTGGCCGGGGTAAACCCCAATGGTGTCTTGCACGAACAGGTTTTGAGCACTGATAAAGTCATCGCCACCGTCACCGCCCAGAAAGACGAAGCCCCCGTGGTTAGAATTCCTTATCGCCAGGCGATCGTTGCCTTCCCCCGTCGCGATCAATGTTTCATCGGCGATGCGCGAGTTGTCGATTCCCACGGTATCGTTTCCGTCAAGCGTAGTGACGATCAAACGCGCCAGGACGCTGACGTTATCAATTGAAACATTGTCGTCACCGGAGAAGGTCTGGATCAGCAAATCTTTCTCGACGCGCGATTGGAAAAACCCAATGTCATCGTTACCCGCTCCTCCATAGGCGACGACTCGCCCGGAAACCCTGAGCTTCTCGACGAACATACTGTCATCTCCGGCGCCCAAGTTCGATCGCAAGCTGGATATAAATCCATTGTCGGTGTCATAGACGAAGGAATCTTCAGCGCGATTAATGGTGGTCCCCTGAACCCCTTCCACAACCACATCTCCTGAAGAATTGACATCTATCTGGATTTGGTTGTCCGCACCGTCTCCTCGGATGTACAAAATCCCTTCGGTCTGAAAAACATTGACGTTCCCAGCCAACATTCGTCGTGGTTCAAGGCTTGAATAATCGCCGATTGAATTTCGGCAGCGCGCCATTTGGTTTCTTAGTCTTCTTTTCATAACTGCATGCACCTCAAAAAAATATTCATAAGTAAAGAGAGAATCTCATGCAGGTTGCGACCGAACAGACTGTGTCGTCCGTAACGCTCAGGCCAAGGAAATACCGGGTTTTTTTACAATTAGAAAAATACTTTCAACCTCAAACAGACGTTTAGAATCTATTTGAAATTTCTACCAATCCTTTCTGAGAAACCGAGAACTGTGACGTCTTTTGTTGCGTAATGGCATTCGCGCAACATGCCAAGCACCAAAAACTACAGAACGCAGCTAAGTCCAAAACTATCCAAAACCGCCTGCTGTTGTCACTCAAAATTTAGACCGACGGCGTTTGTGAAAGCGCACTAAATGCCGACGCATTTACGCCATGTTTGGGCCATCAGCGTATGGCCGGCTATTGACGGGTGCACACCGTCGGGCAGCCAGTACTGCGGTTTCGTTCCTTCGGCAACCGCCGTGTTAAACATCGCTTGAAGAGGCACCCAGATCGCGCCGGCCGCATCGGCGACTTCACATCCCTAAGAATCCGAACCGCGGATCGGCTGAAACACGGTTGTTTTAGGATTGGTGTGCGCTTGATAAATCTGATGAGCCTGCTGATACAAGAACTCTTGGCTGCGGAAACGCTTTTTCTTCTTCTTGGGCTCGTTCAATTGGTAAGTCCCGTCAGGCTGCAATTCTGATGAGTTTGTATTGTCTTCAAAGTAGGCGTGCAGCATATTGATCAAACGCGCTTTCTGTTCGTCGGCCTGAATTGGCACCATCAGTTCCACTCGCCGATCAAGGTTACGGCCCATCCAGTCGGCGCTGGAGATAAACAAACGATCGTCTCCACCGTGGCGAAAGTAGAACACACGTGCATGCTCGAGCAACCGGTCGACGATGCTTACCACGCGAATGTTTTCGCTGAGCTCTTTTCGGCCGGGCAGCAGGCAGCAGATTCCCCGCACGTTCAGTTTCACAACCACGCCCTCCTGAGAAGCCCGATACAATTCGTCAATCAATTGTTTATCGACCAGTGAGTTAAGCTTAACGATGATCTCGCCCGAACCCTCCTTCTTTGCGCTCTCGATTTCGATGGCGATCATCTCTAAGACCGACTCACGCAAATTAATCGGCGCTGCGGCCAATTTTCCCAAGGACTGCGGAACGGACAGCCCCGTGATGGCATTGAAGAAGTGGATCGCATCAATACCCAACTGTTCATCGCACGTGAAAAGACTAACGTCGCTATAAAGTTTTGCGGTGGATTCGTTGTAATTACCCGTTCCAAAGTGCACGTATCGCCGGATCCCGCTGACCTCTTTACGCACCACGATGCAGACCTTGGCATGTGTTTTCAGTCCTCGAATTCCGTAAATCACGTCGACGCCGGCGTGTTCGAGACGTTGCGCCCATTGAATATTTCGCGCTTCGTCAAACCTGGCCTTCAATTCAACGATGCACGTTACGTGTTTTCCATTTTTGGCAGCATGTTCGAGCGCCAAAGCGATTTCGCTGTCCTTGCTGGTCCGATACAGCGTTTGCTTAATCGCAATGACCTGCGGGTCATCAGCGGCCTGCCGGAGAAAGTCGATCACCGGTTCGTAGCTTTGATAAGGATGGATCAAAACACGATCGGACAAGGCGATTTTTTCGAACATCTCTGATTTTCGCGATAGCTCAGGTACCGGTTGCGGCGGCCAAGGCGAATCCTTGAGATGATTGAATCCCTTCATTCCACTGACAGCAAATAAATCCGACAGCGCCAACGGACCGTTGATCGGATAAACGTCGGCTTCGTCGATTTCAAGTGCATCGCACAGGAAGGTTTTGACTTCCTTCGATGCCGTATCACAGATCTCAAGCCGAACGGCATGGCTGGTTCGGCGCGCCTGGAGCATCTCTTGCATGTCGATCATCAAATCCGAACGACTGTCTTCGTCGATTGAAACGTCGCCGTTGCGGGTGACGCGAAAGGGCACGGCTTCTAACACTTCTTGGCCGCCGAAAACCTGCGACAGAAACATCGCCACCACTTCTTCGACGTACATGTAATCAAAAACTGTGTCGCCGGGCACCGCCCAAATCCGATCCAGCGACCGACCGACCGGTACCAGCGCGAACCTTTCGCCATCTTCAGAAGATTCATCCGATTTTTCATCGGTATCGGTATCGGTATCGGTATCTGGCTGAGCTTCTTTCTTTTTAACTTTGGGGCTGATGATCTCCTCTGGCTTGGACCGCAGTCGCACACATACGCACAGCCGCGCTCCTGAAAGTAGAGGGAAGCCGTAACTGTTCTCAACGGCCAGCGGTGCCAGCGCGGCTGAGATTTCGTTTGTGAATTGACGGCGAAGAAAATCAAGCTGCGTTTCCGAAAGTTCGTCTTCGCGCAGGCGCCTGATTCCGTTTTTAGCCAACATCGGCTGTAATTCTTTTAGCTGCCGCGCTTGGAAATCGTACATTTCCCGGATACGACCACGAATACTGGTCAGCTGCTGCGTCGCGGTCATCCCTGCGATGTCCTTTTTAGTATCGCCGCTGGCTTCCACCAGTTGCAGACCACCGACGCGCACCATCATGAATTCGTCAAGGTTCGCCGCACTGATGGCCAGAAACTTCAATCGTTCCAGCAGAGGCACACTTTCGTCCGCGGACAAATCGAGCACGCGCTGATTAAACTCAAGCCAGCTCAGTTCGCGGTTGATGTAATTTGATTTCGATTTCTTCATAGCTCGTTGCGATTGGAGGTAAGAATTAGTGGTCTTCCGAAAATGTCCTCGAACAGAGCGCCGCTTTGCTTGAGCTCCAACCGCTCAAAAGATAGCTCAACCGATTCTTCGACGTGAACCCCAATGCGTTTGGATTCGATCCGGCAATCGATCTTGCTGAAATGCTGCGTTCTGGTCACGTCCAACGACTTCGCCACACGTAAAAGTGCCGCCATCTTCGAAACGGCCACGCGTTCACGTCTGCCTAACCCGGAATACACAGGGTGATTCGGCTGAGGCGGCGCACCACGGTAATATCTGGCCAGCAGCGCGACCAGTTGCAGTTCTCTTGCGCCGATCCCGAAAAACTCGCTGTTGCTGATGACGTACATCGAATGCTTGTGACGCGATCGACTGCCGATGAACATGCCGACTTCGTGTAAGATCGCGGCCACCTGCAACAACCCTCGATAGCGCGGCGATAACTGATGCAGCACCTGTAGTTGGTCAAACAATTGGCAGGCAAGATCCGAAACGTGCATCGAATGGTTTTCGGAGAAGTTATATTTTCGCCCCAGCAACGTCGCCGACCGCACGATTTGCTCCTGAATCGAGTCCGTCCATTGATGATGGCCAGTCATCTCTTTGATCAATCCATCTCGCAGGTTGACGTTGGCCACCAAGATTTTCTTAACGTCTAAACGTTTGGCGAAAATCACATGCGTCAACAGTCCCGGCCCCAATGTTTGGGCGTCGGGCAAACTGAGGTGGTACTGCGTGACAAGACTTTCGGGAGATCGCTTGAGTACATCGTCGGTAAGATCTGCAAGGTCCTTCACGTCCAGAGAAACCAAGTCATCGCCCTGACTTTTCTGGTTCAACAGCTGCACCGCGAACCGGACATCGCCTCCCTTAGAGAGCAAATGTTGAGGCTGAATTTCCATGCCGCAGTGTAGAAACTCTTCCAGATAGCGGTTGATCTGGGACTCCATCAATTCACGCGACTTGACCAGCGGGGCGTCATAGACCTCCAACTGTTTTCTCAAACGCAACGCACCAAGCCGATAGGTTTTGGCGTAGGAAACATCCTTGCCGTCCAGAAGTAAAACTTCTGTTGTGCCGCCGCCCACCTCCAACACAACCGACTGGTCTTCGAAGAAAGCTGGTTCATTTTGCATGTAGGGCTGCAGGCCCAAATAAGTCACACGATGCACGATCGCTTCGTCGAATGCCTCAATCACAAATTCGGTTGCGATAAAGATCCGATCCTTAAAGGCAAGGCTGTTCCGCGCCTCGTTAACGCCACTGGTGGCCACGACGCGGATATGGTCCGGGTCAACGATGCCGTATTCATCCAGCTTCGCTCGGTAAATGCTCAGCACGTGCACGCAGTCTTCGATGGTCGCACGTTCAATCCTTGCTTTGCTGCTGAAGGAATCTTTGCCCAAACTGAGCGCTTGGGCGAATGATTCGATGTTTCGGATGGAACCATCGTGCCGGATTTCGGCAATTTTCATCCGCAGCGACGACGAACCGATATCGATCACAGCGACCAATTTTGGTTCCGCGCTGATGTTCCCACTGGGATAATTGCTGTCCCGATTGATCATTATTTTCTGTCCTCCAACGCGTCGTCGGTGCAGGTGATTGCCGCCGCAGTTAAGCTAACGACTGGTTTACACCGTTTGGATTTTCTTTGACTCTTGGACGGCTTGTTTGGCCAACGCCGCGGCGCCCATCACGCCGGCATCGTCGCCGAGTTTCGCTTCGACAATTTCGTAGACGTCTCGCAGCGCCGGCAGAATTTTCTTTTGAGCCTGTTTCTGGATCTCGGGCAACATCACGTTGGGCATCGCCTCGATTAAGCCGCCGCCGAACACGATTACGTCTGGGGCCAACAAATGCACCACCGCCGCCACCGACACCGCCAAATATTCACAAGCATCTTCGACGATTTTTTTGACGGCTTTGTCTCCCTTTTCAACAGATTCCGAAATCGCCCCCGAGCGAATGTTAGCGATGTCCGTGCCTGCTTTTTGCAGAAGATGCGGCGCCTGACCTCGATAGGCCGCCAACGCGCTTTGTCCGGCGATCGTCAATCTAGACGCGACCGATTCCAGCGAACCGTGATTGCCGGCCCCGTCGATTGAACCGCCGGGTAAAACCGAAAGGTGTCCGATTTCCATGCACGAGCAATTCGCGCCGCGAAATAACTTGCCCTCGTAAACGCAACCGCCACCAATGCCCGTGCCGGGAAAGATACCCACGACACATCGCTTCCCTTCGCCAGCGCCGAATTTGTATTCGCCAAAAACGCCCGCATCAACATCGTTGGCAACCGTTACGGGAAAACCGAACTCTTTCTCAATCGATTCTCCGATGGGGACGTTATCCCAACCGAGATTCGGCGCTGTACGAATGACTTTCTTTTTCAGATTCAATGGCCCAGGACAACCAATGCCCAATCCTTTGACTTGTTTCGCGTCGACCTTGGCGTCTTCAAGCGCTTCTTTGATGACGGTATTGATGCGTTTGAGCCCCGCCTCCATTCCCTCACGGCCTTTTGTTTTTTTACGAGCCTTCCCGAGCTGTTTGAATTTGCTGTCAAAGACCATGGCCAACATTTTGGTGCCACCCAAATCAAATCCGATCCAGTAATCTTGATTGTCGTCTGCCATTAATTCTTCTCTCCGTGTTTGATGTCGGGACTGCGTTGTTGTTATCGTAAAAAAAGCGGCAAATATGAATCTAAAGTTCTTCGTCGGCAGCTTGGATCGCATCCCAGACTCCCTGGGGCGCCGATTGAGCGCGAATTTGATCAAGCGTCTCCGGCATCTGGATCAAACGGCTCAGTCGCGCCAGCAATCTAAGATGCACGGCTTCATCGGTCGATCCAATGAGAAAAAAGATGTCGGTTAAACATCCGCGCGGTCCACCGAAGGGAATACCGCTGTGGGTGACGCCGAGTGCGATGAACGCTTCGCCCATCGCGTTGGGCATCGGCCGCCGCGGGTGCAGCAGCGCAACGCCACTCTCTAACGCGGTGGGGTGAAGTTGCTCGCGCTTGGCGATCGCATCCGCCATTTTATCGGGCTCCCAAAGCGTGCCCGAGGCGGCGGCGAGTTCACAGATCTTTGTGATCACTTTCGATTTCGTCCTCGCCAACAGCGGCATCGCGACGTTGCTAACACTCAGCAAATCAGGAATGTGAAACTCGTCGACGGATTGCTTTTGTGATTGAATCTCGAAAACGCGTTCGACTTCAACCAATTCCTTTTCATCGGAGGCCCCGATGCGGTCTTCGAACCACTGATGGATCTCGGGTTGGGAAAAACGCCATTGGCCGCCGATTCGCCGGCCCGGCAACTTGCCACGTTCGGCCATCTTTTTGACTTGGTCGGGAGTCAGATGCAGATACGCTGACAGCGAGTTAATATCAAAATCTTCCATTGGCGCGTTGTTGACCTATTGTGCTTAGATTGCCATTGCCAGCGTTCATGTGCTGCTGGCTTTAACCCGATTTTCGCATGCTCGAAAGTCGAAAGCTAGTAGGGGACGCGGGCGAGATTGCCGCCGCCCCTATTCTGTGTTCCGCGTGAAATCCGAGTGGTTTTCCGCAGTGGACGAGGCCACGCGTCCGGTCGCGCCGCTGCCCCCAATTCATTCTTTGATTCGGCCTTTGACGCATCGTTCAATGCCTCCGCAGGATTCGTGGCCTCATCCACTACACTGAAAGTGCTGGCAACAATTCTCGCCTTGACGCAAAATCCCAGATCTTGAGAATCGTTGACGTCGACATGGAAGTCGATTCGAGCAACACGTTCTGAGAACGTGACAATTAATTTGGCGTGCGTTAGGCAAGGAGGCCTTATGACTACCCAACTCTCTTCGGAGATGGCAGGAATTCCTGTTCAACAGATTCTTCCGACATCAAAACTGATCGGAGCGAATCAGATCTGCGTCAGTTCTTGCTGCGGCCACTGGCAAGACGTCCAACCGGGCGACGTTTATGTTGCCGTCATCGGTTCTGAGATCGACGGGCACGAGTTCGCTTACGAGGCGATCGAAAAAGGTGCCGCCGCGATCGTGACCGAACGTCTTCTGGCGATCGACAAACCGCAAATACTGGTCCAGGACACTCGCCGCTCTTACGGTGAAATCTGTCACGCCTTGGCCGGTGCCCCCAGCCAACGATTGAAGACCATCGGTGTCAGCGGCACCGACGGGAAAACGGTCACGGCCCACTTGATCCAAAGCATTCTCCGGGCCGATCAAGCGCGCGTAGGAATGATCTCGTCGATTGAAGTCACCGCTGGTACCGAAGGCCACTCTCTTCCCAATAAACAAATCAACCCTCCGGCCATCGCGGAACATCTTTCAGCAATGGTGATCGGAGATTGCAATCACGCCGTTGTCGAAATCCCGTCGATGTCCTTAGCCGATCGTTCGCTTTCGGGTGTGAAGCTGGACATCGCCGTTCTGACCAACATCAGACGCGACCCCGACAATTGCCATGGCAACAGCAAGAATTACGAACGCGCGTTTTTGCGGATGCTGGACTACCTGAACCCAGGCGCGATGGCCGTCGTCAATGCGGACGACCCAAAATCACATTTCCTGTTGGACAAGATCATCCATCCGACGTTGACTATTGGCGTCAAGCAGGACGCGAACGTGATGGGCAAAGTCTTACAGCGTTCCAATTGCGATCAAGTCTTTACGATTACCGCTGGAAGCGAGTCGGTTGTTGTTCGGACGTCGATGATTGGTGACCAGCACGTTTACAATTGCTTATCCGCAGCGGCGGTCGGTTTGTCCTTGAACATCAGTCTGCAGACGATCGCCAAAGGGATTGAATCCGCAGGTCAGATCCCGGGCCGGATGCAGCGTGTGGAATGCGGTCAGCCGTTTGGCGTCTGGATCGATTCGGCGACCTCCGCCACGCAATTAGCCAACGCATTGAGAACGCTTCGGCAGGTCGTCACTGGCAAAATTTGGTGTCTATGTTCGGTCGAAGAAGGCCAATCCAAACTTCAGCGCCGGATGATGGGCGAAGTAGCCGAAAGGGCCGCCGGCCAAGCCATCATCACGCGCACCAGTGCCGACCCGATGGTTGATTACGAACCGATTCATCAAGTCTTGGACGGTTTTGAGAATCCCGAATCGGCTCAGGTTGTGCCCAACCGCTTCAAAGCGATCGAATGGGTACTCTCACGAGCCCAACCCGGTGATGCGGTGTTGATTTCGGGCTGCGGAGAACGTCCGTTCGCGCTGGTCGGCGAAAACAAGTGGACGATCGCCGATTCCGATGTCTGCGAAGCTTGGCTGTACGACAATTCATCGATGCTGGACGATAAGTTCCAACCCGATGCAGAAACGATCTATGATATCGAGGATTATCGGTAGGGTTGTTGAGGGCGAGGAGCCACGACCTGTCACTTGTCGCGGGCGTCGAGACCCTCGCGCGAGCGATTCGATTTCTTTCCGAAAGAGACGTCGTCGTCGGTTTCGGTCGTGTCGACGATTGGGATCAGCCCGAATTCCGACGTCGCGGTCACCGTGTCGGTGCCCTGCTGGTACTTGGCCGATTCGATGCCAACAGCGACGATTCTTAAACGACTAATCCGATGAGCGTTGCCCTTGATTTGCAAAGCGACGTCGACGCTGCTGCCGCGGGCGACGGCACCGGTGCTCATCGCGATCTCAAACACGGGATTAAACAGATTCAAAAATGCTCTCAACACACCAAGAATGATCACAACACCAATCAACAGGAAGGGGATCATGAAAAGTAGGAGGAAGATCAAATGAAATTGCCTTTTAGGTCCGCCACGGCGTGCCACACGAACACGCTGACAATTCCGTTCCAAAACAGCGCGACGAAGGTCAGCCCCACCAGCGTCCCGATGCGCGTCAGCGTCGGTTTCAGACGCTGCGGCACATCCCATTTTTGGTCCTCGACGTCTTCTTCGTAGAGGCCGGTTGATTTCGGGTCAGTCGATTGAAGACTGCCGACGGCGGAAAACCCATCTGGGTCACTCACGGTTTTCTTGCGCCCTTTGCGTCGGCCAAGCGACATGGGAAATCCGATCGCGATGCCCGCTCCAACGGCCGAAAAAATGCCTCACATTAAAAGCTCCAGCCACGGCGTCAAGAACTCACGGTTCATCACCGCATTCTCTGGGTCATCAGGATCGACGAAGCAAACGGTCTCTTTGCCCGCAGGAAGACTGCGGACGATCGCTTTGCATTCTTTTCTGGATCTTTGCGTACCGTTGAAGTCGTATTGGTCTGAGGAGAATTTTTGCTGGTTGAATTCGTAGGTGAATTCAGTTTCCACGGAATGACGCTTCCGCGCGGTATCACTGATTACCGCTTCCAGAAGCCTTGTGCATTTTGCCATCGGGGTGACAGCCAGGAAGATCTTCGGCGTAGAACTCGTTAAGCGCCTCCCTCCACATATCCATGTTCTTCACCTTCACAAACGCCGATCGCACTCCCTTAAAATCGGGATGCAAAACCGCATACTTGATCCCAAATTTTCTCATCAATTGACCAACACGATCGGGCCCATACAGTTCCTCCGCCAAACGATAGTGCTCCAGCAAAACTTCCTTCTGCTCAAACAAAGAAGGAGGATCCGGCAATGGCTCGCCCGCGGCCAAGGCGCGTGTTTGGTTGAAGATCCACGGGTTGCCGATTGCACCACGGGCGACCGTCACTCCGTCAACGCCCGTTTGTTCGATCATATCCAAGCAATCCTGCGCCGTGAAAAGATCGCCACTGCCCAGCAGCACCCGGTCACCGATGTGTTGTTTCACTTCTTTCAGAAATTCCCAGCGCGAGGGCCCGATGTAACGCTGTTCTACCGTTCGGCCGTGGACGGTGATGGCATCAACGCCGATCTCGTAGGCACCGTCGAGGATCTGAAAAAAGTTGTCGCGGCTTTCTTGCGTGTCGTCGATGCCGCGCCGCATCTTGACCGAGACCGGAATCTCCGACGGCACGTTATCGCGCGTGAGACGGATGATCTCTAACGCCGTTTCCGGCTGGCTCAAGTGAAATCCGCCTCGGCAACGGCCCAGCACCTTCTTCACCGGGCAGCCGAAGTTGATATCGATAATGTCAAAACCTGCGTTCACCAACTTCATCGCTCCAGCGGCGAATTGCTCGGGTTCAGCACCCATCAGCTGTCCGCCGACCGGATGTTCTTCGTCGGAGATATGGAGGAAGTGACTGGTGCGCTTCCGCTGCTTCAAATTGACCAAAAAATGGTCCAACATCACCTCGCAGATGGTATATGGCGCACCCAAACGCCGCGCGATCACGCGCATCGGCCAATCGCTGTAGCCCGAAAGCGCCGCCTGCACGACCGGAAACCCGATGTCGACATTGCCGATCTTAAGAGGCTTAAGAAATGAATTTTCAGGTGAAATTGAAGCTTGAGAAGTGCTCATAACATCCGCGTCCGCTCAAAACACGCGCGACTGGTCTGTTGAATTGGGAAAATATGGGGCAAAATATCGCTGCCGCGACTGTCCAACATCATAAAGCCAGTCCGATAATATCGGTAGACGGCAATTGCCTTCTTTCGTTGTCAGGTTTGGCGGAGATGCCGCGCGGATCGTCCCAACTTCCTTTTTTTCAAAGCCCCATTGGCCGATGCTGGAACAGCTTTTTCAATTTGCTCAGCAATACTGGCCGCTGCTGACCGGCGGCGCGGTGGTGGTTGCGGTGATCATGTTGTTGCGGATGTATTCGCAACCCACGCGTTTACCCTACGAACCGCGAAAGTCGCTGGTGACGCGGTCGGAGTTGCGTTTCTATAAATCGCTCAGAAAAGCGGTGCTGGACGATTGGGAGATTTTTGCCATGGTGAGGATCGCGGATCTGCTCAAGGTCTCCGCCGACACGGCAAAACGGCGGACGTGGCTGAATAAGATTCTTTCCAAGCACATTGATTTCGTACTGTGCGATCCCAATACGCTCGAGGTGATCGTGGCGATCGAACTGGACGACGTCTCGCATGAGCGCCCCGAGCGCATTGAACGCGACAAGTTCGTCAACCTAGCGTTTGATTCGGCGGAGATTCCGCTGTTGCGAATTCCCGTGGAGACATCCTATAAGGCGCGCGAGATTCGCAGTTTGATCGAAGATGCGTTGGAGTTGTAAGAAAGAGATGCTGACGGTTTTCATGGCCACCATCAACCGCGTTAAATTTTGAACTCAACATCTGAAATTCCCTCGACCCACTCTGGCTGGTGAGTCACCACCAAAATAGTGGCCGATTGTTCCGACAAGATTCGTTTAAGCAATTCCCTGACCAGCGATCTTGAGTGCTCGCCCAACGACACAAACGGTTCGTCCAAACAGACGATGTCCGGCTTGAACGCCACGGCCCGTGCCAGCGCCACACGTTTTTGCTGACCGCCAGATAGTTGGCGTGGCTTTCGTCTTAGAAGATCGTTCAGTTCAAGTTCTTGCGCAAGTTCTTCGGTCCGCTGACGCATTTGGATCTTTGTCCATCCTCGTGCCTTGAGCGCGAAACCGATGTTTGCTTCCACATTCACGTTTGGAAAAAGCACAACATCTTGCGGCAGGTAGCCGATCATGCGCTCCGCTACCGGCATCGGCGAGACGTCTTGCCCTCTGAGCTTAACCGCCCCAGAACTGATTGGCTGCAACCCACAGATCGCTTCCACAACCGAAGTTTTACCCGCTCCAGCGACACCGGTTATCACACCACATCTTCCCGATGGAATCGTCAACGAGGTTGGAGGTAATCGAAATTCTCCACGCTGGACACAGACATCAATTAGTTCAATCATCGTCCGCTCCGATCTTGCGCGGTAACCCTGACCAGCAACAGCACGACGACAGCGATCGCGATCATCAGTAGAGAAATCGCCGCGGCACCAGCGACGTTGCCTGAATTTAGTTCAAGGTAAATGCTAACCGGCAGGACTTCAGTGCGGCCTCGAAAGCTACCTGCAAACACCAGTACAGGTCCAAATTCGCCAAAGGCTCTCGCCCAAGCGATCGCCGCGGCAGCCAGCAAGCCTTGTTTGGATGCGGGAATTGTCACCGCAGAAAACGCTTGCCACTGTGACGCGCCCAACGTCGCCGCAATCTGTTCGGCGCGTCCGGTTTGCTGATCGAAGGTCGCCTTCATAGTCCGGTAGACAAACGCGATGCCGACGATGGATTGGGCAAGGATGATCGCAGGCACTTCAAACGCAATTTGCAACCAGTCATCCAGCGCCACCAACGGCGTTTGACGGAACAAGATCAACAGGCTCATCCCGATCACCAGCGGCGGCAGGAAGACCGGAAGGTCCATCAACAAATCGACGGCGCGGCAGCCAAAAATCCTGTTCCGCGAAATCAAATAAGCGATGCCCGTTCCGACCCAAAGGCTGATCACGGTGCTCAACAGACTCGTCCCAATCGACAGCCAGATGGCCCGACGAATCTCAGTTCTCTGCAGCGTTTGCCAAATGCTGGATTGCCCTGAAGCTGCCACCCATATGTTTGCGCAAACCATCATCAAAAGAATGGTTGAAAAACCGATCGCCAAACCAATCAAAACGATCAAGAAGCGGCGGTCGGAGCTTGGTGTTCGTTGTTTTGGTTGCATCATTCAACGCCGCCTTGGATGACTTTTGTCTTAAGTTTACTCGACGTGAAACCATATCGACGAAAAACCTGTGCGGCGCTGGGAGATGCCAGAAAGTCAACAAAGGTTTCGGCTGCTTCTATTCGCGGACTATTAAGCAGCGTGGAGGCTCCGATTTGCGACGCGTGGCCCGACCATTCCGGCGGGACGACCAGCTTCAAATTACTGAACTGTTTGGAAGACGTGTTCCACGCGATTCCAACGTCGACGATTCCGCTGCTAACGTCAGCGGCAACCTGAGATACCGTTTCGCGCGAGACCTTGGCGCGATCAACGAGGCGTTCATATTGCCGATCGCCAAGTATCGAAGCGACTCGCCGACCAATAGCAGCGTGCTCTGGTTTTGGAACGGACGTCGTGATCTCGGCAGCGCTGTCGGTTAAAACTGAAAGTGCATCCTGCTCTGAGACGCTGGTGAAGATCAAACAGGGATACTGTTCTGCCAGCGGTTCTAACGCGTCGCAATATCCGGCCGCAATAAATTCGTCGTGATAATCGACGTCGGCGGCAACTAAGACGTCGCCGATTTGGCTGATCTTATACATCGCCAATAACTCAGCCGAACCACGATAGGTATTTTCAACGCGGATCTTGCCATGATTGTTTTCTGATTGATCGAAGAGCTGTTTCAGTTCTTCCATCGGCCCGGCAAGGCTCGGGGCACAAAGTACTACGATCGCTGAATCCCTATCTGTCGAACTCCGTGACATGAAGATCATCAAAATCGCAACGATCACTGCCACGGCTGAGAGGATTGTGTAACGAAGCATCGAGGCATCTTCATTGAGCAAATGGCGATTTCATTAAGCGATGTTGTTGAGTGCGGCGACGGCTTGTTCGATCTCGTCATTGGTCGTGCAAAGATGCGGCGCGAATCGAATGTAGCCATCACGTGGGGTCACGATAATGTTTTTGGTTTCGAGTTCTTTGCAAATTTGAGGGGCGCTGGAAACCTTGGGGATTAGCGCCAGAATACCCGACCGAGTCGCCGCTTGATGAACGATGGGTTGGTATTTTTCCATGTCCAATTGCGATAGGGCCAGTTCCTGCAGCTCAAGAATGTGAGCGAAGCGGTCTTCGGACGAGTGCTTCAAGAAAACCTCCTCGACCCCCACCGACAGCCCGTCCAGTAACGCATAGGAGACCGTGGAATACTCAAATTTCCTGCCATCGGTGTGCGGGTTCCATGTGTGGTCCAGATACTGCGTGTCTTGAACCATGTGATCCGCACCGGACATTGTAATTTCGATTTTCGCGCGAAACTCAGGACTGGTGTACATCACACCGGTGCCCACCGGCCCCAAAAGCCATTTCCACCCGGCCGAAGCGATCGCAGCCACGTTCCATTGCTCGGGGTAGACCGGCAAGCAGCCAAGGCTTTGCGCCGCATCCACCACCAAGTCAATGCCTTTGGATTTGCAGAAGTCACCCAAGCGTTGGAGATCCGCCGCGTAACCGCTGGTGAATTGAACGTGGCTGATCGCGATAATGCGCGTGCGATCGGTGACGCGCGATTCCAGCTCTTCAAACGACCATCCGCGCGCCAACGAATCATCAATCGGAGCCGTGTAAGGGCGATCTTCTTGCGGCACGTCGGTATCAGATAACAGAATCAATTCAACGCCGCGCTTTTTCGCTTGCAGCACCCAAGGATAATGATTCGCGGGGTACTCGTTCACGTAGCTGATAATCTGATCGCCGGGCTCAAACGGATACCCATTGGCGATCATCGAAATGCCTTCAGACGTGTTGGTCGTCATCGTGATGTTCTCAGCCGACGTTTTCATTAATTTGGCAAAGTTCTGATGAAACCGTTTGGCAATGTTTTCATCGCCGGTGTACTCAAATAACATCCCGCGCCCGATGG
Source organism: uncultured Pirellulaceae bacterium (assembly GCA_937921995.1). Taxonomy (GTDB): domain Bacteria; phylum Planctomycetota; class Planctomycetia; order Pirellulales; family Pirellulaceae; genus Mariniblastus. The sequence continues at coordinate 21,688 of CAKZVF010000294.1, forward strand.
CAACTTGGCGCTCGAGAAAATACGCGGCTCGATCGGCCGCCGGTTTATTCAAATGCGATACGCTGCAATGAGCCAAAAAATTGATGGACTGCTTGATAGGAAAGTGATTGGGATCGAACTGAATTGCCACAAAAAATGCCTAACGGTTTGAATTGGATCTAGCAAAAAAGGAAAATTATTTTTGACCAAGCGAATTAGGGGCTGCTAGCGAAGCTAAGTAAAGGGGGCCAATGCGCCAAAACGACAGTTGAAGCCAAGTGATACGCGATGCCAAAGTGAATTTAGTTAACAATAAGCAAATGTTAGCGATTTTCGACTCAAACAACCACCAACGGGTTTTAGAGAAGACTCAAAATTTTTAGAATTTGCCTCTAACGCTTGTGAAAAACGTGCTTTCCCGCTAGTCTTATGTTAGCAAAGTTCGTGTCAAGACCACTTTGCAACACAAAAATCATTGGCTTGAAAATTTTCAAAATTTGCATTCGCTTAATTTTGATTTCAAAGTCCAAGCCTACCCCCGCCCTTTTCTGCAGATCCACCTCGAGCCTCATCTCACCAGGATCAAAAAGGAATTTTTATCATTCAAAGGAATCGAAAATGTTAGTCCTCAGTCGAAAAGCTGGAGAACGGATTTGGATTGGAGATGATATCTCGGTCACCGTTGTTCGAATCACAGGTGGAGGCGTGCGAATTGGTATTGAAGCTCCACATGAAATGCCAGTGGTCCGTGAAGAGTTGCGAGAGAAAATGGAGCAGTCCGAAGACGAATTTCAAAACGGGCCTTCGACGCTGAAGTTTCCTACCTCAAATTCGAAAGCTGCGAACGAATAGTCGTATCGGTTCAAAATTGCATTGATCTTTTTGCATCACTTGTGCGATTTATTTTCTATAAAAAGACTTGTCAGAGCATTTCTTTTCAACTTGCGCTAAGTCGAAAACGCCAATCGAATCTATGATGGCACGTAATTCTCTATCTAAGCGGTGTTGCCCCATCAATGAATGATTCTTTGAATCAGCAGGCCGGCACGCGCGAAAGCTCACGCGGCTTTTTCAAACGGTCTCTGCGTTTCCGATTGATCCTTGTCGCCTTGGCGATCATTCTGCTGCCTTATCTGTTCTTTCGATTGACCAGTGGAGGCCGAAAGCTTGTGCGCTGCGACTATCCGGAATTTGGACAGATCGCTGGCAAAATCAACGCCAGCGAACGGTCAATCCTGCGAGTCGCCACTTGGAATATCGCGCACGGTCGCGGGGCTGTGGACAGTAACTGGAAAGAAGGCGGCGACCAGAAACTAGACCGCGTCGACCAAATTGCCGAAGCAATCCAAAAGCTCGATGCAGATGTCGTGATTCTAAACGAGGTCGATTTTTCCGCGACTTGGAGTGGCGGCAACGATCAGGCTGCGCAAATCGCGCTGAAAGCAGGCTATCCGGTTTGCATCAAACAAGCCAATTTGGATTTTGGGTTTCTGTATGGGCGTTGGTATTTTGGCAATGCGATCCTCAGTCGCTTTCCCGTCAGCGACGCCAAAGTTGTCCGGCTCCAACCGCTGAACCAATGGGAGTCTTGGCTAGTCGGCAACAAACGTGGAGTCAGTTGCACCGTGGAGCTACCGAATCATCGCAAAGTTTCCATTGTCGGTCTTCACTTAGAATCAAGAGGCGAAGCGATTCGCGTCAAACAGATTGACGATGTCGCGCGGCATCTAGGGGAACTTTCTGCTCCAATCATTGTCGCGGGAGACCTAAACACGACTCCCAGCAATTTCCCCAACAGCAATCAGGACGGAAATGGCATCAATGCGTTCGACAAATTAATCCAGCAATCACAATTTTCTTATCAATCAAACTGGACCGAAGGCTCTGGGGATTCGAACACTGCCTTGATGACCTATTCGACTACCGATCCAAAATCAATCATTGATTGGGTGCTTGTGAGCCATGAACTAAATCTGACCGATCCGCAAACCGTCGACACACAACTTTCAGATCACCGTCCCGTGGTCGCGACGATTGAGTCGGAGCAGTAAAGGTGTTTTTGCCTACTGGCTAAACGGCATGGAACATTCGAACAACACGGCTTCTGAAAATCATGATCGCAGTTAAACAAGTGGGCCGTGAACGGATACAAAAGAAGTGCAATTACAACAGCTACCGGATCCTAACGAGTAATCGTTCACGGTCATTGTCGCTAGATTCTCCGAATCGTAAGCATGCTGATGTGAAAAGCGTTCCAATACTTACTGCATTGCCTGAAACAAAACCAAACGTGCCACCCGCTATCAGCTTGGAAAGCTGAGCGACAATGAGTTTTTCACGTCAAGGTCGCGAAAGGATACGCATTTTCTGTTCTAAATATTCACCAACTGTCGCAATCAAATTCCTTACGGGCGTCTTAATCATTAGAACACCTTGCATTTGAAACGCTTTCACAAAACGGCTCTCAAGGAAATTCATCCCAAGGACGAGTGAACTTTTATAAGCAAATAGCCAATCTTCCCCTCCTATCGCCCCCCATTCCTATGCAAAATATCACTTACGCGATCGCGCTCTGCGCGCTTTCATCGGCAGTTTACTTAAACAACTGGCTGTTGGTTCAACGCGTACATGCAGAGATAATTGAGATCACTGGATTCCAACCCACCGAAGAATCGCAAGCTTCTATCGCCGGCGAAGATCAGGCAATTCCTCAACCGCAATTTCAACCACAATCGCAATGGGTAGTCGACCCGAATTCGACTGCGGTCTATGTTCCCATGGAATCCGTTGAGGCAAACCACACTGAGATCCATTTCGAATTTGATTCGACACAGCAATCGACAATATTCCAAACGTCAGTTCCGCCGGATTTCATTCCCCAAACAACCGACATGGCAGGGGTATCTGAATGGCCTGCCACCCAACCGCAAGCTGGCATTTTCTTAAAGGACGTTGGCTACAACGGGCCTGGCGACATGAGAACTCACTTATGGAGAGACCACTCGTCTGACCTCGAAGAAAACGGAATCTCGCACGAGACACTGATGTCCATGCCGATAGAATCAGTCCAGAAATGGCATAACTATTTCCACGGAACCGAACACGCCCCCGACAGCCCTGAGCCTCATGCTGAAATGACAGCGCCAGCTTCAGAAGAAGCACCTTATCTTTCTCATTAAGATTGCTTGGGATAGTCGTTAGGGGCAACGAAAAAAGGAATGGGATCTCCGTTGATTCGCAACATTCGACATCGATCAATGGTACTTTCTGGTTGCCATTGTTGGAGTGGTATTTCTTCCAGCAAGTCAATCGGCACCGGCCAAAGGTGTTTGGGGATGACATGAAACTGGCTTTTCGCAGGGAAATATTCAGGCATCTCGGACTGATGAAGCCATTTGCCGCGGCGGCAATTTGGATTACTGAACTCCGGAAAGCCTGGTTGCTGCTGGGCAATGTTATCGAATAAACAACCGTAGACCAATTGCTTCACCATAATGTCTGAATCACGATATTCCGGCGGCAGATCGCTTTTATGCCGCTTGGTCAAAACTAATTGGTGTGACATTAGACGCCGGAGTTTTCGATCGTAAGTATCACGCGAATCGGGACCGGGAAAGTAAATGCCGTCGCTGGAATCTACGCCTAAATAAAATTTCGTCGCAATTTCCAGATGCGTAAGTCGTCCTTCGGGCTCGCGAATCAAAAAATCTAACTCGCCTACCGTCAAGTGGCGGTTTTGTTGGACTTGCAGATTGCGCTCCAACGTTTCAATACCCGGCGACGTTGCCAGCAGCGCCGCAAACGCATCTTCAAATAGATGCCCCAGCTTCTGACCTAAGTTAAGTTCGACGCTCTGATCGGGAAGGACCAGTGACTGGCGGTTAAATCGAGGCGCATCGGGTAAATCTCCGACCAACAGCGGGCTCGTCAATAAGCTTCGAATGAGTGCGTTCGAATGGGTCAAGTCATGCTTTCAGGGCAACATCCGGGTTGCGCCAACGCGACTGGACGCACCGCTTAATTTGCAAAACAACGTCCCTAAGCCTGTTATCTCGTAAATGAATTTAGGTCCGCCAAGTAGGACGGGGACTCTTGCCCGTCCAAAGTCATCAACTTAGTTCAAAACTGGCCAAGCTAAGACCGTGCCAGCGGCCCCCGTTTTCAAAAAACAACGACCGCAAACTAACGACCGGCAGGATCAGCAACCGCCGCGCCTTCGCCAGCACGCGTCGAAGCGGGAACATTGGGAACGCGATCGAGCGTTTCGCTTGAATCAGCAAAACCACATCCTGCCATCGCAAAAATCAAAACCGGAGACGTCAGCAACAGAGAAGTCGCCACTGCACGTCTTAAGAAATCACATCTCGGAAAATCATTCGTTTTCATTTTCACCGATCGAAGAATTTGCGAATAAGAAGAAAAGCCTACTCTTGAACTGGATTGACGACTTCGGCACCGCTGCGAGTCGCCAGCATCTCTAGCACGGTCGGTTCGAACCCGTTGCTACCATTGTTGCCGCCGTCAATTTCGTGCGAAAAGAAACGCACACTCCCGTCAGCGAACGCCCACATTCCGCCACCGGAATGGTTACTCCAAAAGTGAAATCGGTGCAGATTCAGCGGATCATCATTTTCGCCTGGCCGAAAGAAGTCTGTTTCGGAACTGTTGGGATCTCCGCCTTGTGGAACGGCAATCCGTTCATGGACTCCAAGAACCACGTCGGTTTCACCCAGCCGGTTTTCTCCGGCACCTGCCCACTGCCAACCATACAACAAATTGGCTGATGGGGTACGTTCGCCGACCATCACCGTATTCGATGTGCCATCTCGAATCTCGGCCAGCTTCGTGTTCGAATTGCAGTAGAGAATCCCGTCCTGCCCACCGGATTCTTTGTAACTGTCTCGCCCACTGATTCCCAGATAAGAAGTCACGGCGGCCTCGTGGCCGTTTTGGTCCGTCCAAACATCAATCCCACGTGACTCAGAGGGGCAAATGTAACCGGTCACCACCGTTCCGTTAATTGACGTTCCATCTTCTTTAAGCTGCCACCACGGCCAATCGTTGATGTCGACCGAGTTGAAGACCCCGTCCATCTCCATGAAGGGCGATACTCGCATCATCCAACTCCAGAATGGGCCTCTGTTTGGCCAAGCGGCATTGGGTGGGCGTGTCGAAATATCAAGACCGCCCGGTGGTGGGTCGACTTCAAATTGAATGAAGGACCAATTTGGATTGACGAGGTGCCCCGGAGGAAATTCCTGATTGCCATTCTCGTAGCTCAGCAACGCCAGCGCAATCTGACGCATATTGTTGCCGCAATTGATTCGCCTGGCAGCCTCGCGCACCTGTTGCACCGCCGGCAACAGCATCCCGATCAAGATCCCAATGATGGCGATGACAACCAGCAGTTCCACCAGTGTAAATCCACGTGCTTGACGCTTCTTCGGTTCCCAGTTCATTGTGGCCCCCAAGGATTCAGAGTTTACGTGAGCGATTTGTGATTGTGGTTTCGAAGATACCAAACGTTCCATGACAGTCTGCAAAATCATATCATAATGAAACACGTCTTCATATTTCTTCAAGGTCTCCGCAAACAATCCTCAGAAAGAAATTTATTCAACGTGAGAATAATTACCTATTCTGACGACGCATGAGAAGAAACGCATGTCAAGTTGACATCGCGGTCAAGTGCACGGTCACTATGCAAAAATGACATGGAGATCAACACCAGCTCCCAGACCAATTGTTCGGACGGGCGAGACAATTAGCCAAACCAACCGAATGGCAGTCCAAAACCACTAGCTTTGACCAAACGCATCGAAGCGTTGTGTTAACCGGTCTAATCGCGTTTGCATTAACGTTGCGGAATTCCAGCGAGAACAAAACAGAGCAGGCAAAGGCAGTAAACGGCATCAAGCAATGATCAAATGCTGGGATGAGCTGGAGGAAATCGCAGAACTGAAACCGTCCGCGCTGAGGAAATAGAGCAAATGAAGCAGCTCGGCGGAATACAGCGTTGCCCAACTTCCAAAAGGGTTTGTCAGGCATCGGCGCGATAGCCTTTTGATCTAACGCTTTGCAGAAAATTGGTTTCCTGGTGGCTGGAACAGTTTCACAGCGAGCGGAATTAGAATGGCCGCAGCGAGGTTCAGACATAAAAAAAGGAAAAGTAGCATGAGCCACTTTTCCTTTAAAACCTAAGTTTGTAACGGATCTTCTTAAGATCGTTTACGTCGCGCTACCATTCCCACAGAACCGAGAAGCAACAGAGCGATCGAAGATGGCTCAGGAATAACTTCCGCTGCTTCAACTGTCAAAGAAACGCTTCCGAATGCTGGATCAAGAACAGTGTCAGGCAGTGCAAGAACGCCTTGCTCTCCCAATGCGAGACTGATGGTTGTATCACCTGGGCCAAGCACCTCGAAATTGACTTCAGCAAGTCTTACACCAACACCGTCGATGAAACCACCATCAAGCCCGGTTGGGAATAGAAGAGGATTAACACCGTTTCCAGTAACGTTGACAGAAAACAGACGACCATTACCGGGCAAAACGTTCGCGTCATCAGCATTAGTAGTGATCACAGTCGAATCAAATCTGTCATTACCAAGAATAACGTCATTGAATGCAGTTCCACCAGAAACGCTGACCACAGATGTGTCGCTAGGCGTAATGCTAATGTCAGCAGCATCAAATCCGAAAGTAGGACTTGAGAAAATGAAAGCTGTTCCGCTAACACTGCCCGCAGGTAAAACAGCAGTGGTCTGTACAGAATTGCTGTCGAAGGACAAGAAAAGGTCCTGGGCGGAAACAAGCGCTGGGCTTGCGACGATCATCGCAGCCGCAACTAAAACTCTTTTTAACATGGCATCTCCCTAGAAGTAGTGTTGAAAATCTTTGTCGTAAACCTACGCGGGGCAAATCTACGGGTTACGAAGGTGTAATCCAGACTATGATCATAACCGGACCCACCGTTGTTTACAACTTAGCATGGTAGAT